>REAR01000217.1 GCA_004295245.1 Sphingobacteriales bacterium | reverse complement strand
TTATTAAGTATGTTGGCAGCCTGTTCTACCAACAATGTTACAGAAGACGAGAGTTTGAAAAAATATTTTGACAGCGCCGGTGTTACGGGCAGTTTTGGTTTGTTTAACAATGGGCAGGGCAGTTTTAGTATTTACAATTTATCGCGGTTTAAAGACAGTGCCTACCTGCCTGCTTCTACTTTTAAAATAGTAAACGGTTTAATTGGTATTGAAACCGGCCGTATTACCGATAGCAGTACCTTGATTAAATGGGATGGTATTGTAAGAACATTTAGTAATGGAGATACGCTACATGCCTGGAACAAAGACCTGCGTTTTGATGAGGCGTTTAAGGTATCGGCCGTTCCTTATTTTCAGGAGCTGGCCCGCCGTATTGGAAAAGATACCATGCAACGCTGGTTAGATACATTGGGGTATGGTGCTAAATTTAAAAAACCGGTTATTGCTAACAATTTAGATACTTTTTGGCTGGATAATACGGTAAAAGTAACAGCCGACGAACAATTAGGCCTTGTGAAGAAACTGTATTTTGATCAATTACCTTTTCAGAAGCGGAGCCAGAAAATGATTCGGACAGTTATGCTGCAAAAAGAAAATGCTAATTATGCGTTGAGTTACAAAACAGGCTGGGCTACAAAAGAAGACGGCAAGGATATTGGCTGGGTAGTGGGATGGATAGAAGAAAACAAACATCCTTACTTTTTTGTGTTGCAAATAGAAAACAGCAACCCCGCTTTTGATATGAAGACTGGCCGCCTGACTATTTTAAACAATATTTTAAAGCAGTACGGTTTTTTTGAGGGTAAGAAATAATTATTTTTTGCGCTGCTAATTTGGATTGATTCTTGAATAAAGATGCCTAAAGAGTAAACACTGCTATTTAGATTTGAACATACTATTTTTTTAACCGGCCTTATTTTAGTGCCGCTGTTGTTACTATTGCTGGTAATGATATTGCAGTGGAAAAAAAAGACCGCCGGCAAAATTGCCAATCCGGCCTTATTAAAAGCACTTATTGCCAGCTACTCACCCGCAAGATTTATACTGCGTTTTATACTTTTATTGGTGGCTATAGCAAGTATTGTACTTGCTGCAGCAAACCTGCAACAACCCGGCGAGCCGGATACAATCAATCGCAAAGGTGTGGATGTGATGATTGCTTTGGATGTTAGTAATAGCATGCTGGCAGCAGATTTAAAACCCAACCGATTGGAACGGGCACGCCAGTTTATGATAAGATTAATAGAAGGAATGCCCAATGACCGGGTAGGGCTTATTGTGTTTGCTGGCCGTGCGTATATGCAAATGCCTTTATCAACAGACCATGCAGCGGCTAAAATGTATATACAAACCGCTAGCCCGGAAATGGTACCCACACAGGGCACCGTGTTTAATGAGGCTTTAAGAATTGCAGCAGGCAGCTTTAACAGTAAAGAAAAAAAGTATAAAGCGGTAGTGTTAATTTCTGATGGAGAAGACCATGATGCCGAAGCTGCTAAACTGGCTGTTACTATGGCAGAGAATGGTATTATGATTAATACCGTTGGCATTGGCAGCACACAGGGTACCCCTATTATAGATGCCAATACCGGAGATACAAAAAAAGATGCACAGGGTAATATTGTTTTAACAAAATTAAATGAAGGGGCATTGCAGCAATTATCAGCCGCTACTAATGGTGTGTATGTGCGTTTAGAAGATGCTGCTGCCGCGGTAAAACAAATAACAGCACAATTGGCAACAATA
>REAR01000155.1 GCA_004295245.1 Sphingobacteriales bacterium | reverse complement strand
CGGGTTATGATTGCGGTTTTTACTGGAGGCGGAGCCACTGCTGTATCGGCAGCGGATTTACTGGCAATGGGTGCAGGGTTTACCATTTTTTGTGCCGGTTTACAAGAAAAGAACAGGCTGCTGATGGCAAAGAATGTACAAAAGGTTAACAGTAACTTCATGTCTCAAAAATACGGAGGCTTGCAAAATATCAATCACTTTTAACAAAGAACAAGGCTGCCATTATTGTTGCTGTTGAACGGAGCGTCGCAACGCGGCTCCATTTTTTTGCCAAAGCCCCCGCCAGCCCTTCAAAAAAGCCCCTTTAAAAATTAGAATTGTGGGCTATTTCAGGTTCAATCTCAAACCCCTATCTTTGCCCTCCTTAAAATTTTTAACTGAAATAGTACATCCAATGAGAAGTTTGGTGGCGATTTTTGCCGGTTTCCTGATTCTGTATTCTATCTACCAGTTATCCTTTACGTGGTTTGTTTTCAGCCATGAGAAAGCACAACTGGATAAAGCTAAAAGCTGGGTGAGCAAAAGCTACCCCGCACCAGGTGTTAAATACGCTGGTGATCAGGAAAAACAGGCTTTGTATAAAGACAGTCTAGCTGATTTTGAAAAGTTGCGTCACAAAAAATTATTGGACAGCACCCGCGACACTAAAGTAACCTGGTGGGGACACACTTATCAGGAAGCATTAGAAAAAGAAATGAGATTGGGGCTTGACCTGCAAGGTGGTATTAACGTTACCATGGATATTGAACTGACCGGTCTTATTAAAGCGGTAAGTAATAACCCAAATGACCCTGCATTAAAGAAAGCAATTGATGATGCCATTGCTACCAAAACAAACAGCGATGCTGATTTCATTACATTGTTTCAGCAGAGTTTTGAAAAGGTAAATCCGGGTCAGAAATTAGCGCCTTTATTCAGCAATAATTCCCGCAACAAGTTAAAGGCAGATGCTTCTAACAACACCACTATTGCCTATATAAGAGAGCAGGCTGTTGCAGCCATGAACCAAACCTATCAAGTTTTACAAAAACGTATTGATAAGTTTGGGGTATCTCAGCCTACCATTGATTTGGATGAGAACCGTGGTATTATTACTGTAGAATTAGCCGGTGCTAACGAGCCCGAACGTGTACGTAAGTATTTACAAAGCACCGCTAACCTGCAATTTTGGGAAGTATATAATATTGGAGAGATTGCCCAATCTGTACAAAATGCCGACAAAACTTTAGAAGACTACCTGAATGGCACTGCCAGCGCAGATACTACTAAAGCAGTCATCGATACCACCAAAGGAAAGGTAAATGATATTGGTGCATTAACAGGTGGTGCCGGTAAAACCGATACTTCTAAAAATGCTTCCGTTAATAAAAACAAGTTACTTATTGCTTTTGCCCCTGCTTTTCAGGCGGCACAGCAAAATAAAGACTACATGCCTTCTTATGTTGGTGCTGCTGGTATTGCAGATACTTCCAGCATTAACGAGTATTTAGCCAACCCTGTTGTTGCTGCTAATTTTCCGGCAAACTGTAAGTTTTTATGGGGCAAGCGTGAGAGAGATGATAAAGGTAAACTATCTGACTTCTTGTACTTGTATGCTATCAAAACCATTCCTGGGCAGGATAAAGCCCGTATTGAAGGTGATGCCATTACAGATGCCAATCAGGACTTTGACCCTACTACCAGCCAGGTAAATGTTACTATGGCCATGAATAAAGCCGGTGAAAGAGAGTGGGAAAAAATGACTGGCGAAAACATTAACCGCCCCATTGCTATAGTATTGGATGATATTGTTTACTCAGCGCCTAATGTTGAGGGTAAAATTTCTGGTGGTAACTCACGCATTACAATGGGTGGTAAAAAGAACGACCAGACCGTTAAAGAAGCACAAGACCTTTCTTCTATTCTGAAATCGGGTAAGTTAAATGCCCCTGCTAAAATTGTACAGTTTCAGGAAGTAGGACCTACATTAGGTTTTGAAGCTATTGCAGGTGGTGCTAAATCTTTCCTTATTTCTTTTATTGTTATTTTCTTACTAATGCTGGTGTATTATAACACCGCAGGTTGGGTTGCTAATATTGCTTTAATATTAAACCTGTTGTTTACAGTGGGTGTATTAAGCTCTATGGGTGCTACCTTAACCGCACCGGGTATTGCCGGTTTGGTATTAACCATTGGTATGGCAGTAGATACCAACGTAATTATTTTTGAGCGTATTAAAGAAGAATTAACCCGTGGCAAAAGTTACCAGCAGGCTGTGGCAGATGGTTATAAGCGTTCTTTAGCACCGGTATTAGATGCCCATGTTACTACTTTATTAACGGCTATTATATTGTTCTATTTTGGTTTAGGACCGGTATTAGGTTTTGCTACCACGCAAATTCTGGGTATCCTGCTATCGTTATTCTGTGGTATTATGGTGTCTCGTTTAATTACCGATTTTTATACTAATAAACAACGCCACTTTAATTACTTTACCAACTTAAGTCGCCGCATATTTAAGCATGCCAACTTTAAGTTTATTGAATATCGTAAGGTTGCTTATGCAATTTCAGTAGTGGTATTAATTTTAGGTATCGGAGCTGTATTTAATGGTTTTAAATATGGTGTTGAGTTTAGCGGTGGCCGCAGTTACGTTATTAAATTTGACCGCCCGGTTGCCAATGAAACTAATAATATTGCACAAAGCCTGAACAAAGTATTAGATCGTAATCCAATTGTTAAGGTTTATGGTACTTCTAACCAGTTAGAAATTACCACCGATTATATGATTGACAAGCAAGGCGAGGAAATAGATTTACAGGTACAAAATAAATTGTACGAAGGACTGAAGCCTTACTTAGCTGCTAATACCACAGCAACAGAATTTGCAACTAAATACAAGCAAGGTTCTAAACGTGTAGACCCTACCATTTCTGACGATTTAAAAAGTGGTGCTAAATGGGCTACTTTCTGGAGCTTGTTAATTATTACTGTTTATATCTTCATCCGCTTCCGAGACTGGAGATATTCTCTGGGTACCATTGTAGCATTGCTGCACGACGTATTGGTAACACTTGCCGTATTCTCATTCTTCAAAAACATTGTACCGTTTCCATTAGAAATTGACCAGCACTTTATTGCTGCGGTGTTAACCGTAATTGGTTTCTCAATGAACGATACGGTAATTGTATTTGACCGTGTACGTGAATACAGCCATCAAATGAAAGGTGTTAGTAAAGATGTGGTAATTAACAGAGCCATTAATGATACTTTAAGTCGTACCATTATGACATCATTAACCGTGTTTTTAACCATTCTTATCCTCTTTTTAGTGGGTAGCGAGGTTACCAAAGGTTTTGCTTTTGCCATGTTAATTGGTGTTATTACCGGTACGTATTCATCCATTTTTGTGGCCGCCCCTATTCTGGTAGATTTTGCAAAAAATAAACCATTAGGACAAGCCGATTTATTACCCCACGAAGAAGCAAAGAAAGCAGCCCCTGCCAAAGAAAAAGCATAAGCTGTTTTAATACATACTCTTTAAAAAACCTGCAGCCAATAACTGCAGGTTTTTTTATTGGTAACCAGCAGTAGCGTTACATAGCAACATCGTTGCGTCGCACACTTCAACATTTGAAATTTTATATTTTTGATTTGAAATTAGAAACCTTCAATCAGAAATACTGCCGTTGAAGTGTGCGACGCAACAGCAGCTCAATAGTATTACCAAAGCTGGTACACAAAAAAGAGCAATTCATTTACGCCGTATTTATGTAACTTTCTGTTACTAAAATTTACTGCAATGAGTGCTTTTAACCGTCGCAACTTTTTAAGTAAAGCAGGTAATTTTTCTTTAGCAGCTGTTGCTGCCAGCATTGCCCAACCTGTGTGGAGCCGTAACCTGCACAGCGCAATTGAAAAAGCCCAAACCTTGCCGCCTGCGGCTTTGGCTGGCGATGAAGCGTTTTGGTACTATGTGCAGCAGGCTTACACTACCTCATCGGGTATTATTAATTTAAACAATGGTGGTGTGGCACCTTCTCCAAAATCGGTGCAGGAAGCGATGAAGCGTTACCACGATATCAGCAATGAAGCTCCCAGTTATTATATGTGGCGTATTGTAGATCAGGGCCGGGAACCCTTGCGCAACAGCTTGGCAAAACTAGCTGGTGCAGACGCAGAGGAAATAGCCATTCACCGCAACGCATCAGAAGCATTAGAAACTGTAATATTTGGGTTAGACCTGAAAGCTGGCGATGAGGTAGTGCTGACCAAACAAGATTACCCCAACATGATTAATGCCTGGAAACAGCGTGAAGAAAGAGATAAAATAAAACTGGTTTGGATTAATCTGGATTTACCCAGTGAGGATACCGATTATATTACCCGTCAATACACCAATGCTTTTACAGCTAAAACCAAAGTGGTGCATGTTACGCATATTATTAACTGGAACGGACAAATACTGCCAGTGCGTAAAATTGCAGATGCAGCGCATGCCCGCGGTATAGAAGTATTGGTAGATGGGGCACATAGCTTTGCACATTTTAGTTTTACCATTCCGCAATTAGGGGCCGATTATTTTGGTACCAGCCTGCACAAGTGGTTAAGCGCTTGTATTGGCAGTGGTTTGTTGTATGTAAAAAAAGATAAGATAAAAAACCTGTATCCATTATTTGGGGCACCAGATACACAGCGGGATAATATCCGCAAGTTTGAGAACACTGGAACAAGACCTTTTTTTATTGAACAAGCCATACATAAAGCCATAGAGTTTCATGAAATGATTGGTGCAGAGCGAAAAGAAGCAAGACTTCATTACTTAAAAAATTACTGGATGCAAAAGGTGCAAACGCTACCGGGTGTTAAACTGGGCACCTCTCTAAACAAAGAATTTGGATGTGCTATTGGTTTGGTAGCAGTTGATGGCAGAAAGCCGGCAGAGCTGGATAATTTTTTAATGACAAATTATAAAATACACACGGTTGGTATAGAATGGGAGAATATTAAAGGCGTGCGCATTACACCCAATGTGTACACCACAACAAAAAATTTAGATGTGCTGGTAGAAGGTATTACTGCTTTTGTAAAAAAAGGCGCTTTCTAAAATGTAAGTTCTTCGTAAGCACCCCTTAGTTCACCCAGTGCGTGTAAGTCGTTGGCAGCCCTTGCGGCTGCCATTCCTTTTTCGTACCAAGTAATTGCTACAGCTGTTTCATTCAATCGCTCTAATAATTTGCCCAGGTGATAATAAGAACCAATATAATTGGGGTTGCTGTTAAGAATTGCTTCAAACCATTTACGGGCTTCTGCATCGTTGCCCAGTTTTACATATTCTAACGCAAGGGCGTGTTGCAAAAAGCAATCAGCCGGACTTTCCAGTAAAAATGCTTTCAACTTTTCTATACGTTCTTCCATGGCTGCAGAAATTTTTTTTGCGGGTTATGTGGAATTTTGGCAAACGACTGTTATCTTTGCTTAGTTGCATAAACAACTAATATTATTGCCATCATAAATAGACACACATGAAAATTTTAGTTTGTGTTAGTAAAACGCCGGATACCACGGCAAAAATAGCCTTCACCGATAACAACACGAAATTTGTACAGGATGGAGTGCAATGGATTATTAACCCCTACGATGAGTGGTATGCATTGGTACGTGCCATAGAACTGAAAGAAAAAGATGCAGCCACCACTATTCATTTAATTACAGTTGGCGCTGCCGACTGTGAGCCCATCATTCGTAAAGCGCTGGCCCTGGGTGGCGATGAGGCAATTCGTGTAAATGCCGACAGTCATGATAGTTTTTACATTGCCTCTCAAATTGCTGCCATTGCCAAAGAAGGTGGTTACGATCTAGTATTCACGGGCAAAGAAACTATCGACTATAATGGCTCATCTATCGGAGGCATGGTGGCAGAGTTGTTAGATATGCCTTATGTTTCATTGGCTACTAAGTTTGATTTAAACGGAACTACGGCCACCATCAATAGAGAAATTGAAGGAGGTGAAGAAAGCTGCGAAGTAAGTTTGCCGGTTGTGTTAAGTGCACAAAAAGGAATGGCAGAGCAACGCATACCCAATATGAAAGGCATAATGGGTGCCCGTACCAAACCATTGAAAGTAGTAGAACCGATAGCTGTAACACCTTTAACCAGTATTGCTTCTTTTGAAATGCCCCCAGCAAAAGCTGGCGTTAAATTAGTAGCTGCAGACACACCAGAAGAATTGGTACGCCTGCTGCACGAAGAAGCGAAAGTGTTTTAATTAATGAAACATGTAGCATCGTCTCACTAAAGTTTCAAATTCTAAAAATCAAAAGTATCATGTCAGTTTTAGTAATAATCGATCAATCAGAAGGGCATATAAAAAAATCTTCTTTTGAAGCTGCAACCTACGGTGCCGATGTGGCCCGGCAGTTAAACACCACTGCAACAGCCATTGTTTTAGGCAATGTGCAGGATGATTTGGCAGCATTGGGTAAATACGGCATTACCAAAGTGCTTACCGTTGCCAATGATGCATTAAACCATTTTGATGCACAGGCCTACACCAACGTAATTGCACAGGCAGTAAACGCTACCAGTGCAACAGTAGTGGTTTTATCGCACAACGTAAACGGTAAAGCACTAGCCCCCCGTTTATCTGCCAAACTACAAGCCGGTATGATAGCAGGCGCCGTAGCATTACCAGATACCAGCAATGGTTTTATAGTACGTAAAGGTGTTTTTAGTGGTAAGGCATTTGCAAATATCAGCATCAGCACGGCAGTAAAAATTATTTCTTTAAATGCTAACGCCTATCAAACAAAAACAACAGAAGGCAGCGCAACAGTGGAAGCATTTGCTGCCAACATACCAGCACCACGCATTAAAGTAACTGCCACTAATAAAATTACCGGCCAGGTGCCTTTAAGCGAAGCCGAATTAGTAATAAGTGGTGGCCGCGGATTGAAAGGACCTGAAAATTGGGGAATGATTGAAGACCTTGCATCACTATTGGGTGCCGCTACAGCCTGCAGCCGTGCGGTGGCAGATGCACATTGGCGGCCGCATCACGAGCATGTGGGACAAACCGGAGGCGCCGTTGCCCCCAACTTATATTTTGCCGTGGGCATTTCTGGTGCTATACAACATCTTGCCGGCGTTAACAGAAGTAAAGTAATAGTAGTAATTAATAAAGACCCTGAAGCGCCTTTCTTTAAAGCCGCCGACTACGGCATAGTGGGCGATGCATTTGAAGTAATGCCTAAAATTATTGAGGCTGTAAAAAAGCTGAAAGGCGTTGCATAATAAACCACGCTACCAAAATAAGAGCGCAACCCCGTGTTGCGCTTTTTTTATGGCACCAACAGCAGGTTTTCA
>REAR01000154.1 GCA_004295245.1 Sphingobacteriales bacterium | reverse complement strand
GCTTTACGAATGCGGGTACCTGCTAATGCCGGGTTATCTGCACGGTATAAAGCAGCACCATCTGTAGGATCAACACCTTGCCATTCTCTCAGCCAATAATCGTATAATGAATAGCCTACTTTCAATTTTTTAGTACCAGAAATTATTTCATCCTGTGGTAACTTAGTAATTTCATTTTTTAATGAAGTGATATTTAAATTTACATTCCAAGTAAATCCTTTTATTCTTACAATATCAGCATTCAAGTTTAACTCAATACCCCTGTTTTCCATTGAACCAATATTTCTTGTTTGAGAACCCACACCGCTAGACAAAGGCAATGGAACATCAAACAATAAGTTATTAGAAACTCTGCTGAAGTATTCAATAGTACCAGTAATTCTGTTCTTTAATAGTCCAAACTCCAATGCTACATCAGCTTTTCTGTTAACTTCCCATGCAAGATCAAGATTACCTAATGAGCTTTGTATAATACCCGGCTCTAATGCATTATTAAAACCTAATGAGAATAAAGGCTGGTAAGCATAAAAACTAATACCGGCATTATTACCATTAGTACCATAAGATGCTCTTAACTTTAAAGCGCTTATAGTTTTACTATTTGCTAAGAAATTCTCTTTATCCAATCTCCAGGCTACACCAACACCTCCAAAATTTCCCCAACGTGTTGCCTTTGCAAAATTGCTGGCGCCATCTCTTCTAAAGTTTAAGCTAACAAAATATTTACTGTCATAATCGTAGTTGAGCCTTGAAAAGAAACCTTCAGTTCTTCTCTTATCGGTTACAGATGTGCTTGAACCCGGCACTGAAAAATTCACAAGGTCGTAGTTACCAGATACTATCTGGTTGGTTCTGCTGGCACTAAAACTCTCATATGTTTCATCAACGTTTTCATGTCCTAGTAATGCATCAAAATTATGACGGTCAAAAGACTTGTTATAATTTACTAACTGATTAAATGTATAAGCCGTGTTTTTGTTATTACTTTTTGTTAAGCTACCGTTTGGCGCAGCATCACCTACCAGTTTGTTGCCATAACTCAAATCATTCTGATTAGTAATGTCTACAGCAATATTGGTAGTAAACTTGAAATCTTTTAAAAATTTCACCTCACCAAAAGTTCTTACACTCCAAAAATTTCTATTAAAGTTCTCTTGGTTTAATTCAGTTTCCGCTGTAATATGACGGCCACCATAACCACCTCCCGGCCTGTTAGGTAAACCTAATGAACTTAAGTTACCATAATCGTACTGGCGGTTACCCAATCCATCCAACAAATAGGCACCTGCATTAGCAGGATCATAGGCATACACGGGGTAAATAGGCCCAATACCACGGGTAAAGTTAAATGGGTTTACAAAAGCAGTAGTACCAGTGCTGGAGGCCTGGTTAGATTTTGTAAATGTACCGCCCAGATTAAGCCCTGTTTTGAGCCAGCTGTTTATTTGATTATTAATATTTAAACGGCCATTAATTCTTTTATAGTCAGAACGAATGATATATCCTTTCTCTTCCAAATAGCCCAAAGACATAAAGTAGTCCATCTTGTCTTGTCCGCCAGAAACTGTTACGTTTGCATCCTGGCGCTGGCCCAAACGGCTGATGCTGTTTTCCCAATTCAAATCTTCTGGCCTATAAATTAATTGTGCTGCAGCATTTAATTTACCATCAGTACCCACTATTGCATTATTAGCTACATTGAAAGGATTGTACGCTAAAAGACCGCGAATATCATTTGTTGCCTGCTGGTTGGCTGTTGCCAATGGTAATGGATTAGTGGCACGATATACTAAACTGTTTCTGTAAGCCTGCCACATTACAGGGTAATAATCAAAAGCACCTACCCTATCATATTCTGGTATGGCTCTGTCTGTAACACCTCTGTTATATGTTAGCGTCACTTGTGGCTTGGCGCCCTTCTTACCTTTACGGGTGGTGATCATTACCACACCATTTGCAGCACGGTTACCATACAATGCAGTTGAAGATGCATCTTTCAACACAGTCATCTCTTCAATATCGTTTGCATTTAAGTTAGCAATACTTCCAAAATAAGGCACCCCATCTACAACATACAAAGGGTCATTGCTTGCAGAAACAGATCCAAAACCTCTGATTCTTACAGCTGGGGCTGAGCCCGGCTGACCAGAACCTGCATTGGTTTGCACACCCGGTGCAGCACCCACTAATGCTGTAGCAATATTGGTGTTAGGTCTTGCAGCAATGTCTTCTCCTTTAATCTTGTTAGAAGATCCGGTGAAAGATCTTTTCTTAACAGTACCATAGGCTACCACTACAACTTCATCCAGTTCTTTATCATCTGCTTTCAAACTGGCGTTAATAGCAGTTTTTGTTCCAATAGTAATTTCTTCGGCGGCATTACCAACAGAAGAAATAATTAATACTCTTGCAGTAGCCGGAACAGTAATAGAATACGTTCCGTTAGCTTTTGTGGTGGTACCAATTGAAGTACCTTTTACTAACACAGATGCATTGGCAATAGGATTGCCCGCAGCATCTGTAACCGTGCCGGTAATTGTTTTTTGCTGAGCCATTAGCTGCATGTTCAGCACTACCAACCCAAGCCATAACAAAAATCTTCTCATAGCGTTAATTTTAAGTTTAGGATCGCAAATATAATTTCATAGAGTCTTTATTAAACAAAGTGCTGCGCCACTCATAAAATAAATTGTTTTAATTATAGCCACAGGTTGTAAAAAAAGTGTTCTTGATAATTTGGTGCCCAGCATCTGTTCTTTACGCATCCTTTGTTGCGTCGCACACTTGTACAATAAGTTGGCCATTCAACAAAAACATAAGCCAGAACCCATTTTACAACTTAAAAAAAAATCTTACACACTTGTTGCCTTTTATTCTTTTGCACAAGTGTGCGACGCAACGGCTGCTGCGCATAGCTTCAAAGCTGGCAACTAAATTATTTTTTCTTTCGTGTAATTGAAATGAGTAATGCCGGCAGAAAAATTAAATTGGTTATTGTGGCCACAACCAGTGTTAATGAAGTAAGCCAGCCTAAAGCCTGAGTGCCACCAAAGCTGCTGAAGCAAAAAATTACAAAGCCTGCAATTAAAACCATTGAAGTATATATAATACTAATGCCGGTGCTATGTATAGTATCTATTACCAATTGTTGCATTTGCTGTTCGTTACCTGTTTTTTCTTGCTTATAATTTACTAAAAACCGAATGGTGATATCTATTGCAATACCCAACGCCACACTAAATACCAAAACAGTAGAAGGCTTTAATGGCACACCTGCCCAACCCATTACACCAGCTGTTAATATCAGCGGTATTAAATTGGGTATGAGAGAGCAAAGCAAAATTTTAAATGAACGGAATAAATACAACATGCACAATGCAATTAATGCAAAGGCCCAAACTATACTTTCTTTAAGGCCATTAATAATAAAGGTACTGCCTTCTAAAAAGGTTACACTGCTACCAGTAAACTCAATTTTATAATTAGCAGTATCAAAGTACTGCTGTGCTTTTTGTTCTAAACTGTTTAATAAAAGGGGCAATCTTTTGCTGCCCACATCGGCCATATTAATACTAATTCTTGCTTTTTGCTTTTCTTTATCCATAAAAGAAGTAAGCACTCTGGAAAAGTTGTTGGGTGTACTGCTGCTATCTGGTTTCGCATTCAGGTAAGAAGCAAGAAATGCAATGTCAAAACTATTTGGTAGCCCGTAGGTAGCACTATCCCCATCATAATAAGCTTGTCTTGCAAATTTTAAACCCTCTACCACAGAAAGTGGCCTTGCCATTTCTGGTTGCTTTGCTATGTAAGCAGATAAAGAATCTATGTTCTCAAATATCTTTAAAGTGTTTTTTCTAAGGCCATTTTTTTGTTTGGTATCTACCACAATTTCTAAAGGCATTACCCCTTTAAAGTGATGCTCAAAAAATTTAAGGTCGGTATAAATTTTATCACTCTTAGGCAAATCATCGACAATAAACCCCTCAGACTTTAGTCTGAAAATGCCAGCCACTGCAACAATCAATAACAAAACTGTTACTGTGTAAATAGTTTTACGATGGTTTAATGCCCACCATTCTAATTTATCTAAAATAGCAGTAAGCCATTTATTTTCTAAATATTTTGTGTGGCTGCTTTTAGGCTGTGGCAAGTAACTTAATACAGCAGGTATTAAAATAAAAGAAATAAAAAATATAACCATTATGCTAATGCCTGCCACCACACCAAACTCTTGCAGTATGGCGCTTTTAGTTAGTGCAAACACAGCAAACCCAATAGCTGCTGCAATATTACAAAATAGGGTAACCACGCCCATTTTACTTATCATTTGCACCAGTGCTGTTTGTTTATCGCCTGTCTCGTTAAAACTAATATGGTACTTATTTAAAAAATAAATGCAGTTAGGTATGCCAATAACAACAATAAGTGGTGGTATTAGCGCATTTAGCAAAGAAATTTTATAGCCCAGTAAGTGCATGGCTCCTACGCCCCATATTACACTTACTATAACCACACCCAGTGAAAGCAGCATGCTGCTAAAACTTTTAAAAAAAATTAATATAATGATTGCGGAAAGTAATAAGGAGCCAATCAGTAGCCAGTTCATTTCAAGTTTTATTCTATCGGCCACCTGGGTACGTATTAATGGCAGGCCACTATAATGCATAATAATGCCATGTTGCTGTTGAAACTGATTAGCCAGTTGTAATATTTCATTTACAACACCGGTACGTTCTTTAGATGCTAAAACATCTTTATTAATTCGTAAGCCAGTAAGGTAAGTATTAGTGCTTTCGTTATATAATAAACCTTTGTAAAAAGGCAGGCTTTTAAAAATAGTAACACTACTATCAAAGTTTAAGTTGCCAACAAATAAAGGCACTGCTTTTAGTTTCTCTGTGGCACTATCTTTAACAAGGTTTACTGCTGTGGCAACACTTAAAACATCTTCTACAGTTTTTACTTGTTTTAACTGCTGGCATAATTGTGTATATGATGAAAAAAAAGTGGGTGTAAAAAACTTATCGGTGGTAAAACCAATTACCAACAAATTGCCATCTTCTCCAAACTGTTGCTTAAAATTTTGAAAGGTTTTGTACTTGGGGTTGTCTGTAGGTATTGCTTTAGAAAACTCGTAACTCAATTTTACCTGAGCTGCTTGCCAACCCATAAAAACAGTACCAATTAAAACTAAAAGGCAGAGCACCAACTTATTTTTCAATACAAATTTTGCTAATTGCTGCCACATGTATTTGTAAATTTTGCTGCAAAGAAAACCTAATTTTCTGGCTTACTGCCAATTTTTTGAGGGTGCTGGCGATGAAAACAGGAATTAGATTACCAGCTTCAACTCATTGTGCAACCATAGTTGCGTCGCACACTTCGGCTGTAATATTTCTAATCTGCAAATAATACCACATAGTTCAATTGTTGAAGTGTGCGACGCAACAATGTTGAAGGAATTGCTACAGATGGTATCAATAACAAAAAAGCCCCGCTGTTGCGGGGCCTTTGTATAATAATAATGTGTTTATTATAATTTCTGCAATTTCAGGTTATAATCGCCCCAGTTTGCACCACCAGTGTGGTTTAAACGTAAGATGATTGCACCTGTACAGCTAAATACCCAGTTATTGGTACCTACAGTTTTTACTTTGATATTGTTATCAAAGCCTGAATAGCTACCATAAACTTGAGAAGCCACAGCAGCTGCACCAGTAGTTGCTGTAATAGTAACTTTCCAAGGCTGTCCGCCAAAGCCTCCTAATCCAGGGGCAGGGTAAACATTCACCATGGTAATTTCATTAGCAGCAGGGCCACTGGCAACTTGTAAAACATCACCTACATTATAATCGCCCCAACCATCTTCAACCACTCTGAAGTTGCCACCAAAACCAGTACCACTGAAAGGACATACAACTACAGTTGGGATAGTTAGCGCCATGTTATAGTTAGTATTACCAGCAAATTCTCCATTAGTATTTACTATATCAAAGGTACGACCATCTTTTGTAATAATCTGGTTGTACAAAGTATAAGTAGCCCCTGTTTCTAAACCTGTGACAGGAATACCTAATGCAGCAGCCATTTCTGTTGCCTTAACATCAATAGTAAGGTCTCCGCTATAAGTGTACTCTTTAATCTTTTTCCAATTTGCCTTTGTTAAAGAGGTTGTACCCTTTGTAACATAGACTATAATTTTATCTATGGGTGAACCTAACTCTCTAATTATGTAGTTAGCTGAAGTTGTATTCAGATTCCCATAGTCAATAATTGTGTTGTTGCTTTTAACAAGGGTTACATAAGAGCCAATACCCAGCGCTTTATAATCCTGGATTACTTCGCCCTTTTTACACCCAATGCTAAAAAGCACTACAACAGACAATAATGATACTAATATTTTTTGCATTGCTTTAAATTTAAAATTTATTGTAAATCACTGGGGTTCGTATCCCAGAATACTTTTGTGGTTACCCCTGGCTTTTGTGCTGCGTTCAAATTACGGTTAACAAAAACTGAAGGATAGTACATTGAACGGGTATACTTACCGGGGTCAGTTACTTTGGCTAACTGCATACCAGAAGGATAACCTGTTCTGCGATAGTTATTCCATACTTCCATACCGTTACCATACAATGCAATGTAATACTCTTTCATAACTACATTCAGTTTTGCATCTGCAGAAGTAGCAGCATCGTATAGTGCCAATACTTTGTTTACGTAGTTATTTATTTTAGTTGCATCTGGTACAAAATTAGCGGTTGGTGTAACAGCCACTGTAGCAGGGAAGGTAGTAACCTTAGTGATAGATTTACGAACACCGCTTTCTAACAGCGCACGGGCGTCACCGGCACTTGACAATTTCAAAACAGCTTCTGCTTTAATAAAATCAGTAAAAGCAGACTGCCACAATGGTTGAATACCTGCACCACGGCCACCTAACTCCAAAGAAATGGTTGTTCCTTGGTTCTCATCAAATTGCCCACCAGCAGGGTAAATACCCCAAGTAGTACGAAGATTACCGTCTGGAGGAATACCACTATCATCACCATGATCTCTACCCCAGAAACCTGCCAGCAATAAGCAATAAGGCATACCTGCAGGAAAGTGTGCAGGGTAAGGAGATACTGAACAAGAAGAAGAGTTTTGATTTACATCGGAATAGTTGATACGCTGACGATAAAAATAATAACGCGTTCTAGGATCACTTTGATCTGCAGCAGCGTTATTACTAAAGTTTCCTTTTTCCTGTACCATACTCCACATGAACCATGTACCCATATAATCACCAGCACTTCTTGCTGCTGTATAATTACCATTATAACGTGGGTGACGAGAGTTAGGGTTAGCTAATTTATTAGAATATTTAAATTCAAAGTCA
>REAR01000171.1 GCA_004295245.1 Sphingobacteriales bacterium | reverse complement strand
GCGCAGTTTACCATGGGTGGCGGCGGTGCAGATATTGGCCCATTACGCAGCACTTTTAAAACCCCACTGGCTGGTTTGTCGCCAGATGGGCAACGGTATTTTGATTTGCACCATGCCCGCAATGATGTGTTTGAAAACGTAAACAGAAGAGAATTGGAGCTGGGTGCCATTAATATGGCAGCGCTTATTTATTTAATTGATAAATATGGGTTGTAACCAGCAGTTGTTTTTTAAACAAGCAACTGTTGCGTCGCACACTGCATCTGTATAACAATACTTAACCCAAAAAAAACACCATAAATACATATACATAAACTGAGCTATAAAATTTTTGAGCTATTATACCAAACATCAATGAAAATTTTATGGCGAATAACATGTAACCTTAATCAAAAATTCAAAATATACACATGAAAAAGTTTTTAATGATTCTTTCAGGCATCATCATAGCAGGGCTGCTCATATTCTTTTATTTCCGTTTCAGCTTTGTATTTGGAGAAGGTAGTAAAGCCGGAGAACTAAACTTCTTTGTTAAGAAAGGCTATATTTTTAAAACCTACGAAGGCCGGTTAATACAAACGGGTTATAAAAGTCAGGTGCCCGGCAGCATACAAAGCAATGAGTTTGAATTTAGCGTGGCAGATGAAAAAGTAGCCAACACGCTAATGTCTAACAGCGGCGCTAATATAGAATTACATTATAAAGAATACCTGGGCACACTACCCTGGCGCGGCATGAGCAAATATGTGGTGGATAGCGTAATAGCCATCAACAACGTAAAAACAGAAAAGGGCTTAAAATAAACTAAGCGTGTAATAAAAATATTGCCGGACGTTTATGGATGTCTGGCAATATTTTTTGCCAGTCTGCAATGGTATTGGTTTGTATTTTTTCAGTAGGCGCTGTAATATCTGCTGCTATACATAAACGCGTTTGCGGCAAGCAGGTTTTACATATAGTTTCAACTAATTGGTTATTTCTGTATGGTGTTTCAATAAAAATTTGTGTACAATTTTTTCTCCGGCTTTCCTGCTCTAATTCTTTTATACGTTTTACACGTTCATCTCCATCAATTGGTAAATAGCCGGCAAATGCAAACTGTTGCCCATTCATGCCACTGGCCATTAATGCTAATAAAATTGAACTGGGGCCCACTAATGGTTTTACCGTTGCTTGCATTGCTTGTGCTACAGCTACTAATAATTGACCGGGGTCGGCCACGCCAGGGCAACCCGCCTCGCTAATAATGCCAATGGTATGGCCACGTTGCAAGGCCCGTTTAAAATCTTCTTGTACGGTTGTTTCTGCTTTATGTATGGTGTGCCACTCGTAATTATCTATTACCATTTCTTTCCACAGCTGTTTTAAAAAGCGGCGGGCACTACGTTCATTTTCTACAAAAAAAACCTGGCATTCCTTCACTGCATCTGTAATATATAATGGAAGTGTAGCCGTTGCTTCATCGCTGATGAAACAAGGAATTAAATAAACCTGACCTAATGCAGCACTTGCCATATTGTTTTTTGCCAAAGATAGCAGATAGTTGTTGCTTACTGCACTATTGCTGAAGGGTGCGACGCAACCACTGTTGCTATGAAAAGCTTTTGCTGGTTACCTAAAATAAAAAAGCCCCAACAAGTATGGGGCTTTCAAAAAAATAGGTTGACTTAGTTTCTTACCGGGCGGCCACTTTTTAAAACGCTTTGTATGCGTTCCAGTGTTTTCTTTTCAGAAGATAAAGAAAGAAAAGCTTCTCGTTCTAAA
>REAR01000153.1 GCA_004295245.1 Sphingobacteriales bacterium | reverse complement strand
TGCGGTTGAAGGGTGCGACGCAACGGCTGTTGCTCAACGCTTCAACTGCTGGTTTCATTAATATTCTATTTGTTCTATCCATTCTTTTGCAAACGGTGCGGCATAAGAAATAATAATATCGGCTCCGCTTCTGCTAAGTGCTGCCCAGGTTTCTATATGTGCCGCTTCTCTATTTAACAACCCTTGTGCTGCCATGCTTTCTATAGCGGCATACTCGCCACTTACATGATAAGCAGCTAGTGGTTTTAGCGTATATTGTTTTAACTGCGCTATTACATCTGTATATAAAGCAGCGGGCTTTACCATTAATATATCGGCGCCTTCTTTTTCGTCTCTCAACGCACTGCTAATGGCATCGTTCATATTAAGCGGCGATATTTGATAGGTCTTTCTGTTTTGCAAACCTTTGGTGTTGGGGGCCGAGTGGCAGGCATCTCTAAATGGGCCATAAAACTGGCTGCTGAATTTTGCCGCATAACTCATGATGCTTACACTATCAAACTGCAATGCATCCAAACTGGTGCGAATAGCAGCAATGCGTCCATTCCATCCATCATATCACTGGGGGCAATGCATTGCACACCGGCATTGGCCAACTGTACGGCGTAATTGCTTAATACCTCTACTGTTTTATTGTTTAATAATTTAGTATGCGCCTCATTTAAAATACCACAATGGCCTTGGGTAGTGTAACTGCATAAACATAAATCTGCCGATAGCCAGATACTATTGCCAAAAACAGTTTTAATTTTTTGTACCAGGTTCACCGCAAAAGAAAAATCAAACTGCTGAGTGGTTTTTTTTGCAGGCACCGGAAATAATAAAAATTTAGTAATGCCTGCTGCTATACTTTTTTCAATAGTTTGTAAAACAGTTTCGCTGGTTTCTACATGCACTCCTGCTAAACCATTTACCAAACGTGGTTCAGTTATGGCTTCATCTACAAACAAGGGTTGAATAAAACTTTTGTGAGAAAGTTTTACACCCGCTGTCAGTTCCCGTATATGTGCATCCGCTCTTACACGACGTTGTGTAAACGGGTAAAAGAGTTTCTCCATAACTCAAAAGATTTAATAGTCGGAAAAATTATTGGTTCCACACCAGAGGTTTTTAATAAGCTGGCCGTTTCGCCCCCTGCGCACAAATGAATGGCGGCTGTGTTGGCATAGCTGCCATAACATTCAAACTGCGCATAGCTGCTCCAAAAAATTGCTGGTGCTTTTTTAATATTTTCTATAATGGTTGTATCGTTATTTGTTTTTAGTTCGTAATTACTAATGGCAGTATATCCTTTTTGTTGCCAGCGCCGGGCAGCAGCGGTATTGGTAATAATACAAATATCATTGCTGATTATTTGTAATAACGGCATTGCTAAAGAAGGCAACAAAAATTCAAAGCCCAATCCATCGCCACAGCCACTTACCCAAAAACCTTGTTTGGCCAACTCATACCAGGTGCGGGTGCCGGCTGCAAAAATTATTTTTTGGTTACCAGCTTTCAGTTCGCTGTTCAGCAATTGTTGCGTCGCACCCTTGTGCTGTAGTAAGTGGGCTGAACTATTAGTAATAGCTTTATAATTAGAAACAAAAATTACTGGTGCATTGGTTGCTAAGTCGGCTGCTGTTTCCCATTCGTATGAAAAGAATTTTTTCATAACATCGGTAGAAGAAAACACCTGTTGTGGTAACAGTGTTAGTTCCGGGGCAGGTGCCCAATGGGTAAACTGTGTGCCTTCAGCATCGGTACCAGATGCATAAAAAGAAAGTCCGTGTTGTGTAGTAAGCGTGGTAACTCCAAATTTTTGAATACAGCCTGTACCATACTTAATAGCTTCTATACGTTCTGCATAACAATCTGCAAATAATTGTGGATTGTTAATAGCATTCAGAATGGCTGACGCTTTTTTGTTGGCAGGATTTGCTTCTGCAACAATAGCACCTTGACAAGGTGCCGGCACACATTCAATTAACGGCAATAGCATTAATTTTTTATTGGCAAGTAATTGCTTTACAGTAACCCCTTCAATAACGGCATTGCTTTCTGATTTTAGTAAACGGTTTAAACCTGCCGTTGCTAAAATAGTAGCATCATATGCGCCGCTATCTAATTTTTTTAAACGGGTTTCTACATTGCCTCTAATAGGTGTGGTGGTAATGTTGATGTTATTATTAAGCTGCGGTAAGGCCTTTTTTAAAAATACGGTAGCCATAGCTTCACGCCGTGGAGAGCAGGTGCCAATAACAATGGGTTCTCCGTTCTTTATTTTTTTTTCAATGTTGTTGTTAAAAATAACCACATCCCGGGTATCCTCCCGGTCAATAACAGCAAACAAATTGGTGCCAAAAAAATGCGCACTACTCATATCTTTTAAAGAATGAACAGCAATGTCTGCCTCTCCACTTTGTAGCGCATCAAAAATATCTTTGGTAAAAAAATCGCTTCCTTCTACTGTGTGTAATGGAATCTCCTGTAATGCATCGCCCTTACTGCTACGTGCAATTACAGTTACTTTAATTTCAGGAAAATGCTGTTCTATTAATTGTTTGGCAATATCAATCTGCAGCAACGACAGCCTCGAGCTCCTGCCTATTAGTCGGATTGTTTCCATGTATAATTTTTTTGAGGCTGTATGCCAGATGATTGATATGCTTGGGAAGATGTTTGGCTGTAATAATAATTCGCAAGCATTCTTCTCCTGACGGAACAGTAGGAAAATTTATTGGTTGCAGGTAGATGCCATGCGCTAATAAAAGCACATTCGCCAGTTTACGACATTCATCTGCACCTTTAACTGGTAATATAGTTATATGTGAGTTGTTGGGTATAAACGGAATATTGTTGTTGCTGAACTGTTGCCTTAACTGCAGCACATTATTAAAAAAAGAAGTTCTGATAATGGTTTCTTCTTGTATTAACTGAATACTTTTTGTGGCAGCTGCACAAACTGCCGGTGGCAACGATGTAGTAAAAATAAAACCACTGCCAAAGCTTCTAACAAAATCAATGAGCGTATTGCTGGCGGCTATATAACCACCAAAAACACCAATGGCTTTAGAAAGGGTGCCGTTTACAATATCTATATCCGATTGCAAATTTTCTTGTTCTAAAATGCCGGCGCCGGTATTGCCGTAAAGGCCTACGCCATGCACTTCATCAATATAGGTGAGTGCATTGTATTTTTTTGCTAAGGCCACTATTTCTTTCACCGGGGCAATGGTTCCACTCATTGAATACACCGATTCAAAAACAATGAGTTTTGGTTTATTACCTTCAATTGCTGCTAATAATTCTTCGAGGTGCTGCAAATCATTGTGACGAAAAATCTTTTTATCGTTTTTACAGCCACGAATACCTTCTATGATGGACGCATGATTTTTTTCGTCTGATAAGATTACCAAGCCCGGTATGTTTTTTCCCAGTGTTTGCAAGGTGGTAACATTAGCCTGATAAGCACCATTAAATAATAATGCAGTTTCTTTTTTATGCCATTTAGCTAAAACAGCTTCCAGTATTTTATGATAATTGGTAGTGCCGGAAATATTACGGGTGCCCCCGCTGCCCGTACCACTGTTGTGGGCCACAAACCCCATTTTCGAAATTACTTCTTCATGGGTGCTCATGCCCAGGTAATCGTTACTGCACCAGTTAACTGCATGTTGCTGTTTGCCGTTGGTATCTGTAAAATAAAAGGCAGGAAAATGCCGGGCACTTTTATTTACTTCTAAAAAGTAACGGTAATTGCCTTCAGTTTTTAACTGCTCCAGTTTTTGGGTTAAAAAATGGCTGTAATTAAATGATTGCTGGATGCTCATGATTAACAAAAATATGTATTTCCTACTAAATTAGTAGACTAATTTTTAGCTGATACAAACGACTGTTATTTAAAGGCAGGCAACCGGTATCTAAACCGGTGAAAATCATTAATACTTTTAAACCGGAAGGGTAATCAGTATTGACTGGTTATTTTATAATTAGCAAGATACAAGCTTAAAACCGTTTTGCGTCCCAGTTTGTAATGGTTAAAATATCACCAATGCTTATGTGTCCTTTTTTGTTGAATAATACATTCTGTCCAAAGAAAATTTTGTTATCCTGCTGACGATAGCCTGCCAGTGTTTTTAAGGGTTCTTTTTCTTTGGCAGCAGTGGCCGGGTTGATAGTGGTTACCACGCAGCGGGCACAAAGTTTAACACCAAAAAATTGTATGTCGCTGATAGTAAACTCAGCCATTTCATCTTCCTGGTAAGGCAGACAGCCGGAGATAACAAGGTTAGGACGAAAACGTTGTATGCTAACTGGTGTATCCAATCGTTGGTTTAAATCATTTAAAGAAGCTTGGCTTACCAATAAAATAGGGTAGCCATCTGAAAAAGAAGTGATCTCATGCTGCGAAGCGTAGCGGGTATCTACTTTTCTGCGTGAAGCATCGGGCATATAAACCAGTTTACAATTTACTTTCAACTGCTGGGTGAACCATTCATTCAACACATCGCTAACAATGATTGCTTTGCAAGAATCTTCCCAAATAGATACAATAAGTTGAGTATTGGTTTGCGGCTGCCAGGGTATGATGATATTGTTTCCCGGCTTACTTGTTTCACTTACCTGAATGCCATTTGCATGCAGGCTGGTTTGTAGTAATGCCATAGTAGGCAACTCACGCTGACTTAAAAAGCGATTTTCTGTATCTACCAGCATCCAGCGACGGTCGTGTTCAAAACCACGGTCGGTTAGAGATGCCTGTGCCACTGCAATGCCGCCCAAGGACTTTACCGGATAAATGTATAACTGGCTTACTGTAATCATTCGACTTATTTTGTGCTGCCTGATATGCTGCTGTTGAAGTGTGCGACGCAACGGCTGTTGCTTTACTTACCACTGCTGGCTACATAAATAATACACACCGCTTTATTTAAATAACTGCTAAATTTGGTTACAATATTAATACATTATGCAACCCATTGTAACAATTGAATACTGTCCTAAATGCCATTGGCTTTTGCGGGCTGCTTATATGGCGCAAGAATTTTTAACCACGTTTGAAGGAGATATAAAAGGAGTAACACTGGTGCCCAGCGAAATTAGTGGCAGATATACCATTCATGTGCAAGAGGCAAAAGTATTTGATAGAAAAGAGTACGGGGGTTTTCCGGAGATTAAGGAGTTAAAACAACTGGTTAGAGATGTGGTAGCGCCGGGTAAAAGCCTGGGGCACTCAGATACAAAACCTCATCACCTTTAATTTAAAATAATGCTAGGTGTAGTTTTATGTGGCGGCCAAAGTATAAGAATGGGAAGCGATAAAGGCTTGCTGCAATTGCATGCCAGCACCTGGGCGCAAACAGCGGTTGATAAATTGGCGATGGTGCATTTATCTTATGTACTTTCTGTAAATGCGCAGCAACAAGAAGCCTATGAAAATTATTTTGATAAAAAATTACTAGTACAGGATGATGATACTTTGGATTTGAAAGGACCTTTATGTGGTTTACTATCTGTGCATTTACAATATCCGCAAGAAGATATACTGGTATTAGCTTGCGATATGCCGTTGATGGAAGCCGCTTTATTGAAAGAGTTGATTGGTTTTTACAAGGATAATAAACCTGCTGCTTGTTTATATATCAATGATGGTGCACCAGAACCGCTTTGTGCTATTTATGCGGCAACTGCGTTACAATATATTTATCAATTGTACCAATCAAAAAAATTACTAAAGCACAGCATGAAGTTTATGCTGGAGCAACTACAAGTAGCCGTATTGCCCTTACCGGCCGATAAAAAAAATTGCTTTCGTAATTTTAATGCACACGCTGCCTTAAATGGTTTGTAAGGCCAATTTTTTTCGTTCTATTATTTCAAAGTCCGCTTTAGGCGCTTCGCAAACCGCACAGCAATAGGATGCCGGTAAGCTGAGAAAACTACTGCCTGCTATAATATTATTTTCTGCATCGCCTAATTTTTCATCATACACGGTAAAGCAATGCTTACATTGGTGTACCACACCGGCCCATTCATTAGCTATTTCTTTTTCTTTTGCAGTTATTTTTTTGCCAGCCACAGGTATTAGCTGCTTTTGCTGGTGAGCGTAGAAGGCAAGAATGGCTCTTCTTAACTGTTCTGGTAATAATGATTTTGGATTGCTCTTGCTAAAAATTAATCCTGTTCTTTCGTTAGGATTAAAATTTTTGGCGCATAAAATATCAAACACATGCAGCAGCTCCCAACGGCCAAGGCGTAACAATGGGCGGCGGCGGATTAGTATGCTACTAAACACTTCACTCTTGCTTCTTGTTTTAATGCCCATACAAATGCCAAACGTACGGGTATCGTCTGCACTTAAATGTTTTACCAGATAATTTTTTATAGCAAGGGCCTTACTGCTGTTATCTTCTACTTGAAAATTTAATTCGTTAGCGGCATGGCGCACATTTATCTGGTACTTTGCTAATAAATCGTTCCATTGCTGCCTGTCTTTTTCTTCAATGCCTTTTATAATAAGCGATTTCCATGGAGTAGCACATACCTGCCCTACTTTTGTTTGTAAACAAAGCAGGCAAAGATCTTTTAGAAAATCGATGCTGAACAGTTCATCTCTTCTATAAATGCCCAACCAATATTTGTTGTTATAGCGGTTCAGTCCTTCGTAATAAGGCAGGTTAAATAACGGAAGCTGTAAAGATGTTTCAATTGGTTTGGTTATAAAGGAGGTATTATTTACGCGTTTAAATAACTCTTCTCCACTGGCCTGCGGGTTATCATAAAACAACAATTTGTTTTCAAAAATGATGGTTTCAATATGTTTAGACATGCGTGCCACATCATTGGTATATACCATTTCTTTCCATTCATACACAACGTTTGTTTTAGGAAAACGTATGAACAAATGCCAGAAATGTTGTGCACCCGGAGAGGCCACCCAATTAATATTACCAGTTAACAGCGGTGTAAAACTTTGGTTACTGTCAGATACATTAATTTTTAATTGCGGAGTATAATCCACCAAATCAAAAATATCTTTATAAACACCCTCACTTAACCATGTTTTAGTTATAAAAACTTCTTCAGCTGCGTACGAACTAATAATGTTGGGGTATTTATCTGCATCGGTTTCGTACATAATGCCCAGCGTGTCCAATTCTTTTGTAAAGTCTAACAAAGTTTCAGTGCTGATATCAATATATAATTGCTGCCGTAAGCCAAAACGAATATGGTACACATGTGCTTTTGTGGCGGCAACTAAAATATTGTATAAATCTCCGGGCGAAATAATGCCGCCCATGAAGTTTATTTTTACTGTGTAGCTCGATTTCATTGTATATATTTTAATACCAGCGGTTGTTTTTTATGGCAACATCCTTGCGTCGCAATCCCTTCAACAGTAGTGCTCTATTGAGCAGTTGTCAGTTTAAATTCTTTCATGGCCTTTGTAAAATTTTTATTTTCATGCCCGGGGCGGCAAAGTTTTAATAAAGCAAAACGTTGCAGGTTAGTAAGCTGCTGCCATTGCGTCAAACTTATTTTCCAGTTGCACTCAATGGCTTTTTGTTGTAAAACTTCTGGTATGCAGTTTAAAATACTCCAGGCTGGTTGCGCCTCTACGGCTAATAATGTTTCGGTTGCTTGTGTATATTTTTTTATCAAGCTTACCAAGTATTCTTTATAATGCTGCAGTTCCGTTGTGTTGCCGGCAGGTAATATTGCCAAACTCAATCGTTCGTTTACTGAAAACTTGTTCCACTCTGCCAGTTTTAATTTAATGCCCGCTGCATCCATTTTAAATCGCACAATCATAGGAATGCAGCGCATATTTTTTTCTATAAAGTCTTCTTCAAAATTAAAGTAGCCTCTATCTCCTAAAGGTGGATTAAGCAAATTTTTATAAGCATCTATTTCATTCATTGTTCAATAGCATTGTTTTGTTGAAGAGTGCGACGCAACAGTTGTTGCATATAGCTACTACTGCCGG
>REAR01000170.1 GCA_004295245.1 Sphingobacteriales bacterium | reverse complement strand
AATTTTTTCCTCCAGCATTGCAAGGTTGCCATTTAGTAAAGCTTCAAGGCAGGCAAGGGCTTCTTCAGAAGACTGGTCGGTAATTTCAGAGATATAGTCTCTGTTTGCTTTGGGGCGTTTAAAAAAAACGATAAAGCTATAACCCGTTGTTTCAGGCACTGCAGAAAAGCAAAGGCCCGCTTTTTCTTCTATCCATTCTATTTCTAAAGAAGGAGAGAAACAGATACTGGCAGCATCAGCCGTTTCCATTTGCAGTATGTATTGCTGCCAGGGCGTTTTATGAAAAGCAGTTAAAATTTCATCTTTGCTTACAATGCCTATTTCAATAGGGGCTGGTTTAAAAGGATGACAAAAAGATGCTCTAAACGTCATGTAGTTGTGTATTGAAGAACTAAGTGAATTAAAACTGGTATATAGTCTGCGTTACTAATGTGTACAGTTATGGTGCATCCAGATTTCGTTCTTTTAATAGCTTATTCAGTTCTTTTATCTTTTTATTTCTGGGGTCTTTAACCAATCTGTAAATAAAGTATAAAGGAATAATCATTAAAAACCCAAAGCTTTTATTGTAAATGCTATAAGCAACAATGGCAATAAGAAATCCAATGAAAAATGCATTTATTATTGAAAACGACTTTAGTTTTTTTGCTGCTGCCAATAATTCCGGGTCAGTTAATGCTGTCAAAGTTTTGTTTGCCATTGGTTGTTTAATCTTTATTAATAAACCTCCTAAAAAATAAGTGGATACGGCTTTATTCCAAACTTGTTATTCTAAGAGTGTCTCTTATGTTATTTTCTATATTGCCAGGTAAAAATA
Organism: Sphingobacteriales bacterium; assembly: GCA_004295245.1. Classification (GTDB taxonomy): domain Bacteria; phylum Bacteroidota; class Bacteroidia; order Chitinophagales; family Chitinophagaceae; genus JACMLD01. The sequence goes on along the minus strand of REAR01000170.1, from coordinate 959 downwards.
GGGTGAATAATAATTAAGAAGGGTGCAGCATTCAAAATTTTATTACTCAGCAACCGTCTTTACGGGGAGCACGTTTATATAGCATTTTATCATCCCGTTCTGCATAGTCGCCAGCTATTATTGGGTACGCATACTTAGGGGCGTGCGATACATAGTGGCTTCTTATAATGATCTTGTCATTAACTTTCAGGCTACGCAGTTGCTGAAATTCATTCTTACTACTTTCAAGCCCAAAACTAAGAATATAGTCTTCACCATTAATTTTTACCATCACTCCAAAACCCAATCTTGATCCCGGGGGAAGAGATAGAGCCGTTACAACAGCCTCCATATTGCTATAAGTAGTTACCTGCTTGCTTATTTTAGCAGTGCTGGCAAACACTTTTTGGCCAGCATCAGATGCTTTCCAGTTTAAGTATTTTATACCTTCTGGTGTAGCCTCCCATCTTTTCAACTCGGCTTTCCTTTCAGCAGCAGTCAATGGCTTTGGGCTTGCTTTTTTAGACGGTACATTATTAATTTTGCTATTAGCAAATAGAAGTCCGCTTATCACAACAAGCGGTAAAACCAGCACATAAATATACTTTTTCATATTTTTTATTGGTTTAAGTAATATAAACGGTCTTTTGATAAAGCAACTTCGTTTGCAGCATTTTTTTTAATTTTTCTATCTGCTTAAAGTTGCGCTAACAAAAATACTTTTAATTATTGCAGCTAAGCGGCCCTGGATGGTAAATAATAGTGTAAACTTTGTAAATAAACTGTAAATAGTATGCCTTTTAACCGAAAACTTCGCTCCGGTAAACGCCAGTACCTGTTCGGCTCGGTATTACTCTTGTTTATTGCAGTGGTCTGCGTGGCTTTCAGTATGGCGGGCAGTAACGATTTTGATACTGCCAGAAGAGAGGTATTACTTCGCCGGATCGGGCATGAACTACTCCTTCAATCGGGTGATGATA
>REAR01000152.1 GCA_004295245.1 Sphingobacteriales bacterium | reverse complement strand
GGCTGCTATTTTACCCGCTACAGCCACCGGTGCCGATTTAAATAAAAACATACTAGATGTTTTAATGCAGCAACCACAGGGTAGCATGCACGGGCTGGTACAGGAAGCTATTAGTTACGAGGCTAAAAAAGTAATGCGGTAATCAGCCGTTATGTTCCTTCGTATCATTCTTGCTTGTTAAACCCCCCGATAGGATTTGTGACAGGCATTCGGGGTACCCTTCAGCAGCAAACCTTTACTAAACACTATTATTCACTTGCTTAATACTAACCCATGGCCAATAAAAAAATAACTACCGATAGTGGCATTAACATTGAGCCCTGTTATAATTATAGCCATTTATACAATGGGGTGGTACCAACAGCGTATGCAGAAAAGCCCGGCGAGTTTCCGTTTACCCGCGGGGTGCAGGAAGATATGTACCGTGGTAAATTATGGACCATGCGTCAGTATGCCGGCTTTAGCACTGCAGAAGAAAGTAATAAGCGCTATCACTATTTATTAAACCAGGGTGTAATGGGTTTAAGTGTGGCTTTTGATTTGCCTACGCAGATTGGGTACGACAGTGATCATGCATTGGCCGAAGGTGAAGTAGGAAAAGTAGGTGTAGCCATAGATAGTATTGAAGACATGCAACTACTTTTTAAAGATATTAAGCTGCAGGATATTTCTACTTCTATGACCATTAATGCTACGGGGTTTATATTATTATCGTTTTACGTGGCATTGGCAAAACAACAGGGCGCCGATTTAAAAAAAATAACCGGTACTATACAAAACGATATTTTAAAAGAATACGCAGCAAGAGGCACCTATATCTATCCGCCCAAACCTTCTATGCGTATTATAACAGATATTTTTGAATGGTGCAGCCAGGATTTACCCAAGTGGAATACGATTTCTATTTCTGGTTATCACATTCGTGAGGCGGGCAGCACCGCTGTGCAGGAAATTGCTTTTACATTAAGCAATGGTAAAGCCTATGTAAAAGCTGCATTAGAAAAAGGGTTGAATATAAATGTGTTTGGCAAACGCCTCTCTTTTTTCTTTAATGCACACAACAACCTGTTTGAAGAAGTAGCTAAGTTTAGAGCAGCTCGCAGAATGTGGGCACGCATCATGAAAGAGTTGGGGGCTACTGATGAAAAAGCCATGATGCTGCGCTTTCATACACAAACCGGTGGCAGCACATTAACAGCACAGCAACCACTCAATAATATTAGCCGCGTAACCATACAAACACTGGCGGCTGTATTAGGCGGCACACAAAGTTTGCATACCAATGGGTATGATGAAGCACTGAGCTTACCTACAGAAGCAGCTGCACGTATTGCATTACGCACCCAACAGATTGTAGCTTTTGAAAGCGGTGCCCCAGATACGGTAGACCCACTGGCAGGAAGTTATTTTGTAGAAACCCTTACCAACGAAATGGAAACAGCAGCCACCACCCTTATGCAAAAGATTGATGCAATGGGTGGCAGTGTGAGTGCTATTGAAGAAGGCTTTATACAAGAAGAAATAGCCCGTAGTGCCTACAACTACCAACGCCAAGTAGAAAACAATGAAAAGATAATAGTGGGTGTAAATAAATTTCAGGTGCAGGAAGAAAACAAGATGCCCGGTTTTAAAATTGACGATAGCATACGTGCCATGCAAGCGGCAAGGCTGCAACAATTGCGCTCTTCAAGAGACCATGCAAAAGTAGACCAGTGCTTACAGCTATTAAACGATAAAGCCATTAGTGGAGAAAACCTTATGCCTGCCGTTATAGAAGCTGTTGAAAACAAAATAACCCTTGGTGAAATTGCCGATGAACTAAGAAGCGTTTTTGGTGAGTATAAATAATTTTACCGGCAATTAAAAGTAAGTATCTAATTTTTCGGCCGACTATCGCAACTTTTATCTAAACGTATCGTGCTAAATTTATTATATGATTTACGCCACCACGGTAAGCAATAATAAAGAGATGGAACAAATTATTGCACTGCAACAACAAAATCTTAAACAGCACCTAAGCGAATCAGAAAAACATAGTCAGGGTTTTGTTACAGTTGTGCATACGCCGGATATGTTGCAGCAAATGCATAGCTATGGTGCAAGCATTATTGCAAAAGACAATGATACCCTTGCAGGTTATGCCCTTACCATGATGAATGATTATAAAAACGATGTACCCGAACTGCTGGGCATGTATGCTATATTGGATGCACAACAATGGAAGGGAACGCTTTTACCCAACTATCGCTATTATGTAATGGGACAAATTTGTGTAGACAGCAGCTACCGCGGGCAAGGTATTTTTGATATGCTTTATCAAAAACATAAAGACGTATACCAACCACAATTTGATTTATTGGTCACCGAAATTTCTACCAGCAACACCCGCTCTCAGCGGGCACACGAAAGAGTAGGCTTTAAAACTATTTATACTTACCGCGATGTAGTTGATGAATGGAACGTAGTAGTTTGGGATTGGAGTTGATTATAGCACTGCTGTTACCGTGTGCCCCTAAAACCATGCACAAATCCTGTCGGAATTTTCAACCAGCAACCAATGCCCCAACAGAAATACCAATGCCGGTTACCTAAAAAACACTATATTCATTTATACAAAATACGCATACATGAGAAAACACATTATTAGCTGCTGTTGTTGTTTGATAGCATTGATTTTTACCAGTAACGCACAAACCATACAACAGCAAATTGATGCAAAATCAAAAGCAATTTTAGCAAAGGTTATTGAATGGCGCCGCCACATTCATCAAAACCCCGAGCTGGGCAACCGCGAGTTTAAAACCATGGAATACATTGCGGCTCATTTAAAAAAATTAGGTATTGAAGTACAAACCGGCGTTGCAAAAACAGGTGTGGTAGGTATTTTAAAAGGTGGCAAACCCGGACCTGTAGTTGCTTTGCGTGCCGATATGGATGGACTACCTGTGAAAGAAAGAGTAAATATTGCATTTGCTTCTAAGGCAGTGAGTGAATACAACGGGCAGCAAGTGGGTGTAATGCATGCTTGCGGCCACGATACGCATGTGGCTATTTTAATGGGTACTGCAGAAGTGCTGGCAGCTATGAAAAAAGATATTGCCGGCACAGTTAAGTTTGTTTTTCAACCAGCAGAAGAAGGCCCGCCCGGTACTGAAGAAGGTGGTGCGCCTTTAATGGTTAAAGAAGGCGTAATGGATAACCCAAAAGTAGATGCTATGTTTGGCTTGCATATTAACAGCCAAACAGAAGTGGGCAATATTCTTTACAAACCCGGCGCCACCATGGCCAGCAGCGATTGGTTTACAATTAAAGTTAAAGGCAAACAGGCGCACGGTTCTGCACCATGGGGCAGTATTGACCCGGTTGTGATAAGTGCACAAATAATAAATGGTTTGCAAACTATTGTAAGCCGCCAGGAAAATATTGTAAAAGCACCGGTAGTAATTTCGGTAGGAAAAATACAAAGTGGTGTAAGAAGCAATATTATTCCGGAAGAAGCTATTATGGAAGGTACCATACGTACGCTGGATGCCGAAATGCAAAAAGAGGTACATGCAAAAATAAAACGCACAGCAGAAAGTATAGCAGCAGCAAGCGGCGCTACCGTAGAAGTTACTATTGATACCAAAACATTGGTAACCTCTAACGATTCTTCTTTAACCGATTTAATGTTACCCTCTTTAGTGAAAGCAGCGGGCACTGATAAAGTAAAACTTTCTCAATGGACTACCGGAGCTGAAGACTTTTCTTTTTTTGGAGAAAAAGCTCCATCACTTTTTTTCTTTTTAGGCGGCATGCCTGTGGGCACCAACCCCAAAGATGCACCCGGCCACCATACCCCCGATTTTTATGTTGACGACAGCCAGTTAGATGTAGGCGTAAAAGCATTTTGCAACCTGGTGTTTGATTATGGCACTTACAAAGCAACCGGATTAAAACCCAGCAGTACCGATCAGAAGAAGAAAGGATATTAATGTAACCTTGTTATTATACAAAGCCCCGGTTATGCCGGGGTTTTTATTTTTTTGCCAACTATAGTAACACAGATGAAACATCGTTGCGTCGCACACTTGAGCATTTAATATTTGAAATACCAATGTTGAAGTGTGCGACGCAACCACTGCTTAATAGCATTACAGCTGCTGGTTACCAAAATAAAAAAGAGCTTACCGTAGTAAGCTCTTTTTTATTTTTATGCGGCTTTTTTCTTTGTTGTTTTTTTTAGCGCCTGATCTATTTCTTTACTAAGATTGGCAAAAGTGGGTGTGCCTTTAAAACGTTCTCCGTTTATAAAAAACACCGGCACATCGGTAATGCCTCTTTTAATACCTTCTTTCAAATCATCTTGCACCTGCCAGCCAAAAATGCCGTTCACCAGATTGTCTAAAAACTGTTTGTTTTTAATACCGGCATCTTTACTATGCAGTTTTAAACTAATAGTACCCAAGCTACGGCGGTTGCTTAAAAGAATATTGTGCATCTCCCAAAACTTACCTTCTTGTGCAGCGGCAACGGCAGCTTCTGCAGCCTTTAAACTACGCTGGTGTACTTTGGTTAACGGAAAATGACGGAAGTTAAACTTGATCTTTCCTTCATATTCTTCTAACAGTTGTTTTACTACTTCATTGGCCTTTTCACAAGCTTCGCTTTCATATTCGCCAAACTCCATTAAGGTTATTGCCGCATCTTTATTGCCCACAAAAATATCTTTGGGTGCAATTATCTCCATTACCTCTTTTTTAAATGCCATAAGTCTTCCTTTTATTTGTTACTTAATTCTGCTGTTTCGGTTTGTTCATTTCTAAACACCACGGTGTTGTCAAATACGTCTACCAAAACAGGCTTTGTTTTATCTATCTGCCCTGCCAGTATTTTTTTACTCAGCTGGTTTACAATTTCTTTTTGTATCAGTCTTTTCAGCGGGCGGGCTCCGTATTGTATGTCAAAACCCTGCGCTGCCAGAAAATCCACCGCATAATTACTAAACTCAAGATTAATTCCGTTACCAGCCACCAATTTCTTCAGATTATTTAACTGAATGTTCACAATACCCTTTATCTCTTTCTTTAAAAGTGGTTGAAACAGAATGATTTCATCTACCCGGTTCAAAAATTCGGGGCGGATGGTTTCACGCAACAAGTTTAGCACATCTATCTTAGCTTTTTCAGTTGCGTTCTCCACATTCTTTTCAGTAACTCCTTCAAAAGCCTCTTGTATAAGGTGGCTGCCTATATTGCTGGTCATAATTACCAGGGTGTTTTTAAAATTCACCACCCGGCCTTTATTGTCGGTTAAACGTCCATCATCCAGCACCTGCAGCAGCACATTCCAAACATCGGGGTGGGCTTTTTCAATTTCATCCAGCAACACCACGCTATACGGTTTACGGCGTACGGCCTCGGTTAGTTGGCCTCCTTCGTCATAACCCACATACCCCGGAGGTGCCCCCACCAAGCGGGATACCGTATGTTTTTCCTGATACTCACTCATATCAATACGGGTCATCAGGCTTTCATCATTAAACAAATATTCAGCCAGGGCTTTAGCTAATTCTGTTTTACCCACACCGGTGGTACCTAAAAATATAAATGAACCAATAGGGCGGCGTGGGTCTTGCAAACCGGCACGGCTGCGGCGAATGGCGTCTGCCACCGCGGTAATAGCTTCCTCTTGCCCCACCACTCTTTCATGCAAATGATTTTCCAGTTGCAACAGTTTTTCGCGGTCGCTCTGCAGCATTTTACTTACCGGTATGCCGGTTGCTTTCGCCACATTTTCTGCAATATCTTCTGCATCTACCTCTTCTTTGGTAAGTCGTGAATTTTCACTAATGGCGGCCAGCTCTTTTGAAAACTGTTCAACCAATGCTTCCTGGTCTTTTACTTTGCCGTATCGTATTTCTGCCACCCTTCCATAATCGCCATTACGTTCTGCCTGCTCTGCCTGTTGCTTAAGTTGCTCTATACTCACTTTGGCATTTTGCAATTTTTCAACAATCTCTTTTTCTTGTTTCCATTTTGCCCTAAAAGTATCTCGCTGCACCACATAGTTGGCAATTTCAGTATTGAGCTCTTTTAATTTAGCCGCGTCATTTTCTCTTTTAATAGCTTCCCGCTCAATTTCAAGTTGGCGTATTTGCCGTTCCAGCTTATCCAGCGCTTCTGGCATACTGTTCATTTCTAAACGTAGCTTGGCCGCACTTTCATCAATCAGGTCAATGGCTTTATCGGGCAAAAACCGATCGGTGATGTAGCGGTTACTCAGTTCTACTGCTGCAATAATAGCATCGTCTTTAATACGCACATGATGGTGAGTTTCGTAACGGTCTTTTAACCCGCGTAAAATAGAAATAGCATCTTCCACATTGGGTTCATCAATTATTACTTTCTGAAAGCGGCGCTCTAATGCTTTATCCTTTTCAAAATATTTTTGGTATTCGTTTAAAGTAGTGGCGCCAATTGCCCTTAACTCACCTCTGGCTAAGGCCGGCTTTAAAATATTAGCGGCGTCCATGGCGCCTTCTCCGCCACCTGCACCAATCAATGTATGTATTTCATCAATAAATAAAAGCAACTCCCCGTCGCTGGTGGCTACCTCTTTTACCACACCTTTTAAACGTTCTTCAAATTCGCCTTTATACTTTGCACCAGCAATTAACTGCCCCATATCTAACGCATAGATAATTTTACTCTTTAAGTTATCGGGTACATCTCCGTTTACAATGCGCATGGCCAATCCTTCTGCAATAGCGGTTTTACCCACACCGGGCTCTCCTACTAAAATGGGATTATTTTTTGAACGGCGTGATAGTATATGAAGTGTTCTTCTGATCTCTTCATCGCGGCCAATTACAGGATCCAGTTTGCCCTGCCTTGCCAGTTCATTTAAATTTTTGGCGTATTTGTTTAAGGTATTAAACTGCGTTTCCTGTGTTTGACTTTTTACTGTATCTCCTTTGCGCAATTCTGTAATAGCAGTTATTAATCCCTTCTCAGTTAGGCCCGCATCTTTTAATAATTTACCAACAGCATCATTGCCTTGCACCAACGCCAGCAGCAAATGCTCTGGGGTTACAAACTCATCATTAAATTTTTTTAATGCTGCACCGTACGTAGCAGCAGGTGCAAATACAACTAACTGGTATTTGCATCAGAGCAATTTGCTTAAGACTTATATTAAACAGCAATCGAAATATTGGAATGTAAATGATACGGCAGTAAAAAATTCTCTCTACAAATTATTATATGGCATACGGGCCGCTACAGAAGAGGTGATGCTGCAAACTGAAATTTCTTACGATGCAGCAACTGCGGTAGAAGTGCAAGATGAAAAATCAGCAGCACCTTTCACCACTATTTTTGGTGTAAGGGTACATAGCGGCGATTTATTAGTTTCAAGAGGCGGTGCAGAAGTGTCTGCATTAATTTCAAGAGGTAACGATTACCCCGGCAATTTTTCTCACGTGGCATTACTTTATATTGATCAAAAAACAAACAGGCCTTATTTA
>REAR01000151.1 GCA_004295245.1 Sphingobacteriales bacterium | reverse complement strand
ACAGGCAACAGGTAATGGCCATATCAGCCGTGCCATGGAATTATTACCCCATCTGCAGCAATATGGCACCGTAGATATTTTTTTAAGTGGCGCTAACAGCAGCTTACCCTCCACCTTGCCGGTAACCTACCGCAGCAAAGGGTTAAGTTTATTTTATTCTAACAGTGGTGGTCTTAGTTATAAAAAAATTATTCAGTCTTTTGCCCCGCTGCGTTTAATAAAAGAAATTAAAGACTTGCCCGTTGAAAAGTATGATTTAGTGATTAATGACTTTGAATGCATTACTGCATTGGCCTGTGCTTTTAAAAAAATACCCTCCATAAACTTTGGCCACCAGGCAAGTTTTGTTTCTGATAAAGTACCCAGACCCCAAAAAAAAGATAGTATGGGAGAGTGGATTTTAAAAAACTATGCCCGTGCCACACAATACCTGGGTTTGCATTTTGAGCCTTACGATGATTTTATTTTGCCCCCGGTTATTAAAAAAGAAATATGGCAGGCACAACCACAGCAGCAAAACTATGTCACAGTTTATCTTTCTTCTTATGCAGATCAGCAACTGATTCCCTACTTCCAACAATTGAAAGATACCCGTTTTGAACTTTTTTCAAAAGAAGTAAAAGCGCCTGTTACCAATGGCAATATTACCTTGCTGCCAGTAAGTAAAGAGGCATTTAATAAAAGCCTCATTAATTGTACCGGCATCATTACCGGTGCCGGTTTTGAAACCCCGGCCGAAGCATTATATCTACAGAAAAAAATACTGGTAATACCCATTAAAGGACAATATGAACAATATTGCAACGGGGCCGCTTTAGAGCAATTGGGTGTAAAGCAAATAATGAACCTGGATGCACAGTTTAACACACACTTTGAACAATGGAAGTATACAATGCAACTATTCTGCTGCCGATATCATTGCCTACCTGATGCATACTGCCACCCAAAAAAGAATGGCGCTGGATTTTTTGTACCCCGACTTTGTATTTAATTAATTGCCCTCGTTAACCTAAACCTGCTGGCAACTAAGTCCGCCTCAACTTTAAAGTATATAAATACCCGCTTTGAACTATCCTTATAAAATTACTGCCAAAGACTTTGGGCAAGGCTTTCATTGGGGCGTTGCTATTGCTGCTGCTCAAAATGAAGGAGCTTATCTGAAAGATGGTAAGGGCTTATCTATCTGGGATGTGTTTTCTAACAAAACGGGCAAAATAAAAGGCAGCGTTAATAACCACCACACCTGCGATTTTTATCACCGCTATAAAGACGACCTGCTGCTTACGAAAGCACTTGGCTTTAACTGCTTTCGGTTTTCTATTGCATGGACACGTATTATACCCGATGGTACTGGCAAAGTAAACAAAGAAGGTATTGCTTTTTACAACAAGGTAATTGACGAATGCCTTGCATTAGGCTTAACGCCGTTTGTTACACTTTATCATTGGGACTTACCTTATGAATTAGAAAAAAAAGGAGGCTGGACAAATTTTCTCATCAACCGATGGTTCAATCGTTTTGTAACTGTTTGTGCAGAAGCCTTTGGAGACCGTGTAAAAAATTGGATTATTTTAAACGAGCCTTTTGGGTTTACTTCTTTAGGGTATATGTTGGGTAAACATGCACCGGGCAAAACGGGGCTATTAAATTTTTTGCCTGCTATACACCATGCCGCACTGGCCCAGGCCGAAGCTGGAAAAATTTTAAGAGCCACTGTTTCAAAAGCATATATTGGCACCAGCTTTTCCTGTTCAGAAGTAATAGCCTACAGCAATAAAAAGGAAGATGTATTGGCCGCACAGAAAGTAGATATTTTATTAAACCGCTTATTTATAGAACCGCTTTTAGGCAAAGGTTATCCTCGCTTAGAAGAGTTTCCTTTTTTAGAAAAACTGGAATTACATAACAAAGCATGGAAATATACAGAACGGCTGCATTTTGATATGGATTTTATTGGCATTCAAAACTATTTTCCGGTGGTGGTAAAATACAACCAGTTTATACCCATTGTAAATGCCAGTGAAGTAAAAGCAACCACTCGCAACGTACCACAAACCGCCATGGGTTGGGAGATAAATGCCGACAGCTTTTACCATATTATAAAACGGTTTTGGAATTATGGCGGTGTAAAAGAAATTATTATTAGCGAAAGCGGTGCTGCATTTAAAGATAAACTGGTGAATGGTGTGGTGAATGATACTGATCGGATACAATATTTTCAGCAATATTTAGGGGCATTGTTAAAAGCAAAAAAAGAAGGCGTTAATATAAAAGGCTTTTTGGCCTGGACCCTTATGGACAATTTTGAATGGGCTGCCGGTTATAATGCCCGCTTTGGTTTGATACATACCGATTTTAATACACAACTGCGCACTATAAAAAACTCTGGTTACTGGTTTAGAGATTTTTTACAAAAATGAAACCCCGGTAGAAACCGGGGTTGACGATTGCATGAGAAAATCCTACTCGTTGCTCTTAGTAAAACCATTGATTCTAAACATAAAATTCTATAAGAACACTGCAAAACTACTGGCACCATATTACCCGTTTTTTAAGTTGCCATTACCAAACCATTAATTTGTAATTGCAGTAACCTGTGGTAATTGTTGTATTTTTATTACAATAGTGTTTTAGTATTTGAAACCACAGCGTACCATATTAACCATTATCACTTGCCTTTGTATATGCCTGTTGCCAGCAGTAAAAAGCAATGCGCAACCACAAGCCATTCCTTTTTTTGGAGATACCGTTTGGATACAAACAGACAGCACCATACAAGTACCGTTTGGCAAAGAATTAACCGAAACTGTTATTGAAAATTTTTACCAGCAATTATTAGCCAGTAAGTACCAACCTGTATTAAAAGCGCTATTGCAGTACAAAGAAAAAAATAAACCAGATGATTGGTTGTATTATCAGCTCATTAGAAAAACTGCGCAGCAATTAAGTCCAAAAGCTGCCAATTATTACCGGTATACTTTGTATAAATGGTTCTTGCTAACCCAATCTGGCTATGATGCCTTTATTACCATAAGCCAGCAAAAAATGTTGTTTTATGTACGCTGTAATGAGTATGTATATAACATTCCCACTCGTTATACAAATGCCGGAAACTATGTATGCTTAAATTACCACGATTATGGGTCTGTTGACTTTGAATCTGAAAAATTCAGTCAGGTAAAAAATCTTGTTCCAACTGCAAAAGATGCTTTTTCATATAAAGTAACACAGCTACCTAATTTTTTACCCTCAGACTATAAAGAAACAGAATTGCAGTTTAACTACCGGCAAAACGATTATCATTTTAAAGTAAAGCTAAACCAACAGATAAAGCAGCTATTTGCTAACTACCCGGTGGTAGATTATAATTATTATTTTAATATACCACTCAGTAAAGAAACCTATACCTCATTAATACCGGCCTTAAAGAACGATTTAAAGAAAAAAAGCAAAAAAAACGGAGTAGCTTTTTTAATGCGTTTTACCCGCTATGCTTTTTTATTTGAGCAGGACAGTGCCCGTTTTGGAAAAGAAAAACGTATGTCTCCGGAAGAAACACTGAGTTATGATTACAGCGATTGTGAAGACCGGGCGGCCTTGTTTTTTTACCTGGTAAAAGAAATTTATAACCTGCCCATGATTGTATTGGTGTATCCGCGGCATGTTACCATTGCGGTGCAGTTTGATAAACCCATTGGAAAAATTATAACCTACAACGGAAAAAAATATACCGTCTGTGAACCCACCCCGCAGCAACAGGATTTAAAAATAGGTCAACTACTGCCTACACTTAATAATACCCCATACGAAGTGGTGTATGTGTACGACCCTGCAGTAAAGTAATACTATTTTTTGGTTACCAGCAGCAGTGCATAGCCCGGCAACTGTTGCGTCGCACACTGCAGCGTTCTATTGTTTACTGTTCTTTGGTGCTAAGGCTGTTTGTTGATAGTAGCACTGCGGCTAACGTGTGCGACGCAACGATGCTGCATTGAAACACTACTGCTGACTACCAAAAATAAAAGCCCTGCAAATTGCAGGGCTTTGTTATTATAAAGAAGCATATTATTAATACACTGTATTCTGCGGATCGAAGTTAGACCAGTTAGCCGTCCAGTTATTAGTACCAAATGCCCCTCTGTAAGCAGTGCTTACAAAGAACGTATTCATGCCTGTAAAGCTGGCGCCTGTTAATGCAGGAGAGCCTGTTTTAGGTAAGAAATTAGGGCTGGTAGAATAAAAAGGATTTTCTAATTGTATTGCAGTAGCATCTGTATAAGTAATACATCCCTCAGCTTCTGCCTTTGCTTTTATAAGTGCGGCACTCACCAGGGTGCTGTTGCCAGAGCGGTATTGATTAATGGTTGAATGCACCAGGTTATTCTTAAACTCTGACAGGCCATTGGTGTAATAGTCATTTAAAGTAGCATCAGACTCCATTGAGAAACCCGCATCGGGGTGGCCCATTAAAATGGAGTTGCGCAATATAAACTGAGTGGCACGGCGCCAGCGGTTTGAGTAGTTGTGGTTAGCGGCTGTACCCGTTGCATCATTAGGACCAATAATGGTAAAGTTGCTTAACTGTGGTCTTGTTCTTGGGGTGGCAGTAGTACCAGATGCATCATTATCGCACTCTATACCATTACCAGCATCACCGGCATCTACAAAATCTGGCTTGCGGCAAGAAACTGCAAACTGTATTTTACCAGTATAGCCAAAGTCAAAATCAAAATCATCGTCTGCTGTAACAAAAGCAATTAAATTTTTTGCATTTACGGTGCCACCAAAAAATTCAAAAGCATCATCGTTACCAAAAGATACCTGCACGTTTTCTATAATAGTGCCAGAACCTACTCCACCGCAGGTTAGGCCATTGATTTCAGAACCTGGTTCTGCTGCAATGCCGGCAAATTCAATACGTACAAATTTTAATATACCACTGTCATCCAAAGGATCAGTACCACCATACTGACGGCCTACACCGCCTTCAATAGTTGGAGCAGGATCTAAAGGACGGTTTGTAGGTGCTTTGCCTAATAAAATAATGCCGCCCCAATCGCCGGGTGCTCTTGAACCCGCTGGTTTACCACTTGTAAATACAATGGGGTTAGTAGCGGTGCCAGCAGCAATAATTTTTGCGCCTCTTTCAATAATTAAAGCGCCTTTTTCTGTTACATCACTCACCACCACACAACCGGGCTCAAATGTAATATTTGCGCCGTTGGTTACATATACATACCCTTTTAGAATGTATTTTCCTTTAGCATATAACCGGCTGGTGGTAATAGTACCGCTGATTATATTGCTGGCAGAATCTGTTGGAGTGGTGATAGTGCCACCCTCATTAAAGTTTACTTTAATACAAGAGAACGTGGTAAAAGAAAGTGCTACCACCAATAAGCTTAGTAATTGCTTGTTCATATTCGGTTTTTTATCTTTTTTATTTTTTGCTAATATTAAAATCGTAGGTAAAGCCAAGGGTAATAGTGCTGCCGGGTTTGTAAGCATAGAACAGTCTGTCTGAACTGGTACTATAGGCTTTTTTGCTGTCTGTATTTTCGTAGAAATAATAAGCCGGGTTTAATACATCGGCCCAGGTTAAGCGAAACTCACCGCGTTTGTTCATTACTTTTTTTGCCAGTTGAATATCTAGCTGGTTACGAGAACGCTCATACACATCCGGAAAGCCCAAATCATTAATACCCACCAAGGCAAGGCGCTGACCTACTCTATTATAAAGTACTGAACCACTCCAGCCTTTTACTGCATTATCGTATTGCAAGCCTGCATTAATTAAGTATGGAGACTGCCCTTGTAACGGACGGTTAGATGAAGTTGCTGAGCCACTACCTGTTGTAGAAAGCAGGGTAACTTTAGAATAGATATAGGTGATGTTTGAAAAGATGCTGAATTTTTCAAGCGACTTATTGATGAAATCTAAATTCTTTCTTATTTCAAACTCCACACCAATAGCTTCTGCCTTATCTGCATTAGCATACTGATAGTTTCTTCTATCTAAAACGCTGGATGGATTTAAACGCAACTCAATAGGATCTTTAAACTGTTTGTAAAAAGCACCAATGCTGATGGCTTCACCACCTTTAGGGTAAAACTCATACCGGATATCTCCATTTAAAATGGAAGTACGTTTTAAATCGGGGTTACCGTTTACCGCATAGTTTACTTCGTAATCAAAGAAAGAGAAAGGCGCAATTTCTCTAAACTCAGGGCGGGCCACCGTGCGGCTGGCTGCTATACGGAAATTGTTTTTTGTATTGGGAGAAACAGTCAGGTTTAATGAAGGCAGAAAATCCCACTTGTCTGTATTTACCACAATACGTTTTGCCGTAACATCTTTAGTAGTTAAAAACTGCTGGAAGTTTTCCATTCTTACCCCCCAAACCAAACGCAGCGCTTCACTCAGTTTATTATCAAACATGCCAAACACGCCATTAATAATAGAAACACCAAAATATTTATCCTGGTTATTGGTAAAGTCTAACACTTTAAAACCATTTGTTGCCATGTTTTCTGGCGCAAAAATCTGATCGTAGGGCAGGGTGTTTTTGCTGGCATCAAACTGCGAAATATTAGCCGGCTCGTATCTTAAAATACGGCTGTTAAAATTACGGATGCGTATTAATGTAGAACCGCCGGCTTTAAAAGTTTGCTTTTGCTTACCCATTGTAAATGGTATAGAAAGAAACCCGCTGCCACCATAACTATAGTCTTTTAAATCGCTGTAAAAACGGCGGGTATCATCATCGTTAAACTCAAAAGCATCATTACTGCCCTTGGCTCTAAAATAGGCAGCAGTGCGCAGGTCGGGCTGCGATTTCCAGTTGTAAGAAAAATTACCATTCCAGCCCAGCTTAATACCGCTTTTGCTTATTTGATGCAAGCCTTCTAACTGGCCACTGTATAAAGACCGCTGGTTTAATATAGAAGAGCGAAAATCTATATCCTGTATCCGATCGTTACTTACACCGGTACGGGTGTAATAATTATCTTCAAACAACTGGTTAAACAGGTTTTTAAAAGAAATTTTATGCTTGCCTTTTACATACGTAAAGTTCATTAACGCACCGGCATTTACTGCGTAGCGGTTTTGTTCATCGTTTAACTGTACCAGCACATCACCATCATTCTCGTGCAACTTTCTTTCTACATTGTACTTCAACATGCTGTTGCGGTACTGTAATGAAAGCACGGTGCCCAGTAAGCCACCATCTTTAAAACGGGTTGCTTTGCCCCAGGTAATATTATAGCTCTGCGTAGGTAATGCCGTAGTGGTGTTTTGTGCATACCCATCGTTGCTAAACAGTTTACTTAATTCAATTTGTTTTGCAATGCCGGTATTGCTGCCACCCAAGGCACGATATTCCTGTGCAGTTGCCGGAAACCCATCGGGTAAGGAGCGGCTGCCATCATCAAAACCCAGCCAATCGGTTTTATTTCTTTTGTTGCTGGTAAAATCTTTAAATACAGAGTTGGTATTAAAGCCCCAAGAAAAACCTACTGATAAAATATCTTTAGTAGGCACATCTTTGGTTTGTATTTGCACCAGGCCACCAGCAAACTCTGCCGGCAAATCGGGCGTGGCGGTTTTATTAATAATAATATTATCAATCAAAACAGAAGGTATCACATCAAAAGAAAAAGCTTTTTTATCAGGCTCTGAAGAAGGCAGTTGTGCGTTATTTATTAATGCAGCATTGTAACGGTCGGCCAAACCACGAATGATAACAAACTTATTATCCTGTATGCTGGCGCCGCTTACACGCTTTAAAACTTCGCCGGTGTTCTTATCGGGGGTACGACGAATAAAGTCGGCCGACACCCCGCTGGATACAGCCGTATTATTTCTTTGCAGGCCCAGCAAAGCGCTGGTGGTTTCTTTTCTTACAGAAGTACGCACCACCACTTCTTGCAGGTTACCTTTATTTTCAAGTGTAATGGTAATACTGTTTTCGTCACCGGCTTTTACTTCAACATCATCAATCGTTTTGGTGGCATAGCCAGCCCCAGAAATGGTGATTACATATTTTTTACCAGCTTCTAATTGCAGTGTAAATCTTCCTTCCACATCTGCGGCTGCTTGTCTGCTCAGCCCCTCCACCTTAATGGTAGCACCGCCCACGGGTTCGTTTTTACTGTTCAGCACTTTACCACTCAGGCGAATGGTTTGTTGTGCAAATGCTGTACAAATCGTCAATAACAATCCAACTACAAAGAGTATCTTTTTTGCCACGAGAGAGTTGTTTTAATGCGGCAAAAGTATCCGGGCTGTATTATCGGTGTATTACGCCAACGTTATGGAATTGTTACCAACCTTATTAAGAAGAGTAAAGTATTGGTAGCCAGCGGTGGTGCAAAACCCGGCAGCCGTTGCGTCGCACACTTGTACAGGGGGAATGTAAATGGTCAATAGCAGATAGACCATA
>REAR01000073.1 GCA_004295245.1 Sphingobacteriales bacterium | reverse complement strand
CTGCGTGGGGTAAAACCACCCGCATCGCTTTCTAAAGCAAAATAATGTTTTTCGTTATTGGCTTTTGCAGCAGCGGCATATTTCTGTCCGCCACGCAGGCCGTTTTCTTCATTGGCAAATAAAACTATGCGGATGGTGCGTTTGGGTTTGTAGCCTAATATTTTTAAAGCCCGCAGCACTTCTATTGAATGTACACAGCCTGCACCATCATCGTGTGCGCCTTCGGCAGGGTCCCAGCTATCCAGGTGGCCGCCAACAGTAATATACTCATCCGGAAACTGGCTGCCGGTTATTTCTCCAATTACATTATGCCCTTCCACATCGGGCAGCATTTGTGCATTGCTTTGGTAATAGAGCTGCACTTTTTTGCCAGTGCTTAATAATTTGCCCAGCTTATCTGCATCTCTTAAACCCATAGCGGCTGCCGGAATTTTTTTATAAGCACTATCGTAACCGGTTGTGCCGGTGTGGGGATGGTTGTCTGCTGCAGAAGCAGTCATAGAACGGATAACAATGGCCAATGCGCCGTACTTGGCGGCACGGCTGGGGCCGCTGCGTCGGTATGCACCACTTTCTCCGTAAGCCCGAAAGGGTTGTATATAACGTGGATTGAAAGGGTAATTAAAAAATACAATTTTACCTTTTACTTCTTCTTTGCGTTGTTCCAGCTCATCAAAATTATTCAGTAACAATACTTCTGCTTTTACACCGGGTTTACCAGTGCCAACAGAATTGCCTAATGCCAGCACATCTAGGGTTTCTTTTACCTGCTTACCAGCTTCGTTGGTATAACTAATCCATGCAACATCTTTACCACCGCGTACCCAATGGGGTACCATACATTCTTGCAGCCAAACCTTATCGGCTCCTGCAACTTTTAATGTTTGCACACCCCACTCTTCGGCTTTATACATACCGGGTGAGCCGGCTAACCGTGGCCCAACAGTTTTACAAAGCACCCGCAGGTTTTCGTAGGCTTTGCCACTTACCAAAATTTCATCTGCAATTTTAGAAATAAAAAGAGAGTCTGCATTTTGTGCCCGCGATAAAAAAACAGCAAGGCTAAGGGTTATTGCCAGTAATAATCTCATGAGCGTAAGTTTTGCTAAAGATAAGCCAAACATTTTGTGACCAATCAGGGGCTGTATAAACGGTAGTAACCTCAAATAGAAATTAAGTTACCTTCGGCAACTGAAATTTAATTGTACTAACTACTTTTTTATATGCGTATAGGAATTGTTTGCTACCCAACTTTTGGTGGTAGTGGTGTTTTGGCAACAGAATTAGGAAAAGCTTTGGCCGATAAAAATCACCAGGTGCATTTTATTACCTACCAGCAACCGGTAAGGCTAAGTGAGTTTAATGCAAATATTTTTTATCATGAAGTGCGGGTGCCTACCTATCCTTTGTTTGATTACCCACCTTATGAAACAGCTTTGGCCAGTACTCTTGTAGATGTTATTTTAAATAACCAGCTGGATTTATTGCATGTGCATTATGCAATACCCCATGCCAGTGCTGCTTATATGGCCAAGCAAATTGTAGCTAAGCAAGGCATACACATTCCTTTTATTACCACGCTGCACGGAACAGATATAACACTGGTAGGTAAAGATAAAACCTATGCACCGGTAGTAACTTTTTCTATGAACGAGAGTGATGCTATTACGGCAGTATCAAAAAACCTGCGGGATGAAACCTATGCCTTTTTTAAAATAGAAAAGGAAATAGAAGTGATTCATAATTTTGTTGATGTAAGCCGTTTTCAGAAAAAACCTATTGATGCATTCAGAAAAGTTATTGCCCCCAACGGAGAAAAAATTTTGCTGCACATCTCTAACTTCAGGAAAGTAAAACGGGTTATGGATGTGGTACAGATAATGGCAAAAGTGCGTCAGCAAATACCTTGTAAGTTATTATTTGTAGGCGATGGCCCAGAGCGCAGCGGTGCCGAAAGTCTTTGCCGGGAGCTGAATATTATTGATGATGTAAGATTTGTTGGTAAGCAAGAACAGCTAGAGGATATATTGGCTGTTTCAGATTTATTCTTACTTACCTCTGAGTATGAAAGTTTTGGCTTAGCTGCATTGGAAGCAATGGCTGCAGGGGTGCCGGTAATTAGTACCAATGCTGGTGGTTTAACAGAAATTAATGAGCATGGTAAAACCGGTTTTTTAAGTAATGTGGGGGATGTAGATGGAATGGCACAGTTTGCTTTAACCCTGCTGACTGATGAAAAAAAATTACTTGAGTTTAAAAATAATGCCCGCCAACATGCGGCTATTTTTGATATACACAATATTATACCCATTTACGAAAAATTATACAACCGCTTTTGTAACTGCATATAAATTTTTGTTACCAGCATTCGCACACTAATTAAGCATCGTTGCGTCGCACACTTATGCTGTAGTAATTTTGGGCAACAAATAGTTCGATAGAAAAAAATTGTGTGTAAATACAATTTCAGCTACTATACATAGCGAGCTTTAAAAAATACTTATTTGCAACAATAATTGTACAGCTTAGTGCAGCTGCTGAAGGGTGCGACGCAAGGATGCCAGGTTTTGTACTTTAGCTGGTAATATAAAATAAGAAAGCCGCTTCTATATGAAGCGGCTTTCTTATTTTATGAGTGAGTTGATTTTATAACTTAACCACTTGTATGGTTTGGTTGGTGTCGCCCACTTTTACTTTAATAATATAATTGCCGGAGCTTGCACGATCCATTGGTACTCTTACTCTGTTTTTACCAGCTACAACAGTTTGTTGTGCAGTAGCAATGCGGTTACCAGCAACAGACCATAATTCTGTTACAATAACATCTGCTTTTGGCGCTGTTATTTCTAACTCTGCATAAGCCGTGCGAACAGGGTTGCTTAATAATTTGATACCAAAGGCATCTCCTTTAACGGTTACGTCAACTACTTTGCTATAAGTGGCACGGCCGTTTTCATCTACCTGACGGATGCGGTAGTAGTTTTTACCTGCAGCAACATTATTGTGCGTAAAATTGTATGCACTCACTGCTGCACTGTTACTTACTTTTCCAACTGTTTGGAAGTTGATGCCATCTGCTGCATGTTCTACTTCATAATAATCTGCATCTGCGTTGTTGCTTACGCTCCAGCTTAAGCTAACATTATCGCCGGTTGCTTTTGCTTCAAAAGATTTCCAGCTAACAGGTAAAGCACCCAATGCTTTTGTAATAAATGAGTACACCACATTATTATTTAAAGTGATGCCAGCAAAGTTCATACGTGTGCCAGTAAAGTTAGCAGGTGTATAGAACGAAACAGTGCCTGTGGTAAAGTCGCCATCACCATCTTCATCAACCATCAATTTAAAATCTGTTACAGTGCCAACTACACCAGTGGTGGTAATGCCCGCTAAATCAAAGCTCAGGTTTATAGTACCTACGTTGCCTGTATGTTGAATTTTCCATTCTCTAACAAGGCGTTGAGATCCGGTTGCTGTTACAGGAAGGTCAGTGGATATTTCAGTTAAAGCGCCACTGTTATGACCAGTAATCATAAACTCAAGATCGGCCAACGCAGAAGGATTAGATAAAACAATATTACCGCGACCGCTGATGCCGTTACCTGCACCAGTGCCATTATTAATACTGTTGGCAGAAGCAGCACTTAGGCCAGAACCATTATCAAGGCCAATGCCAAAAACATCGTTGTTAAAAGAGGCATTAGCGGTGGCATCCCAAATAGTGGTGCCATCTGAAGCCAAAAAACTGGTGGCTATATTGATACCATATTTTAATGCCAGGTATGAAAATATTTTGCTTCTGTCGGTGCTGCTGATTGAATTTTCATAAATAATAATTTCAGCAACATTACCAGTTAATGCTTCATCGTATTGGCCATTACGTGCGCCGATATGATTGTAGGAAGTTACCAATGTTCTTAATGCTGCACCATCCACACCCAATGGATCTGTATTGTGTGCTGTGCCGCCGCTTGAAAGATTTCCATTGTCAATAATTTCTAAATCATTGGTGGCTTGGTTTAATAGATTTAACTGAGAAATACGCCATGTATTGGCAGTATAAGTTCTTTGAATAGTATGGTCGTAAGGGCTTTTCTCAATCTGATGGCCATAGCGGCCATCGTTCCAAGTAGCTAATGCGGCACCGTCGCCTACATCGGTAAATGCGGAGTTCTTTTGTGTCCAAACACGCTGATAGCTGGAAGCAGAACTTGACAACCATACAGCAAATACTGAATAATCGTCGTCGCCAGCTGTTAATGGTGCATTTGAGCCAGTAGGGCCTTGTAAAAATCCACCGCCATCAAATTCTAATGTAGGTAAAAAGTTAAGTGTATTGTAGCGCAATTTTGGACGTGCATTTCCTGATGCGGTATATGTTTTGGTGCCATCGTTACTGTAAGTCCAAATGTTGACTACAGTATCCAATCCGAAATTTACCACGTTGGTGTCTAATGCTGCGGAAGCATTAGCTTTCACCCATTGTTTTAGGCCAGTGCTAACACCGCCCGGTGATTGTGCTGATACTGCAATGGATGCGGCCAGCAAGGTCGTTAATAAGTACGTTTTTTTCATGCACATGAGATTTCAGTTTATGTTAGTTGTGTGTATACGAAAACAGCAATAATAATGCTACGTTTGAAGGTTTTCAGGGGTTGGGGAAAAGGAATATAAAGATAACTACTGCCCCTGAATAGAGCTCAAAAAAATCGGTTCTAAGTGTTTTTTTGTTAATGTAAGTTGTTCACACCTGTTAGGAAGCTGGCTGTTTTACTTAATTGATTTTTTACAAGATTAGCCGGTGTGCCGCTAAATACAAGATTGCCACCGCCGTCGCCGGCTTCCGGCCCAAGGTCTAAAACCCAATCTGCACTTTTAATTACATCAGTATTATGTTCTATAACCAGTATCGAATGCCCTTGCTCAATGAGAGCGTTAAAAGATGATAAAAGTTTTTTAATATCATGGAAATGTAAGCCGGTGGTGGGCTCATCAAAAATGAAAAGAATATGCCCTTGCGATCTTCCTTTGCCTAAAAATGAGGCAAGCTTAACCCGCTGTGCTTCTCCGCCTGATAACGTGTCTGACGATTGTCCGAGTTTTATATACCCAAGCCCTACGTCTTGCAAAGGTTTTATTTTATTGGCCACATCTTTTTCTTCAGCAAAAAAATCAATGGCCTCGTCTACACTCAATTCTAAAATATCATAAATACTCTTGCCTTTATATTGAACTTCCAGCACCTCGTCTTTAAATTTTTTTCCATGGCATACTTCGCAGGTCAAATGCACATCTGCTAAAAATTGCATTTCTACTATTTGTTCGCCTTCGCCTTTACAGGTATCGCACCGGCCCCCATCAACATTAAAAGAAAAATGCTTTGGTAAAAACCCACGCATTTTACTAAGCGGTTGTTTTGAGAATAATTCTCTTATTTCATCGTAAGCTTTTATATACGTTACGGGGTTACTACGGGAAGATTTGCCAATTGGGTTCTGGTCAATCAGTTCTATCTGGCTTATAGAATCGATATCTCCTGTTATTGCTTTATGTAAACCGGCTTTTTCAGAGAATTCTCCCTTTAATTTTTGTAGCCCTGCATAAAGTACCTGCTTAACAAGTGTTGTTTTGCCACTACCACTAACGCCACTAATAACACACAATACATTTAATGGAAATTCAGCCGTAACATCTTTCAGGTTATTTTGTCTTGCTCCCTCCACTTTTATAGATCGGTTCCATTTTCTGGTTTGTTTGGGGGGCGTAATGCTTAGGCTGCCATTAAGGTATTGACCCGTTAGGCTTTTTTTATTAGCAACAATAGCATCATAGTTTCCTTCAGCAATTACTTCGCCACCCAAATGGCTGGCTAATGGGCCCATATCAATTATATGGTCTGCTTCCCGCATAATCATTTCATCGTGTTCTACTACTACAACAGTATTGCCTAAATCCCGTAAAGATTTTAAAACTTCAATCAGATTTTTGGTGTCACGAGAATGAAGGCCAATAGAGGGTTCGTCTAAAATGTAAAGTGAGTTGGTAAGATTACTGCCCAAGCTGCGGGTTAATTGTATGCGCTGGCTTTCTCCACCGCTAAGTGAATTAGCTAAACGGTTGAGTGTTAGGTAACCCAAACCTACATCTAGCAGGGTTTTAATACGGGCATTTATTTCTATAAGAATACGTTTGGCAATTTGCAAATCGTGTTCAGAAAGCTGTAGTTTATCAAACCAAATTTTTAAATCTTTAGCAGGCATCTCGCAAAGCTCACCAATATGTTTGCTTCCTACTTTTATGTAAAGTGCTTCTTTTCTCAAACGGTACCCTGCACAATCCGGGCAGGAGGTGCGACCACGATACCGGGAAAGTAACACACGGTATTGCACTTTATACAAATTTTGTTCTACTTCTTTAAAAAAATCATTTATACCCTGCGCATATTCATTGCCTTCCCATAAAATTTTATATTGATGGTTGCTGAGATCCATTATGGGTTTATGAATAGGGAAATCAAATTTCTTTGCAGCTTTAATAAATTGCTCTTTCCACATTCCCAATTTTTCTCCTTTCCAAGGGGCTACGGCACCTTCAAATACACTCAGGCGTTTATCGGGTATTACAAGGTCTGTATCTATGCCCAGCACCTGCGAAAACCCTTCACAGGTGGGGCACGCACCAAAAGGATTATTAAAAGAAAAAAGATTGGGTACGGGCTCTTCAAATGTTAAGCCATCTAATTCAAACTTATTACTAAAATGTAATTGCTGGCTGCCGTCAATTTCAACATATACTTCGCCTTCACCTTCATAAAAGGCAGTGGTAACAGAATCGGCAATGCGATGCTGGTCTTCTTCATCAAATGTTTTTGCAATCAATCTGTCAATTAACAGGTATAGTGGTTCGCTTTTATGGGCTTTCTCAATTTTTTTAAGCGTTGCTTCATCTTCCAGCAGGTCTTCTATACGAAACAACTCATTGTTTTTGTATAAACGAGAGAACCCTTTTTGCAGCAGTATATTAATTTCTTCTTTCAGCTTACGATTGGTATGTTGTTTTAATAATACCAGTATTACAATTTTTTCTCCGTTATTATAGTGGGTAATTGTTTTTACAATATCAGTTACATCATCTTTTTTTACCTCTTTACCAGAAACTGGAGAAATAGTTTTACCAGCTCTTGCAAACAAAAGACGCAGGTAATCGTATATTTCTGTCATGCTACCAACGGTAGACCTTGGGGTGCGGGTAATTACTTTTTGTTCTATGGCAATAGCCGGGCAAAGACCATGTATATAATCTACATCTGGTTTTACCATGCGGGCCATAAACTGCCGGGCATAGGCACTCAGGCTTTCTGCATAGCGGCGCTGCCCTTCTGCAAACAATGTATCAATAGTTAAGGAAGATTTGCCAGAGCCCGATACACCCGTAACAACAATTAATTTGTTACGGGGTATGCTAACACTAACATTTTTTAAATTATGTATTCGTGCGCCTTTAATATAAATACCGTTCTGAGCAAGGGTAGTGGTTTCTTTTTCTTTTGTAGCTGTTGCTTTCATAAAATTGAGTGCTGTTTCTCCTAAGCTTGTTGAGTAAAGATATACTGATGAACGGAATGCGACGCAACGATGTTGAAGCACCAGATGCAGCCTGTAACCGATATCTTAATAATTTGGTAAAATTATCGGAAATCTACGAGTTGGTTAAGTACTAACACGTAATCATGCTTTTATAGGGCAATTTTTTTTTTATAAAATTTGGTTGTATTATTTTTTGTATTATTTTCGGTTTATAAATGTTTTTTTAAAATCCAAACACACACTAAAATGAAAAACCTAAACTACAAGCCTATCGCATAAACTCTACTTCACAACATTTAGTTTTCCCAATCTCTCTGTAACTATAAATCCAATAACTTTAAAAACTGTAGAAGTTTATGAAATCACTTTGCAAAAAAACGGACCACGAGCTGATCCATTCTTTTATGGACGGCGACATGAATGCACTTGAAACCCTGGTAATTCGCCACAAGGACAAGTTGTACACCTCTATTCTTTTCTTGGTAAAAGATAAATATCTGGCTGAAGATATTTTCCAGGACGTTCTGATTAAAATTATTGACACCATTCGCGGTGGCCGCTACACAGAAGAAGGAAAATTCCTTCCCTGGGCAATGCGTATTGCGCATAACCTTTGTGTAGACCATTTTCGTAAGGTAAAAAGAACGCCTGCTATTAAAACCAGCGATGACCGCGACATTTTTGAAGTACTGAATTTTACAGAAGACAGTGCAGAAACAAAAATGATGAAGCGCCAAAGCCACGACCGTGTGCGTCGCATGCTGGATTTATTACCAGAAGACCAACGCGAGGTAATTATCCTGCGTCATTATGCAGAATTAAGTTTTAAAGAGATTGCCGCTTTAACCAATTGCAGCATTAATACTGCCTTAGGCCGTATGCGTTATGGCTTAATTAATTTGCGTAAAATGATGGTAGAAAAACAAATTTCACTGTAATTGTCATGAGTTTTTTGTTTTACAATTAATTAACGGAACCAGTTGAAAACTGCAAGAAACAACCGCTTAATTTTGAGAACTCAATATAAAGAACAACATATTGTCATTCTGGCCCTCCCTCTGAACTCTTATCTTGATTCGCTTGCGCATCAGAAGGCTGGAACAGAATGACGCCTAATTAAAAAAACTCCGGATTAATTACCCGGAGTTTTTTTATGGTACCAGCAGCAACACATCGTTCAGTCCCGAAACTTCGGGATTGCGTCGCACACTTCAGCTCCACAAAATTTATGGGGCTATTTTTATGGAAACAGTAAATCTTAATTGCTATGTACTTAAAATTTGGGGCAGGGTATGCCTTTTTTGCCCGGTGGTCTTTTAATATAAATGAGCGAAACTTCTAAACCACCCCTGCTTTGAGAAGCAGATTTTAAAGAAGATATATTTACATCGTAAGTGGCACCAATTCTGAAATCAGCAAATTCAAAACCCAAATAAGGAATCAAAGCATCTGTTTGGTTATTAAATCTGCTCCACAAACCTGCATAAAAGCTGGTAGGGTTTTCTTCATCGTAATTCACATTAAATGCCACTGCACCACCCACTACCGTTTCAAAAGCACCCGCTTGTCTGCTGTGCAATGCACTTAAGTGAAGCGTTTTGTATTCTCCAACCGGCAGGTAGCCGCCGCTGTGCAAGGTAAGGCGCGGGTTTAAAGTATAAAACCCACCCTGAAAATTATATTTGGGCCTATTAATATGATACATAGAAGCCCCGAGATAAAAATTATTAAAACCATCGGTAGAACCGTTGTATAACAGCCCTGCATTAAAATCAAAATAGTTTACACCAATTACCTGTTGGTTGATAGGTTCTGTGGGAGAGGTAGCCCAAGTGCCGTTGGCAGTCAGGCCATCTTCAAACTTCAGCGCAAAGCCATCCATTTTATGATTGCCATAACTGCCCTGAAAACCAAAGCCCAGTTGCTGCAACCCATCTTCATCCAACCCTTTGTGGTAGGCAACTGAAGCTGAAATAAAATTACTTTTTAAAATACCGTTTGCAGTACGGTCATTCATAGCCATAACACCCACCGCCAAAGCATCAATTTCTTGTATGCGGCTGGTAAGGATAGGTGCGTCTATTGAAAAAGTAGAAGTAACAAATGTTTTACTAATGGCAGGCCATTGATCTCTATAATTACCAGCTATTCTAAAATTGCCATCAAATTTTCCGGTAAGCGCAGGGTTCAATGTTAAAGGAGAAGAGAAGAACTGTGAAAAATGCGGATCCTGAGCATTTATAGAAGTAAATGCAAACACACTACAGCACAAAAAAAATAAGACTCTCTTCATTTGAAAATGGCTTTTATTCCAGAGCATTAAAATTACTATTATGCTGCCCGTTATGCAAATTTTATAAGGCATATGTTATTTTATTTTAAGAATTTAACGGATTCGGGTCAATTATTCTACACAGTTAGCCAATGGTTTTTACCCGGCATCAAAACATGTCAGCTGCCAGTAGTAAATTCATTATTTTCATTGTATGAAGCGGAAACAATTTTTAGGGGGCTTATTGCTGGCCGGCACTACTATAAAAACCTTGGCGGCTGTCAAAAACGAAGACGATGGTGCTATTGCAGGTCTTGTTCCACGTAAATTAAAGCCCGGCGATACAATTGCCATTACCAGCCCCGCAGGCTATATAACCTTTGAAGAAATAGCCCCTGCTATTAAACAAATAGAGAGTTGGGGGCTGAAAATTAAAATAGGCACCTCTATTGGCAAACGCGATTTTACTTTTGGTGGTACCGATGCAGAAAGAACCGCTGACTTACAGCAATTGTTAGACGACCCAAAAGTAAAAGCCATTCTTTGTGCCCGCGGCGGATACGGCGCCCTGCGAATTGTAGACCGTTTAAATTTTACACAGTTTCTGCAACATCCCAAATGGGTCATTGGGTTTAGTGATATTACCGTGCTGCATTCACATATCAACCGAAATTTTGGCGTGGCCACTATACATAGCAAAATGTGCAATAGCTTCCCCGATGATTGGAGCAAAGCCGAGCCCATACAAATTGAAACCATCTTATCCATTCGCCAGGCATTAATGGCAGAGAAAATGCAGTACACCGCCACCCCTAATGCCCGAAACGTTGCAGGGCTAGCTAGCGGTATGCTGGTAGGCGGCAACTTAAAAACTATTGAAACATTAGCGGGTAGTAAAAGCGATTTACATACCGCCGGAAAAATTTTATTTGTAGAAGATACCGGTGAATATTTATATAGCATCGATCGAATGTTCTGGAACCTGAAACGAAGCGGAAAACTTTCTTTATTAAAAGGATTAATTATAGGAGGCTTTAAAATAAGAGCTGCAGAGGACTCTAAAGAAGAGTTTGGCAAAGACCTGCAGGAAATAGTTCTGGAAAAAATAAAAAACTATAAATATCCTGTATGTTTTGATTTTCCGGTAGGGCACCAAAAAAATAATTTTGCATTAAAATGTGGTGTAGTGCACCAGTTAAGAGTTAGTAATAATGCCGTTACGCTTAAAGAAATTTAAAATGATCAAACTCCCTTCTTACTTAAAACCCGGCGATACCATTGGCATTACCTGCCCTGCTGGTTATATGGCTGCAGAAAAAGCGCAAACCTGTATTGAAACCTTAACACAGTGGGGTTATAAAATAAAAGTAGGTGCCACTTTAGGCAGCACCTCCACTACTTATTTTTCAGGCACTGATGAAGAACGTTTGAACGATTTTCAGCAACTGTTGGATGATGATACTGTAAAAGCAATTTTATGCGGCCGCGGCGGCTATGGCCTTACACGTATTATTGAGCAAATAAATTTTAAAGCGTTCAAAAAAAACCCAAAATGGATTATTGGCTTCAGCGATATTACGGTATTGCACAGCCATATTTATAGCAATTATAAAATAGCCAGTTTACATGCGCCTATGGCTGCCGCGTTTAACAATGGTGCTTTTAATAATGTGTATGTTCAATCTTTACGGCATGCCTTAGAAGGAAAAAAAATTAAGTACGAACTGCCGGCACACGATTTTAATGTAAAAGGAGCAGCTATTGGTGAATTGGTGGGTGGTAATCTTTCCTTGCTAGCACATGGTATTGGCACCGCTTCAGATATTAAAACAAGAGGGCGTATTTTATTTTTAGAAGATGTGGGCGAATATTTATACAGCACCGATCGTATGATGCAGCAACTAAAACGCAGTGGCAAATTAGAAAAATTGGCCGGCTTAATTGTAGGTGGCTTTACAGATACCAAGGATACAGAACGCCCCTTTGGTAAAACCGTTTACGAGATTATTAAAGATGCAGTAGCCCCATACAATTATCCTGTTTGTTATAATTTTCCGGTAAGCCACGAGAAAGAAAATTATGCATTAAAAGTAGGGGTAGGCTATAAGTTAAAAGTAGGCAAAACCAAAGTGTTGCTAGAAGAGTAGGTAGCCAGCAGTAGTTTTTCATAGCGTCATCCTTGCGTCGCACCTGTTAACTGCAGTGCTACAAGCAACAAAAGGTTGCTGTATTTAATTTTATGAAAGCTATTGTAGTAATTGCGCCACCTTTTTAGTTACCATTTCATAATCATATAAATTGTTGTGACTGCCACCGGCTACACTTATAAATTCATCAGTTGGTTTCAGGCATTCTTTTAAACGGCTGGCATTGCTATAAGGTACCACCCAATCAGCCGTGCCCTGTAAAATAGTAATTGGTGCAATTACATCTTTCACATAACTGTAAGAAGGTATTTTGTAACGTATTATTTTACTAACCGGATAAACCGGAAAATAATAACCCGCCAGAGAAGTCATGGAGTAGTAAGGGGTTTCTAAAATCAGTTGCTTACAGCTTTTTCTGGAAGCCAGCCAACTGGCAATGCCAGTACCCATACTTTTACCATAAATAATAATACTATCTTTTTTATAAAAAGCGTTGGCTAATTTATATAACTGCTCTGCATACTCATACAAACGTGCTTCTGTTAAAGGCCCTGTACTTTTACCATACCCCGGGTAATCAATCATCCACACCTCATATTGATGTTTGGTAAAATAGGGGGCATATTTAGCATACCAGCCTATATTTTTTTTATTACCATGAAAGTAAAGCACCACACCCTTGCATTTAAGCGTATCAGCAATTTTAAACTGTATAATGTTAATGGCAGATTGTGAGTCGTACGGAAGCATAATCTCTTTATAAGGCTGTTTGAACTGATATTGTTCTGTTGGGCTTAGTGCAGAACGCTGAAACAAAATACGGTCTTGCAGATAATAAATAGCAATGCCAAAAACAGCATATAACAATAGCAGTATTTTAAGCCAGCGGAAAATTTTCTTTTTCAAAGTTTGTTGCATGAGCGGTTTACGGTGCTGTAAAATCAGTATTTCAGAATATCGCGTACAAAATTATGGTATTCATCAAAAGAAGGCAGGTTATTGTGGCCACCACCATGTATGCGTATTAATGTTATTTTCCCTGGGTTTACCCGTTGTAATCTTTCGCTGTGTTTAATGGGTATTAATTTATCACTGGTGCCATGTATAATATAGGTATGGCATTGTACTTTGCGTATCCATAAATCGGTGCGCAGGTGATAGCGTAATACCATGCGTACCGGCAGCATGGGTAAAAAACGCTCCACTACTTTTTTAAAACTATAATAAGGGGCATCTAAAATTAAATAACGCGGATTGTTTTCTGAAGCCAGTTTGGTAGCAAAGCCACTTCCCATACTTCTGCCATAAATTAGTAAATGTTCTTCTGGGTATTGTTTAGTAAGCGAGGTATAAATGACCTGCATATCGTTCAGCATTTCTTTTTCGCTGCGCTTGCCGGTGCTTTTGCCAAAACCGCGATAGTCTAGTAGTATTACATCATAATCGTACCTATAAAAATCGCGGGCATATTTAGCCCAGCCTTTAATGCTTCTTGTATTGCCATGAAAATAAAGGATAAGCCCTTTTGGTTGTTCTCTGTAAAAATGCAAGCCATTGATACGTACACCGGGCACTATATCAAAAAACAATTCTTTAAAGGGTACATCATATTTAAATTCAAAATCCTGTTTCAGTTTTTCGGGTTTAAATATAAACTTCTCTTGCAGCAGAAATAGTAGTAATGATAGTAGCAGAATGCCCCCGGCAATATATAGCAGTAGTTGGCTCAACGTTGGTTGTTTATTTAAGTAAGGTAAATAAAAAAAACTGCACAGTTGCTGCGTTGCCGTTGAAGCTAGCGTGGCAACGATGCCTAACCGGAGCATTGCTGCTGGTTACCTACTATTGTTTTACTAAATAAGGCAGTATAATTTTTTGCCAGATGCTATAGCCTTTGGCATTCATGTGCAGGTTGTCTGCAATAAATAAATCGGGCATAGGTTGGCCATTGCTGTTAAGCATAGCCTTGTACACGTTTATAAATGTTGCATTAGCATCTGTTGCTAAAAATTGCTGTATCTGGTAATTGGCTTCTTTATATTTTGGCAACAAGTGCTGCCGGCTGGGGCTGGGCTTCATAGATACATACCCAATGGGCACGGCGGGAAATTTAGCACGTATTAATTGATGCAGCTGCTTATACCGGTTTGCAACGGTGGCAACCGTTACGGTGTCGCTGGATGCAAAATCATTTTCGCCACAATAAATAAGTATTTGTTTGGGCTGATAGGCATAAATAACTTCATAGCGGTAGCGGATAATATCGGGCAGGGTGGAGCCTCCAAAAGCCCGGTTTACTATTGGGTATGTAGGAAAACTGTTTTGCACATCTTTCCATAAACGGAATGAAGAGCTGCCAATGAGCAAAATTTGATTAGGCACCGGAAACGAAAGGCTGTCTTGTTTTTTAAAAGCCTGTATCTCGCCACTAAAAGGTTGTGCGTTTGTTGTAAGGGCCAGCACAAAAACTGTAATTGTTATTAGTATTGCTTTCATGTGTTTATTATTGCCAGGTGTAGGTAGCAACGCTGTTGGCAGGTTGCTGTGCCACGGTTGTTTGGTTATTAAATTGAATAGCAAAATTAGCAGCGCTGCTGTTGCTGTTTAGCACTAACAATACTTTGGTGCCATTGGGGGTTAAACAAGCAACGGTATATAAATTGTTAGCTTCTGTACTTGCAATTCTTACAGCGCCGGGCGGAATAAATTTGGCCGCATGCGCAATAATATAGTAAGCTACATTACGGGTAACTGTATTGGTAATGGTTAATGCACCTTTGCATTCGGTACATCCGCCGGGGGTGTGCGGGTTAAATGTGGCATCGTTGGCCAGGTTCCATTCAAGGGCCGTGCGGCTCCAGTTACGCAACGCACCTATGATTACGTTTTGCGTATGCCATTTTAAATCGCCGCCAAAACTGCCTTTAGCCCACGTCCATTGTTCTGTAAAATAAATGGCTTTATCAGGGTGCTGCTGCTGCACAACTGATAAGGCGTTGATGGCGCCTGCATATAAATGAAATGCAGCGCCATAAATATATTGCCGGGCTGCGGCATCGTTTAAAATACTGATGGGGTATTCAGGGTTATCGCAGTTATGATCCCAAATTATGATTTTGGTTTTAATACCTGCCTTTGCAAAGGCAGGACCCAGATGGTTTTTTATAAATAGTGCCTGCTCTCCGGCACTCATTATCATGCTAGGGTTATTGCCACCATGCTGTGGTTCGTTTTGTATGGTAATGGCGTTTAAGTTAATGCCGTTTGCCTGCATGGCTTGCAGGTATTTTACAAAGTAATTAGCATAAACTGTGTAATAGCGGGGTAGCAAACTGCCGCCCATGCTATTGCCATTGCTTTTCATCCATGCCGGGGCACTCCATGGAGAGCCCATGATATTAATGCTGGGGTTAATAGCTACAATTTCTTTAAGAAGTGGTAGTACATCAGTTGTATCTTTTGATAAACTGAATTTTGACAAACTAGTATCTGTTTCGTTTGCTGGTAAATCATTATAGCTATATACTTCGCTGTTTAAATCAGACGCACCAATGCTGATGCGCAGGTAACTTATTTTAATAGCGTTGTTTTTATTGCCAAACAATTCTTGCAATAATTGTTTTTTGCTGTTTGTATTTAAACGGTTAATAAGTGCTGCACTGCCACCGGTTAAAGTAAACCCAAAGCCATCTATGGTTTGATATTTTTGTGCTGCATCTACTGCAATAACCGTTAATGAAGCATTTGCGCTGTTGGTAAAATGCAGGTTTGTTTTTTGCTGTTGCAGTAAAACAGAGCTGTCTGCTTTTGTAAGCCAAACGCTTACCTTATTTTTAGGGGGTTGAAAATTGGTGAAGCTGTAAAGAAGTGCTACAGCAATAGCAGCTAGTAAAAATTTAGTTGGTAGCATAATGGCGCAATCTGTTTTTTGAAGATAGCCATTTTTAAAATGCCATAAACCCTACAGCTGCTGTACTTTCAAAAGATGAAAGGATTGCGACGCAACGATGCTGCCACTGTGTTACAAAAGTTGGAATACTACTTAGCTTTTGCCCAAATCTATTTCGGTATTATCGCCAATATTTAAACTGCGGCTTTCACCTTTTACATCGGTATCGCTGCCAATTAATGAGTGGGTGAGTACAATATCCAGCAGGTCTGAGTAGCTGCCAATGATAGAATCTTTAATGATGGAATAATTAATAGAAGCTTTTTCGCCAATAGCCACATTGGGGCCAATGATAGAATTTTTAATATCGCAACCGGCAGCAATACTTACCGGTGGAATAATGATGGTGTTTTCAAACTGGTGATCTTCTGCAATGGTATGACCAAATTTTTTAAGCAGTGTGGCATTGCTTTGCAGCAAAGAATCTATTTTACCACAATCAAACCAGTTTTGTACTTTTTGAGTTTCAATAATAGCGCCTTGCTTAATCATGCATTCAATAGCATCCGTTAAGTTATATTCACCACGGCTCATTACCTGCTCATTAATATTTTTCTCAAGGCAAGAGAATAGCAGGCCCGACTCTTTTATTTTATAAATACCCACTAATGCCATATTGCTTTTGGGTATTTGTGGCTTTTCCACCACGCGGCTTACCTTATTTTCTTCATTCATTTCGGCCACGCCAAAATCTCTGGGGTCATCTACCCGTTTTACGCAAAGCACAGAATGGGGGCTGTTTAATACGGCTGCCACATCATACTCGCAAATACTATCGCCCAGCACAATAAACAACTCATCGTTAGCTACAATGTCTTTAGTAATAAAAATGGCGTGCCCTAAACCATGGCGTTCATTTTGATGTACAAAATGCGATTTAAGGTGTGGGTATTTTTCTTTAACAAAGTCCTGAATTTTGTCGCCCAGGTAGCCAACAACAAACACAAACTCGTGTATACCTGCATCTTGTAATTGGTCTATAATAATACTAAGGATGGTTTTGCCAGCCAATGGTATTAGTGCCTTAGGTTGCGTGTAAGTATGTGGGCGTAGTTTGGTACCTGCACCTGCTACGGGTATAATTGCTTTCATACAAGGTTATAAGAGGGCGTGAAAATACACATTTCCGGTAATAAATTGGTATTTAACAAATGGGCAATACAAATGGAACATCTTATTTTTGCAACCTGTTAAATAAAGGGTAGCCAGCAATTGTACTAAACCCGGCAGCCGTTGCGTCGCACATGTTAGCTGCAACGCTGCGAGGAACAAGTAACAGTAGCACTTCATCTCAACTTTAGCAGAACTTGTACGTTGTTACCAAATATGGTAATTAGTATTTATGCAAACAGCTACATTAAAAAATTGAAACACTTAAAAATAAATACAGCACATGCAAAAAGACACAGCAATATTTAATTTACTAAACAAAGAGTTAGACCGCCAGCGCAATGGCATTGAGCTGATAGCTTCAGAAAACTTCACATCATTACAGGTAATACAAGCCATGGGTAGTGTGGCTACAAATAAATATGCAGAAGGCTACCCCGGTAAAAGATACTATGGCGGTTGCGAGGTGGTAGATGAAATTGAAACGCTGGCAATTGAGCGGTTAAAAAAAGTATTTAATGCCAGCTGGGCTAACGTGCAGCCACATAGCGGAGCACAAGCCAATACTGCTGTTTTCTTAGCCTGTTTAAAACCCGGCGATAAAATATTGGGGCTTGATTTGAGTATGGGTGGCCATCTTACACACGGCAGCCCTGCTAACTTTAGCGGTAAAAACTACCAGGCATTTTTTTATGGTGTAACCAAAGATGGGTTGGTAGATTATGAGCAGCTGGAAAAAACAGCCCGTGCAGAAAAACCAAAAATGATTATTTGTGGTGCTTCTGCTTACAGCCGCGATTGGGATTATAAGAGAATACGTGCAGTAGCAGATGAAATAGGCGCACTGGTATTGGCAGATATTGCACACCCTGCAGGTTTAATTGCCGCGGGTTTGTTAAACGATCCATTTGATCATTGCCATATTGTTACATCTACTACACATAAAACATTGCGTGGGCCTCGTGGTGGTATTATTATGCTCCGTCACGATTTTGAAAACCCATTTGGTATTAAAGACCCCAAAGGCAATATCCGTTCCATGAGCCAATTGTTAGACCTGGCGGTGTTTCCGGGTATGCAAGGTGGGCCGTTAGAGCATGTTATAGCTGCAAAAGCAGTAGCGTTTGCAGAAATATTAGATCCTTCTTTTAAAGCTTACGGTCAACAGGTAATAGCCAATGCACAAGCAATGGCAAAGGCTTTTGTAAGCAAAGGGTATAACTTAATTAGCAGCGGAACCGATAACCACCTAATGCTAATAGATCTGCGTAATAAAAATCTTACCGGAAAAAAAGCTCAGGAAACTTTAGATAAAGCACATATTACACTCAATAAAAATGCAGTACCTTTTGATGATAAATCGCCTTTTGTAACCAGCGGTATCAGGGTTGGTGTACCGGCTGCCACCACTCGTGGTTTAAATGAAGCGCATATGGAAACGGTGGTTGGTTTTATTGATAAAGTTTTGATGCATGCAGATGATGCCACCGTTATAGAAGGAGTTAAAGAAGAAGTAAAAGCGTTTATGCAGCAATTTCCGTTATATCCAGAACTAGGTTAATCATTTAACAATCAAAATATATGTTACGTCGTATTCAATCAGTTTGGCTTTTATTAGCTGCGGCCTGTGGTTTTGTAATGGCCCAGTTACCGGTTTTTGAAGCAACACTTGCCAGCGGCATTATTCAAAAGATAAACCCTGCCGGTAGTTTGTTATTGTTTGCTTTAATTATTGGTATTGCTTGTTTGGCTGCGGTTGTTGTTTTTTTATATAAAAACCGTAACCTGCAGTTTAAATTATCGGTGGCGGCTATTGTATTAGCAGTTGCAGCCATTGTAATACAAGTTGCGCAGGTAGAAAACTATAAAACAGCCAATACTATCACCAAGGGTACATATCAATGGGGGGCATTATTACCTATTGCAATGGTTATATTTTTGTTTTTAGCAGCCCGTGCTATTTATAAAGATGAAAAGTTGATTAAAAGCCTTGACCGGTTACGCTAATTAAGAGTGTAGTATATTTTTAATAGGGCCCGGCATTGCCGGGCTTTTTTATGGGAAACTATTTCCCGCTATGGGATGATGTAGCATATTTCAAAAGAATTTAACTATTGATTTTCAATGGTATTTTGCTTTGGCACGATTTCGGAAATACTATATACATCAACAGTACTACTTAAAACATTTATTATATAATTTTCAGGACGGTTACCAATAATGAAAAGCCATACAGTTAGTATGGCATTTTTCATTTATAGCCCTTTAAGTAATTGTATTTATAAAAAGAAACCCGCCAATTAGCGGGTTTCTTTTTATAATGATTCAGTTATCGTAGCCATTTTTCAGGGTCGAAGTTTTTATTAAGCTCATTAGTAATCAAAAACTCTAAGTCGCCTTTTCCGTCTTCTTTTTCCATTACTCTGCCTATTATCTGACCACGTTTTACCTGCTGCCCTTTATTAACAGAAGCGCTGGATAAATTGCTATATGTGGTAAAATAGCGACCATGTTTTATTATAACAGCTTGTACCGGGCCTACGGTAGTAACAGCAGCTACTTCACCATCAAAAACAACTTTTACAGCAGCCTCTGCATTAGTTTCTATTGTAATGCCAGGGTTGTTCTCAATAATTCCTTTTAACCCTTCTACTTCTTGAGGGCCAAAACGCATAGCTACTACACCACTTGCTGGCCATGGCAAATTGCCTTTATTTTTTTCGAAGTCTGCTGACAAAGCAATACTCTCTGCATCGGTATCTAACACGCTTCGTTTATTAGTATTGTCTGATTTAGGAAATTTTGCCCCACTGGTAGTAGGTTTTGTGTTGCCAGAGTTGGTAGTTGATGGTGTAACCACCGGCTTTTTTGCTGCTGCGGCTATGGCTTCTTTTTGGGCACGGGCAATGGCCGCTCTTATTGCAACCGCCAATTTTTGGTCCTGTCTCTTTTTCTCGGCCAACTCTTTATTCAATTCTTTTTCTCTGGATTTTATCTTGCTTACTACCGCATCTTTTTCCTTTTTTTCTACTTCCAGTTCTTTGCGTTCAACGTTTTCGTCTTTTAATGCCAGGCTTTTTTCTTTGCGGTTGGCACTTAAACCGGTAATTTTTTGTTGCAACAACACTTGTGTTTGTTGTATGTTAGCGGCTTGTTGCTCACGGTAATTACGGTAGTTTCTTAAATAAGTAACCCGTTTTAAGGCATCGTTAAAAGAGGCCGCCGAGAAAATGAAATTTAAAAAATCGTAATTGTTGCGATTTTTATATGAGTATACCAGGCTTTTGGCGTATTGAACTTTTAAAGTATCAAGCTCTTTTTTTAGCTTACTTACTTCCCTCCAGCTTTGATTTATGTTTCCTTCAATAAGATGTATTTGCTGGTTAATAAGGTTTATTTGTTTTTCTCGCAGTTGTATTTTTTTCTGCACCTGATTTAATTGTGCTAAAGAAGCTTTTTTGTTTTTGCTAATATCTTTTAATTGTTGTTGCAGCGCTTCCATTTCACGTTGGTTGGCAGCACGCTGCTTATCTAATTCAGATTTAGAAGGCGCTTGCGCCCCTGCTGATAGGCTGCAAATAAATAAGGCTACACAAAAAATGGTTCTCAACATAGTTTGGTTTTAACAGTATAAAAATACACAGGGAACGGATTGTTAGCTGTAAACCTCAAAAGTAAAACTATAACGCTTATTGCTGTTTATAATTTTTAGGAATGCTGAATGGGTAGCTTAATATTTCGTTAAAGCTATATTGCTTAAACTCCATATCAACATCCAATTTGCTTTTTTCTGAAACAGTAATACGGCGTTTAGTGGGAAATCTGATATTATTTTTATTCTCGTAACTGCCATAGGTTAAATCGCAGGTACGGTTGCGTATCAAATCTGTGTCATCTAGTTTACTATGTAGCATCAGCAAATCGTTGCTGCCCACAGTAACCAAATTTTTAAAAAACTCATTCACATTCATTAAAAGAATTTGGGCCTCATTTTTTTTATATGATACCACATTACTATCCAGATAAATGGGGTTGCCCACTAGCAGGTCTTGTATGGTTTTAAAATCAAAAGGTAATTGTGTTAACTCTTGCAGGTAGTTAACGCTGCGCAACTGGTAAAACCGGTCTTTTTTATTCATCAGTTTTACACTGTCTGGTGTAATTAAAATGCGCAGCGCTTCGTAACTCAGTATGGTAGCATTAATGCTCAACCATATTAAACTGTCTTTTTGAATGCGTATAAAAACTGTAAGATCTGGCTGCTTGCCATTTTTATCTTCAAACTCAACTTTTACTTTGGCTGAAAAAGTTTTAAAGTCAATACGGTTACTATCAATATGGCTAAGCAGGTTGCGAATGTATTTTATAGAGTCTGCATGAGAGTCATCTATCACTACAGTGGTGATAGTGTCTTTCTTTGCAATAGCAGTTTGTATTATTTTAGCCGAGCGGCAACTGAATAACACCATTGATCCAATCACAAAGGCAGCAAATACTAGTTGTTTCATATTTTATTCTTATTTACCGGTATGGCCAAACCCGCCGGCATTGCGTTGGGTGGCACTGATGCTTGTAACTTCTTGCCAAACAGCCTGGGTAACGGGTGCAACAATCATTTGTGCAATACGGTCTCCATTTTGTATGGTATGTGGTTCATTGGAAAGGTTAATTAAAATCACTTTAATCTCGCCCCGGTAATCTGCATCAATAGTGCCCGGTGTGTTTAAGCAGGTAATGCCATTTTTAATAGCCAAACCACTGCGGGGTCTTATCTGAGCTTCAAAATTTTGAGGCAGTTCTATAAATAAACCGGTAGGTATTAAACTGCGTTGCATAGGTTGTAATACCAATGGTGTTGGCAGGTTAGCCATTATATCCATACCTGCTGCGTCTGCTGTAGCATAAGCTGGTAACGGATGGCCCGATTCGTTTTTTATTTTAATGTTTATTGGCGGCATGGCTGCAAAAGTAAATGAAACATGCTTTTATTAGGCGGGCTTGTTTTTTTGTAACAAAACAACTGCATACGCCACCAATCCTTCTTCTCTGCCTACAAAACCCATTTGCTCTGTAGTGGTGGCCTTAACAGCCACATCATCTGCAGTAATTTGTAAAATAGCAGCAATTGTAGTTCTCATTTCATTGCTGTGTTTTTTTATTTTGGGTGCTTCCAGGCAAATGCTGCTATCCACATTCACTACGGCATAGCCTTTTTGCGTAATCAGGTCATAACAATGTTTCAGTAAAATTTTACTGTCAATATCTTTATAGTGGTCGTCTGTATTTGGAAAATGCATTCCAATATCGCCCAATGCCAAAGCACCAAGCAGCGCATCGCAAATGGCATGTAACAACACATCCGCATCGCTATGCCCCAAAGCGCCTTTTGTGTGCGGCACTTTTACCCCACCAATCCATAAATCTCTTCCTTCAACCAGTTGATGAAAGTCTATACCAAAACCTATACGCATCATTTTTATTGGTTTTTTATGTGGTTACCGGCTTTAGTTTTTCATGGCATCACCGTTGCGTCGCACTCTTCAGCTGAAGGGTGCGACGCAACCGGAGCTGAAGAGTGCGACTGCTGCTGGTAACAAAAAAATAAAGCGCCTCTTTAGAGACGCTTTAAAGATATTGATTTGTTGTTATTCTTATTTCTCTGCACCAAAATCAAACACAATTCCAAAACGTAGGGTGTTTGACAATGGGTTTTGGTTGATACCACTGCCCGAAGGAATGATATAAGAAACGTTTAGGCCAAATACATTGTATTTTAAACCGGCGCCCAATGTAAAATATTTGCGGTTGCCTTTTGTTGCATCTTCGTAATGATAACCTGCACGAAGCGCAAACTGATCTTGATACACAAATTCAAAACCACCGCTTACCTGAAACTCTCTCAGCTCTTCGCCAAAGCCACCGGGTGCATCTCCAAAACTGCTGAACCAGCTGCTAACAACACTTTTGCTGCGGTAAGCTACCAGGCCGGCAGAATCGCCAACGGCTGGTGGGGTAGGTACTAATAATTTATTTACATCTACACCAAAGGTTAGTTTATTGCTTTCATCAAACACCCAGCTATGTGCGGCACCAATGCCTAAGTTAGCGGGTATAAAGTCTTTTTGCTTGGCATCGTTGGTATAACCAATTTTACCACCCAGATTGGTTAAAGTAGCACCTAGGTTCCAGCCTTCGCCTACTTGGTTTTGCCCGGTATAAAACCAGCTAAGGTCTCCAGAAACAGTGCTTCCGGCTTTGTAAGTGGTACCGTTAACAACTTGTCCGCCTGCAAGGTTTGAGTTGATGTAGCGTAATGCCACACCTAAACCCATTTTCTCTGATAATTTACGGGTATAACCTGCATCAAAAGAAAACTCGCGGGGGCGAAATGAACCAAAGTCGTTACCCAGATTATCTGTAAACTGAATATTACCAAGGCTGAAATAACGCAAAGAACCGGCAATAGCTTCCTGATCGCTTAATTTATAGTAGCCGGTAACAGTTGCCAGGTAAACATCGTTTAATTGTAGTCTTCTAAGCCAGGGAGTATACGTTAAAGAAAGGCCACCTTCACTTTCATTAAAAGCTGTTTTAGCCAGGTTCCAGAAAGGGCTATTTGCATCAGGCGAGGTAGCAATACCAACTTCGCCCATACCGCCAGCACGTGCATCTGGAGAAATACGCAAAAAAGGAACAGACGTGGTTACCACGTTTATTTTTCTGTCTGCTTGTGCAAATGCAGTCAGTGTCAATCCAGATAATAATACCAGAAAGGCAGGTAGTTTAAAGGTCATACGTTTCATCAGGTTAATGTTTTAAAGTAGCGATATAATCATGCGGTCGTTTGTTGGTATTTTTACTATATGAACGGCTAAAATACGTGTTTTCAATAAATAAGACTTACAAGATCATTAATTTTTCCAATTTTGATACAGTCTTGCCGTCTGAACCAGTTAATTTAACCTGGTAAATATAAACACCTCTTGCCAGTTTTGCGCCATAATCATCAGTGCCATCCCAAACAATAGAATTAG
This sequence comes from Sphingobacteriales bacterium, assembly GCA_004295245.1. Lineage (GTDB taxonomy): Bacteria > Bacteroidota > Bacteroidia > Chitinophagales > Chitinophagaceae > JACMLD01. Next base: position 8,874 of record REAR01000073.1, on the reverse strand, counting down.
AACGATTTCCGGGTGTATTTATTGTTGTTCTAATGGTTTTTACCAGCTTTCCACTGACTGTAAAAATTTGAATATGAACCTTTAAATCTTGACTGGGTCGGTTGTGCTCTAACCAAAAGCTAGTTTTGCTGGTAAAGGGGTTGGGGTAGTTTAAAACCCTTTGTAATTGCAGGGTGCCGGTTTTTTGTACCAAAAAATTAATTTGCGCTTGAGAGGAGTTGTTGGCAACATCCCAAGCTTTGATGGTGAGGGTATGATTGCCTTCTTCTAATGCCGGCAATTGAAACCCTACCTGGCCCGATTGGTAGGTGTTAAGATCTGCTTCAAAAAAATTATTTAAGATATAAGTTTGGTTGGGGTTATTGTCTAAAATAGCAACCAGGTTATGATCAATGCCGGTGCCCATAACATTAATGCCTGAGGAATCTGAAAGCTTCAGCAATAGCATGGGTTTTTCGTTCACCAACGTTCCGTTTACAAATTTTTCGTCGTTCAAAAACGCCTTTATCTGCGGGCCTTCTTTATCGTTCAAATCACCTGCAGAGCCGCCAATTATAAAATTAGTAAAGCTGCCATTGCCATCTAACTGGCCGTTTTCAGTATAGAAGCTGATTTTGCCAAAACCGGGCTGGTAGTTAATGTCTTTTGGAACAATAAAATTTAGTGAGAAGTTGCCATCCTTCACAGTTACTTTTCCTTTAAAAAGCTGGTTGCGCTGCACCTGAAAATTTTCTTTATAGCTGTCAGGGTCGTTAGCAAGAGTGCTGGTGCTTTGGGGTTTATCAAACACAGTTGCATATAGGGTGCCGTTAAAGTTGGTGGCTGGTTGATTGATTGCGTTACTAATACTACCACTGATGTTGTATTTATTTAAAGCTTTTAATGTATCTGCAGTACTGTTAATGGCCAAACCATTAATATGGGTGGCGGTTACTTTATAGGTAGGAAATGCTAAACGCAAAGCAGGGTCTCCTAATAAAGTAAACTTGCGGTTATTGGTAATGTCTGACTGTGTTTGGTAGGTTAAATTTTTAGTGCGCCGTACGGCTTCTCCTAATGTTAAGTAAGAGCCATCGGCTAGTGGTTGCAATGCTGTTTGCAAATAGTTGCGGTTCATAATTCGATTGCTGAATGCAAATACCAGCCTTGTGGTGGTCATTAATGCAATGGCGCCAGCATTCGGTTTTAGTAAAATATATTCACCTAAAGAAAAATAAGCTGGGTTGTCGTAGGGTGCAAAATCGCAGGTAGCAGTAATAAATAAAGGAAGTTTATTGGGGTTATTCCATTTATCTACAATTTCCTTTTCTAAAATCACTTCTTCTGCCAGTCTTCTAAACCCACCATGCCCATTATAATTCCATATTAATGTGCCGTTTTGTATTTGATTGTCTATTGCTTGGTTAACCGCTGGGTAACGGCTGCCGGCTGCATTGCTTTCCTGCTGATAAGCATCCATGTATATTTTTTCCTGTAAAAAAAGTGGGTTGGTGCTATTGGCTGCAGCTGTTATTACTTGTGCGTCGGTAAAATGCAGGTTAAAATCCTCATCGTCTGCAATAAAAGTTTGCTGGTTACGCCAGGTGCCGAGTGTTTTGTTGCTGGCATAATGAATTATCTTATCAACCACGGCAGTAGCTTCTTCGGTGGTTTTACAAGGTATGCGGCCAATGCCCACATCTAAAAAGTTCAATATTGTGCCTGCATTAATATCTTCGGCATCATCTAAAAAACCAAAAAAATCGTCTGAAGTATAAGTAGCTAAAGGATCGTAAGAAAAGTTATTTTGATAGGATGGAATAAAGTTGGTGTTGTTTTGTATACGGTCTTTGTAATCAAAAGAAGCATCGCCAAAGAGTAATAAATACCGGGGCCGTTTGGTTGTATCTGCACCTGCTTTATCATAATACATTTTTACAAAATCTCTGATAGCGGTGGGGTCTGGTTGGCCGCCACTAAATTCATTATATACTTGAGAAGCTGTAACTACAATGGTTTTTAGATTGTCTTTTTGTTGGTGGTGCAATGCCAGCCGCTGTGCCTGCGCCAATAATGGTGGTGTAGTAATAATTATGAAATCTGTAGGGCCGCTGCTGTGCAGGTTTTGATTTTGTATTTTGCCAATAGCAGCCGGTGTTTTTAAACCTGTATTTGTAAAGGCAATGTATTCTTTATAGGTATTGCTGGCTGCCGTAAACGAAACGGTACCTGCCGCTGCTTGAAGGGTTTGTTGAATGGGTGATAAAGGATTGCTAATATCCCAAACTTGTGTGCCTGCCGGTGCTGATTGAATGCGGAACTCTGTATTATTGCCCGGGCCAACGGTTGTCCAGTCTCTAAACGATAGTTGTGTATTATTGGCTAGGCTTAGCGTAGCACGGCATACCAGTTCAAACCAATCTATCCATGCCTGTGCGGTGGCATTGCCGGGGGTAAACTGATAGCTGATAGTAAGATTGTTGCCCGGTGTAAAGTTGGCTTGCCGGGTATCTGTACGGGCAAATAAATCGTAGTTGCCAGCACCAGTAGAAGCAAATACCTGTTGAAATAAATTACTGTTATTAACGCTTACCTGTAAAATACTATTACTGCCAACAGAACGCCCCACACAATGGGATGTAAAGCTACCTGCATTGGTGGTTACAATATTATTTGCTGGTATCGAAAATGTTTTAGTGTTGGTTTTGCCCGGCATGTTAGACAATTCATCTCCCAGCCAATCCTTACCGCTGCTTAAAAGGTTAACAGAATCCAGCTCATAAAAAAAGCGAAAATCATAAGCGGTGGATACCGTATTAAAAGTGCCGGCAGCTGGGGCATTGTTAATACGTTTGCCATTACTACCAAGGGCTAAAAAATAAGTAACCGAGTTACTGTATAAATTTTTGGTGTGTTTGTAGGTTTTGTTAACGGAGTCTGCTATCCAGCCATCAGGGCCGTTGGCATAAAACAAAATATAATCGCTGCCATTAAACACGCCATCTCCGCCATCTTCTATCTGTATGGCATTTTCAACCAAATCGTCGGTTTTACTGCCATTGCAAGCCTCTGGCAGCATGGCACCGCCGTTACCAAAAATTTGCAGGGTACCGGAGGGGATAGCCGTATTGGTAATGCCCAATTTGTTAAGAAAGGCGAGATCTATTTTATAAACACCGGCTTCTTTAATACTAAACTGGTACCAGTTGCCCGATGCCAGAACTGATGCGTTTTTATAGGTACGCTGTGCCGGTACAAGTTTAAATAATAATAATAATAGTAAGGTGGCCAGCCATTTGTGCATACTGCTAAGTTAGGAACAAGAAATTGATACTAAGAGCGCTGCCGGTTTGAAATTGCTGCAGCGGCTAAAAGTTGGCAACTGATATATCAAAACCAATGCCCCATTTTTGTACTGCCCATGAAAGGATTGCGACGCAACAATGTTGCCCCGGAGTAATGCGGCTGGTATTATGTAAGTTTTTGACTTTAAGAAACCTAAACCCTTTTTTAACGTATTTATACGGTAGTAAAAACACAAACTTACTATATTCGCGAAACGGCTAGTGGAAACCTTTATATTGATTGTACAATATAAAAGGAAATAGCCCGTTATTTCAATATTAAAAACCGGCTTTTTATGGCTAGAACTATGAACTGGAAAAACTTAACAATCCTCGTATCCTCCGCCGTACTCTTTGCCTCTTGTAAAGATGGTAAACTATTTGGCGGTAAAAAGAAAGAATCGTCTTCAGTAACTGGTTGGAACTACAATGATAAAAACATGGGTGGTTACCAGGTTTCTAAAGAAAAAGAACAGGGCACAGGCCCGGGCCTAGTATTTGTTCAGGGCGGTACCTTTACTATGGGTGCTACTGAAGAAGATGTAATGGCAGACCACAACAATATTCCCCGTCGTGTAACAGTAAACTCGTTTTACATTGATAAAACAGAGGTGGCTAACGTGCATTATCGTGAATATATGTATTGGGTAAACAGCGTATTTGAAGGTGATGAATACCAACCCGTACGTGATGCTATTTTGCCAGATACTTTGGTTTGGAGAAGCGAATTAGCGTACAATGAACCGTTGGTTGAATATTACCTGCGTCACCCATCTTACAACTATTACCCTGTTGTGGGTGTTAGCTGGAAGCAGGCCAATGATTTTTGCGCCTGGAGAACCAACCGCGTAAATGAAGGCATCTTATTAAAAAGAGGCTATATCAATAAAAATTCTGTAAAAAACTTAACCGGACTTGGACAGGAAAATTTTGATACCAAAGCTTACTTGTTAGGCGAGTATCAACCCACTCCGGGAACCATGGCTAAGTCTAAAAAGAACCCACTAAAAAATTCAAATGGTACACCGCGTACATCAGTAACATTTGAAGATGGTATTTTATTACCTGGCTACCGTTTACCAACAGAAGCTGAGTGGGAGTACGCTGCTTATGGTTATGTAAATCAAAACCCGCAGCCTAGTAAAAAAGAAGGCAAGCGTGGTGAAGAGTTAACTACTAATAAACAAGTTTATAGCTGGAGCCAAAATGTGAATGGCTTAAGAGATACCCGCCGCGGTAGCTGGCAAGGTACTTTCTTAGCAAACTTTAAGCGGGGTGCTGGTGATAACATGGGTGTAGCTGGTGGTTTAAACGACCGTGCAGTTTATACGGCCCCTGTTCAATCATTCTTTCCCAATGGTTTTGGTATTTACAACATGAGCGGTAACGTAAACGAGTGGACAGCCGACGTTTACCGTCCATTATCTCCGGTAGATATGGATGATGTTGCTTCTTTCCGTGGTAATAAATATGAAACCGTTGATATGTCAACTGGTAAGGCAGAAAGAGATAGCTTAGGTCGTATTAAGAATCGCTACATTACAGATGAAGAAAGTGCTAAGCGCCGTAACTACCAAAAAGGAGATGTTATTAATTACCTGGATGGCGATAGCCTGGTATCTGGTGTTAACTATGGTTATGGTTTAACCACTTTAATCAGCGATCAGTCTCGTGTAATTAAAGGTGGTAGCTGGAACGACCGTGCTTATTGGTTAAGCCCTGGTACCCGCCGCTTCTTAGAAGAAGTTCAAAGTAGCAGTACGGTAGGTTTCCGCTGCGCAATGGATCGTGTGGGTAGTCCAGAAGGTAATGGCCGCAAAACTGGTATCGATTACAAAGTGCGCCGCCAGAACTCACGTAAAAAATAATCAGATTTAAATATTTTAAAAAAGCCATTCTGTAAAGAGTGGCTTTTTTTGTTACCAGCTGCAAAACACTATTCGGCTGTTGTTGCGTCGCACTCTTCAGCCATACCAAACAGCCCGGTATTTTTTTTACAACAGAAAACTTTCTGCAATCAATCTGCTAATTTTGAAGCATGACAATTGAGCAATTATATGCTGTTTTCAGGCAATACCCTTCTGTGCAAACAGATACCCGTAAACTTAAACAAGGCGATCTTTTTTTTGCTTTAAAAGGCCCCAGCTTTAATGGAAATGCTTTTGCTGCACAGGCAGTAGCCGCCGGGGCTGCATACGCAATTATAGATGAAGCAGAGTACCAGGTAAACAGCCAATGCATTTTGGTGCAAGATGTATTAACCACCTTGCAACTGTTGGCATTACACCACCGCAAACAGTTTAATATACCCATTATAGCAATTACCGGCAGCAATGGTAAAACCACCACAAAAGAATTGGTGTATGCAGTGCTAAACAGCACTTATAAAACGTATACCACACAGGGTAATTTAAATAATCATATCGGGGTGCCGCTAACATTACTTGCTATTAAGCCCGATGCAGAGATGGCTGTAATAGAAATGGGGGCCAATCACCAAAAAGAAATAGAAAGCTATTGCACATACACATTGCCCACACATGGCATTATTACCAACTGCGGCAAAGCACATTTAGAAGGTTTTGGCGGAGTAGAAGGAGTAAGAAAAGGCAAAGGGGAGTTATATGCTTATTTAAAAGCAAACAATGGCGCCGCCTTTGTAATGTGGGATTATGACTATCTGCAGCAAATGAGCAAGGGTATTCATACAATTATTAAGTATGGAACTGAAGCAGCAGATGTAGAAGGGAATGTAATAGAAAGCGAACCCTTTCTGGAAGTGAAAATGACAAAAGGGGTAAACATAGAAAATATAAAAACACAGTTGGTAGGTGCTTATAATTTGCCCAATGTATTAGTTGCTGCTACTGTTGGTACTTATTTCAAAATACCTGATGTAACAATAAAAAAAACCATTGAAGCATATACCCCCTCAAACAGCCGCAGCCAATTAATTGAACAAGGAACAAATAAAATAATATTAGATGCCTATAATGCCAACCCAAGCAGCATGCGATTGGCCATAGAAAACCTGGGCCGTATGGAAGGGAAGACTAAAATAGCGTTATTGGGGGCAATGGCAGAACTGGGCAATGAAAGTATGGCTGAACATCAAGGCATTATTAACCTACTAGTAGACCAAAAATTTACAGATGTTGTATTAGTAGGAGGCGATTTTGAAAAAATACCACACTCTTTTCATAGTTTAAAAAACGCAACAGCTGCTAAACAATGGTTACAAGCTAAGGCACCACAAAACAGCATCATACTAATTAAAGGTAGCCGTAGTATGCAAATGGAAAAGGTGCTAGACCGTTAAATTGTGCGTGATATTTCGCACCGAAGGTTCTGCTAATAAAAGTTACATTTGCGCCATTCAAAATTTCATCAACTATGGGCGCCGAAAAAAACAAGAAGCCATCTTACTTATTAAGTGTGCTTACTAACAAATGCCCCCGCTGCAGGCAGGGCTATATTTATAAAGAAAAAAACGCCTACCTGTTAAAAACCACAGTACGAATGGAAGAAAAATGCCCTGAATGCGGGCAGCCTACAGAAATTGAAGTAGGTTTTTACTATGGTACGGGTTATGTAAGTTATGCTATATCTGTAGCTGTTTGTGTGGCCTCGTTTATTGCATGGTGGGTTATAATTGGTATGTCTTTAAACGATAATCGTTTTTTTTATTGGCTGGGTTTTAATGCGGTGTTATTAGTAGTAATACAACCTTTGCTTATGCGCTTATCAAGAACCCTGTGGCTCTCTTGGTTTGTAAAGTATAACCCCAAATGGAAAGAACAAAAAGTTGATACAGCCAGTACAGAACGTGTGATATCTGAACAAATGGGTAACTGGTAAATAAAAAAGCTCCTTTTAATAAGGAGCTTTTTTATTAGTATCAGCATTTTTCCAATGCCTGTTCAATGTCTTTAATGATGTCTTTAATATGTTCCAACCCCACCGATATTCGGATGAGGCCGGGTGTAATACCCACAGCAGCTCTTTCAGCATCGGATAATTTAGAATGCGTAGTGCTGGCAGGGTGCGATGCAATACTGCGGCTATCGCCCAGGTTATTGGTCATAGACAGCATTTGTAGTGCATTTAAAAATGTACGTCCGCTTTCAATGCCTCCTTTCAATTCAAACGTTACTATGCCACCGCCATTGCTCATTTGTTTTTTAGCAATAGCATGTTGCGGATGAGAAAGTAGCATCGGATATTTTACACTACTTAATTTTGCATGGCCTTGTAAGTGTGTGGCTAATTCCAATGCATTTTCTGCGTGCCGGTCCATACGCACATACAATGTTTCTAAACTTTTACTAAGTACCCATGCATTAAATGGGCTTAATGAGGGCCCCGTGTTTCTTACAAACAAATACAATTCTTTAATTAAGTCTTTACGGCCTACCACCACCCCACCCAGCACCCGGCCCTGTCCATCAATAAATTTTGTGGCAGAATGCAGTACCAAATCGGCACCCCATTTAATAGGTTGTTGCACGGCGGGTGTGGCAAAGCAATTGTCTACTACAAAAAGCACTTTATATTTTTTGCATATAGCAGCTACATATTCTAAATCAATAATATCAAGCCCGGGGTTAGAAGGCGTTTCTACATAAAGTATTTTAGTATTGGGTTTTATTAAAGCTTCAATAGTCTCTGGTTGGTTCATATCAAAATAAGAAAACTCAAACCCCCATTTAGGTAAATACTTGGTTAATATGGTATGTGTAGAACCAAATACAGCCGAAGCAGAAATAATATGATCTCCTTTTGATAGAAAAGTCATAAACGTGCTGAACACTGCCGCCATACCTGTGCCGGTAGCAACACCGTCTTCAGCACCTTCTAGTGCAGTTATTTTATTAATAAACTCATCTACAGTGGGGTTAGAAAAGCGGCTGTAAATATTTATATCTAAGCTGTCATCTGCAAAGGCACTTGCCATTTCTTCTGCAGAGTGGTATGTAAAACTGCTGGTTAAAAACAAAGGCGTAGAGTGTTCCATCTGCGCTGTTTTTTGTGTTTGTAACCGTATTGCTTGTGTTTGTGGCTGTTGTTGTTGTGACATGTGCATTCAATTTTTTACTGCAATTATTTTATAACCTCGTTGCCGTTTACAATTACTTTCCAGGTAATTGCCGCGCCGGCACGGCGCAATGTTTCTGCAACAGAACAATATTTGTTTACAGATAATTCGGCAGCACGGTAGGCTTTTGCTTCATCAATAATACCGGTTAAAGAAAACACCAATGAAATATTTTGCCAAAGCGATGGTTCTTTACCATCTTCACGGTTGCCATCCACAACAATCGTAAAATTGGTTACGTTTTGTTTTTGTTTTTTTAAAATGCTTACAATATCTACACTGCTGCAACCACATAAGGCTGCTAAAACAGTTTGCATGGGGCGCAAGCCCTTGCCCTCTCCACCCTGGTCTATTGGTATGTCTATTTGCATACTATTGCCGGTGGCATCTTTAATGGTTAATCCAAAATCTCCGTGTGTACGTGTTGCTTCTAATAAACCCATTATCCTACTTTTT
>REAR01000150.1 GCA_004295245.1 Sphingobacteriales bacterium | reverse complement strand
AAAGTGAGGCGCCACTAAAATGTTCATTTGTTTTGTGTGGCACAAGTGTGCGACGCAAGGCTGCTGCCACGAAGCACTGCGGCTGACTCAATAAAAAAAAATCTACAACTAAAAGCCGGTAAGCTAAAGCGACGCTTTTAAACTTACCGGCTAATTTTTTGCGGCGGCTCATCGCTGCTATGCAACCTAATTACTTAATGCCATATTTATGTTTGTAGCGTTCGTTCAGTTGTTTGTGTTTATCATCCAGGCTAATCATACGGCCCTGTATGAATGCATGTGTAATAATGCTGCTGCGCATATCTAAAATATCGCCTTCGCTTACAACAATATTAGCATCTTTACCCGCTTCTATTGAACCTGTTTTATCTGCAATGCCTAAAATTTTTGCGGTGTTTAAAGTTATAGCACTTAAAGCCTGTTCTTTAGTTAAACCATAGGTGGCATAAGTACCTGCATTAAACGCCAGGTTGCGGCTATGTGTATTACCATCATCATCGTTAATGGCAAACAACACACCGGCATTTTGTAAGGCACTTGCTAATTTAAAAGGCTGGTCAATATCATCATCCATCATAGTGGGCAGGTTGTGGGCCTGGTTAATAATTACTGCCATATTATGTTGCTTAATTAAACCGGCTACCTGCCAGCTTTCACTGGCACCTACCAGCACCACATCAAAACCAAACTCCTTTACAAAGTCTGCAGCAATTAAAATTTCTTTCACGAGATCGCAGTGTATAAACAGTTTTTGCTTTTTATCAAACAAGCCACGCAATGCTTCAAACTTAATATTGGTAGCGGCATGGTTGCTTTCTGCTAAATACGCTTTTGCCTCGCGAAAGAATTGTTTTACTTGTTCAATTTGCTCCAGCCCTCTTTTTACAGGGTCTTGCGGTTGCTGAATACCAAAAAATGCAGCAAAAGGGTTAGGGCGGTTAAACAACTGTGGCATATTATAGTGAATGCCGTTATCCATTTTATAGGCAGCATCTTCCCAGTTCCATGCATCTAACTGCACAACAGAAGAAGAGCCACTGATGATACCCCCTTCTGGCACTACGCTTGCTAGCAAAATACCGTTTGAGCGCAGGGTATTGGTAATTTTAGAATCAGTATTATACGCTACAATAGAACGGATGTTTGAATTGTACTCACCTAATTCCACTGCATCAGAAGTAGCTCTTACCGTGGGTGTTTCTACCAATCCTAAATTGGTATTGGGTAAAATTAAACCGGGATAAACATGTTTACCTTTTACGTTAAACACTTTTACATCATCCATAGGTATGGCAATATTGGTGCCTACCTGTTCAATTTTTCCATTTATCACTTTAATAGTAGCATTTTCTATTACCTGGCCATTGCCCACATGCACGGTGCCATTGGTAATAAACAATAAACCTTTTTGTGCCGGCATAGGGTACACATTATCCTGCGCTTGTAATTGCAGGGCAAATGCACAGCCGGTTATTATAGAAAGTAATTTTTTCATCTTTTAAAATTTGGTGTTAGCAATTAATCCTGTCCTTCAATAACCAGTAAGCCATGGCTATGCTGGTGCTCGCTGCAATTATGCATTATTTCCATACTGGGTTGTGCAGGTGCCATAGGGAAACCAGCCCGCTTTTCCCCCATCATTTTTTGTGACAGGCGATTTCTTTCTTCAGCAATTTTTTTACGCAATTGCAAATCACGGTCACGGTCAAAATAAACAATACCATCAACAATTGTTTTTTCTGCCTTTGCATAAATGCTTACCGGGTTATCGCTCCACAACACCAAATCAGCATCTTTACCTGCTTTAATACTTCCTACTTTATCATCTACCCGCAACATTTTAGCAGGGTTTAAAGTAACCATCTTTAAAGCATCTTCTTCGCTCATGCCACCATACTTAATACTCTTGGCAGCTTCCTGGTTTAAGCGACGGGCCATTTCTGCATCATCAGAATTTATGGCCACATTCAATCCTACTTTAGCCATAATTGCCGGGTTGTACGGAATGGCATCCTGTACTTCCATTTTATACCCCCACCAATCTGAGAAGGTAGAAGCATTAGCACCATGCTCTTTCATTTTATCGGCCACTTTAAAGCCTTCCAAAATATGTGTAAAGGTGTTTATGCGAAAACCAAATTGCTCAGCCACTCTCATTATCTGTGTAATCTCACTTTGCACATAAGAGTGGCAGGTAATAAAGCGTTGCTTATTCATTATTTCTACCAGTGCATCCAGCTCTAAATCTCTTCTTACGTTTTTACCATTAGCTCCTTTCATTTGCTTTTGATAATCGCTGGCACGGGTAAAAGCATCCACTAATACCTGCTGCACACCCATACGTGTATCGGGGAAACGGGTATTGCCTTGTGTGTTAGAAGAACGCTTCACATTTTCGCCTAATGCAAATTTTATATAGCCGGGCCATCCCTGAAACTTCAACCCCTCATCATTAGTACCCCAGCGCAGTTTAATTAATTGGGTTTGTCCGCCAATAGTATTGGCAGAGCCATGTAATATGTGAGAAGAAGTAACACCACCGCTTAACTGGCGGTAAATATTAATATCTTCCGGGTTCAGGTTATCACTTATTCTAACTTCAGCTGTTACAGATTGTGCGCCTTCGTTTATAGAGAACGCTGCAATATGCGAGTGCTCATCAATAACACCGGGTGTTAAATGTTTGCCCGTGCCATCAATTACTTTGGCGGTAGCGTCGCTCAGGTTTTTACCAACCTGTACGATTTTACCATTCTTTACCAATACATCGGCTCCTTCAATCTTCCCTTCTTTTTCATTCGTCCAAACAGTGGCATTCTTAATTAAAATAGTTTCTTGTTTTGGCTGTTCTTCAAAACCATACCCGTTAAAAGGGTAAGTAAGTTTACCAGTTCTTGGAGCTTCTTTCTTTCTGATAGAATCTATTTTAGCAACCCCTGCACTATTCATTTTTGCTATCCATAAAAATTTATTACCGGCAGAATCAGCGCCTGTGCCACTCCACTCATTACTACCATTGTCTACCCCACTCAGGCGTAAATTGTTTTTAGAACGTTTGCCATCGGTAAAGCTTAGTTTCACCATTTTACCATCGTGACTAAACTTTGCCACCACCGTATCTGCAGCAATTATATTGGCCATACTGCTACTTTTAACATCCACTGTATATGTTTTACTATTGTCGTTTAATGTAACAGTTAAAGTATAGTTGCCTTTAATATCGTTCCAGGCTGTTTCATTAACACCATACTTTTCTCCCTGTATCCAGTTTTGGTAGATAATTGTCTTTTCATTAAACGGAGAACCGGAGCTGATGATGAAATTGGCCAGTTTACCAGCATCCAGACTACCCACTTTATCATACACACCCAACATGGTAGCGGGTGTTTTTGTTAAGGCTTCCATCGCCTTTGTTTCGCTTAAACCAAAATCAATGGCTTTGCGCAGGTTGGCCGTAAATTGTTTTACATCTCTTAAATCGGCCGTAGTAATACAAAAATTAATATTGGCTTTTTCAAACGCAGCCAGGTTGCCCGGTGCCATTTCCCAATGCTTCATATCGGCCAGCGATACAAAACGTGCATCATTAGGGTCTTCTACATCCATCGCCTGCGGAAAGCTAAGGGGCAAAATAAAACTAGCCTTGGTAGCTGCCACTTCATTTATTCGCTGATACTCGTTGGTACCACCTTTAATAATATACTGCACACCAAATTCATCTCCAATCCTGTCAGCACGTATATCCGTCCATTTATCGCCTGCTTCAAAAATTTGAGCCAACCCTTGCTGCTCATTAAAATATTTTAATGATAGGTTTACACCTTCTGCAGCAGCATTATTTTTATACCATTGTGCATCTAAAAAATTCTGACGCAATACCGCCACATACCCCATCATGCTGTTGGGGTAGCTTTGTGTAGATACGCCTTTATTAAATGAGTAATGCGCACTGGCTTTATCTTTTAACACAACCAGGTTCTCTTTTTTATTAGCCAATGTAACCACGGCGCCGGTGCCACGGGCAATACCATCTTTTTGATGGGTTAGCACCGCACCAAAACCAAGGTCACGCAATGGCTTTGCTTTTGCATCATCAGCAGCAAAAATGGCAACCGCATTAATATCTGTACGTATGGCCTGGTTCCAGCCATAAGCACCTTTCTGGTTGCTGTTAAACTGACCAGCAAAAAAATTAAAGCCACTACCCTGCTGGCGTTGCGGGGCTGTAATGCCATAGTCGCTGTATGCATCAATAAAAGAAGGATAAATAAATTTGCCTTTGCAATCCACCACCTGTGCATCTTTGGGCACAGCCACAGCAGCACCCACGGCCACAATCTTACCATCTCTTATTACAAGGGTGGCATTGGCAATAGTGTTTTGTGCATCTTTCACAATGGTGGCGTTGGTAAAAGCCACGGCTTTATCGCGGGGGTCGGCCACACCATTCACCGGAAATGTTTCCTGTGCCTGCAAGCGGGCCGATGCAAGTAGCATTAATAACAGTGTTGCATGGCGCAACCTGTGTAAACAAGCGGGTCTTCTCATGTTAATTTTGGTTTTAGTAACTGAATTACTGAAGATAGGCAAATGCCCTAAAAAAATACCGGCAACTTTATGAGCGGTTTTAAAGGGTTGATACCAGCGGCAGTGCTTCAATCAACAGCCGTTGCGTCGCACACTTGTACGGTAGTAATTTGATGGTGCTTTTATGTAAAGGTGTGGGCCTTATTAATTTTTTTATATAACCTCATTTTTCTTTGTGCCCACTGTACAACAACTTTTCTATCTCCTTACAAAATCGTAATATCGTTTTATACAAAAACGGGTTAGCTGCGCCAAACCCGGGGTACACAATATATAAATCGTAGCATCCATTAACAAACTAAACAAAAAATGAAACCAATACAACTACTGCTGCTTGCAACAATTGTTTTTAGTTTCACAATCTCCTGTTCCAATCAGCCAGATAAAGCGCAGGGCTCAAGCAATCAAACCAATATGGCCAACGATACCAGCAAAACCCATACAACTAAGATTGCTCAAAAAATTACCCCCTGCCTCTGGGTTGAGAAGGATGCGAAAGCGGTTGCAGATTATTATTTATCCATTTTTAAAGAGGGCAAATTAAAAGACTACCGTCAGTTTAAAAACATGCCCAAGCAAGAAGGATTAAACGACCCGGGATATTTTGAAACAGCTGTCTTAGAATTGCAAGGCATGGAATTTAGCATATTGGCCGCCGGCCCATTATTTAAGTTTAATGAAGCCATATCGCTTGTAATTAATTGCAAAGACCAAACCGAAGTTGACTATTACTGGGATGCACTCACAAAAAATGGCGGCGAAGAAGGCCCTTGTGGGTGGTGTAAAGATAAATATGGGTTGTCCTGGCAAGTTGTACCAGTTGAGTACTTTGATCTGATACATAGCACCGATTCAACAGTTAGAAATAAAGCAATGATAAATACATTTAAGCAAAAAAAAATAATACTTTCCGAGCTTAAATAATAACCGTGTATCAGTAAAATACCCAAAGAAGGTATCACTAAAAATACCCCTGTTGCCTTATTGAAAAAGTATGGGTTTGAGTTCAACAAACACGCAACAAAAGTACAACACAAAATTAATAGCCATGAAAGCAAGTAAACAAAGGATAATATCCGTACTGATACCCTGCATACTTGGCTGGGCACTGTCCTTTTTAGCAACAAATATTTATAGAAACTATTCTCTCGGGCTTTTCGTTTGGCTTCCTTTTGTGATGGGTGCTACTTCCACCTTAATTTTATCCTATAATAATTCAGTTCAAAGAAAAGCATTACGGAACAATGCTTATTTTACACTTTTTGTTTTTAGTTGTGGTCTCCTTTTCTTTGCATGGGAAGGCCTCATCTGTTTGCTTATGGCATTTCCAATTGGGCTATTATTTACCTATTTAGGGTTTTTAGCTGGACAACTATTGACAAAAAATAAAATTAGTGCTAAAACTCCAACAATAATTATACTGCTTTCATCCTCCGTACCAGCATTAATGTCGAAATGTAATTGAATTTCCTCAATTAAAAGAACCGAACGAATTTATTTTTAAAACAGGCATTGCCTACCCAATTAATGCTACCATAACAGGAAAAGGGGTTGGAGCAATAAGATATTGCAATTTTACAACAGGTTGCTTTGTTGAGCCAATAACTGTTTGGGATTCACCGAACACTTTACAGTTTTCAGTGAATGAACAACCTGCGCCAATGAAGGAAATTAGTTTTTATGATATTCACCCCACCCATTTACATGGGTATTGGGTTTCAAAGAAAGGGCAATTTAAATTAACAAAACTTGCAAACGGGAATACTTTATTAGAAGGCACCACCTGGTATATAAATAAAATTAAACCAGATTTTTATTGGACAATATGGAGCGATTATATTGTGCATAAAATTCACAACAGAGTATTAGAACATATTAAACAGCAAACTGAAAAATAAGTATGTTTTTGCTTCGGTAAAAAGTATTTAGCACGGCAACAAAAAATCTGCAATCTTTTCTTTCTATTGGAGACTTAGCGCAACAACCTTTCAAGCTTCATTTACACTCATATATTCTCTTGATAAACACCATGCCTGATTGGCAAAATACCTGTTTAAAAAAAGCCTGTTGAAACCGGCAACAACTAATAATTATCAATTGCCTGCAAACAGTTAAAAAAGCTGCATAGTAGTTTTTGTATAATCTTTACTACAGCTTTAACGCTAATACTTCATCAGTTTGTTTTTAAAATGCCGGGGCAAAATGGTTCAGAAAAAGTATGAGCAGAGTCGTTTAAAACATCTAGATTCGTTTTTAATTATTTTACTTTTTAAAAGAAAAAAATCATGTTTCAAAAGTTTACTGCTACAGATAAAATATTATTCATTGCAGCTTTTCTTTCTCTTGTTTTTTCAGAAGTATTATACTTTAAGGGAGAAGCGATGGCTGCCATATTTATTGGCATTTGGGTTCCATCCATATTAGCCTTCGGCATATATTTAAAACTTATAAACAACAAAAAAAATGACTGAGTTAATTCCATATTTTGCTTGCTTCATTACGCTATTATTTGCAGTAGGCTTTTTACTGGCCTTAAAAGAAATGAAGAAGCAAAAGAACTAGTGTTTAAATACTATCATAAATAGCTTGTTACTTAATTTTTATATTGCATCATTCACATGCAATATTTTAGTTTTTAAATAATTGCTCTTAACATTTATGCTGATGCAGCAACGTAGCCATTGCAGGTAATTAATGGCTGCAAAAAAAATAAGCACACCAATTTTTATATAGTATAGTGTTATAACTTTCTACGTTTGTATAACAATACGGTTTGTTTCTTTAGCCCCGGGCAACTTTAAGGCAATAAATTGTTTTTACCGTTCTATCATCCCTACTAATCACCCATAGTAATGTGTTGCTGCTGCAATGTACCCCTATAGCTATGCACAAATCCTATCGGGGTTTGTAACCGGCAACGGCTGCTGCACAAAGCACTATTGCCGGTTACACTAAAAAACTGCAGTGGCAACCATTTTTTTAAAACCAGGTGCAGCCTTTTAATTGTCTTTTTAAATTAATTTTAATAGCTGTGTTTTTTAATTGGCAAACCCGCACTATTTAGCCCTATTATGAATAAAGAAATACATGCTTACCAAAATGCCCTTGCTGCTGCAGATGCTGCCATTTGCAACACGCTGTACCAGGAAATTTGCAAGGCCCTCCCAAAAGCAACACATAAAATATGGCACCGCCACCCCGTTTGGTTTATTGATGGTAACCCCATTGTGGGCTATAGCAAACAGAAAGACGGCATCCGCCTTCTTTTTTGGAGCGGCCAGTCTTTTGATGAAGAAGGGTTATTACCCGAAGGAAGTTTTAAAGCAGCCGAGTGCCATTATAAAACAGTAACAGATATAAATATTAAAGACCTGAAGCGCTGGCTAAAAAAAAGCATAGCCACACAATGGGATTATAAAAATTTAGTAAAACGAAAAGGGGTGCTGGATAGGTTGTTATAAGATTTGGTACAAAAACAAAATTCATATTTTAGTATTAATAAATGTAATCACATGGCAGCCCCACACCCCATTTCTACCGATGCTTATATAAAAAATTTTCCTAAACAGGTACAGGCATTACTGCAACAAATGCGCAGTATTATACAAGCCGCCGCACCCAAGGCCACAGAAGCAATAAAGTATGCCATGCCCTGTTTTTTGCAAGAGGGTATTTTGGTTTGTTATGCCGGTTATAAAAGTCATATTGGTTTTTACCCCGCACCCACTGGTGATAAAAGTTTTGAAAAAGCTTTATCGGTTTATAAAACAGGCCGCGGCTCTGTGCAGTTTCCGTTAGACAAGCCCCTGCCAAAAACACTTATAACCCGTATGGTAAAACACCAACTAACACGCAATAAAGAAAAAGCAATCGCAAAAGCTGCAAAAAAATAAACTAACTTGTAGTGTAAATATCCTTCAGATGCAATTAGCAGAAATAACCAACCCCGCACCTGCACGGGTCATTGTTTCAACCCGGCAAATACAAAAACCATTGGTACAAGTTTACAAGGCATGGACCACCCCCAGCCTTTTAAAAAAATGGTGGGGCCCCAAAGGATTTACCAATACGTTTAACGAGTTTCATTTAGAGCCTGGAGGCTACTGGCGTTTTATTATGCATGGCCCCGATGGAAAAAACTA
The DNA here is from genome assembly GCA_004295245.1 of Sphingobacteriales bacterium. GTDB lineage: Bacteria > Bacteroidota > Bacteroidia > Chitinophagales > Chitinophagaceae > JACMLD01. The sequence continues at coordinate 8,079 of REAR01000150.1, read as the reverse complement.
CGACAACGAATCTCAATTTGTAACCATTGCACCCCTGCGCAAAATAGTGTTCAATCATATTACGCCGCCGGTTTTTCAGGTGGTGGCCAGTTTTGAAAAAGCAGGAGACAACGCCACCCTGCTAACCTTTACCATGATTTTTGATACCGAAAGCACCCGCCAGAAATTGCAACAGATTGTAGTGCCTTCTAACGAAGAAAATTTTGACCGGCTGGAAGCCGTACTGGAAACCATGTAAACTTTTTGAACCCAGCCACACCGCTTTGTGCATCCCGCGTGGCGACGCTCCGTTCAACGGCAGCGCTGTATGCAGCAATCTTTAACCGAAACAGTTGCACAAAGCACCAATAGCTGAAGAGTGCGACGCAACCACGGCTCCACATAGCCCTGCAGCCAGTTACCACCCCATTATTTAAAAGGTTAAGCAACTGCAAATAAATACGGCGGGCCTGCGTTTTTATACCGTCAAAGTAGTTGCTGCACAAAGTTTTACTACATTTGCCAATAACTACGGTTATACCTATTCTGAAACAAAACTGATGTAATGAAAGTTTCTAATGAAACCAAAGTGGGGGCCTTAACAGCCATTTCTATTACCCTTTTAATTCTTGGCTTTAATTATCTGAAAGGCAAAAATATTCTTAGCAAAGCCAATCCAGAAATTCATACTGTTTTCAACCGCGTAGAAGGTTTAATGATAAGCACACCGGTTACTATTAATGGGCTGCAGGTGGGTAAGGTAAGCGATATAAAAGAAAAATCGGCTAACCTGGGCGATGGCATTGTGGTTACTATTAATTTAAATAAAGACATTAATATACCCACCAACTCTTTTACTTCTGTTAAAAGCTCTCCGCTGGGCGATGCTACCGTTACTATAACACTGGGCACCACGCCTGAGTTTGTAAAAAATGGCGATACGCTTTTAGCCAAAAACGCTATTGGCTTGATGGATGAAGTAAAAGCTACATTAAATCCTGCGCTGGCCAATGTAAATGGCACATTGCGTTCTTTAGATTCTTTATTAGAAGTGGTGGGTACTTATTTTGACCCCGGCACCAAAAACAATTTTCATAAAATTGTTGCCAACCTAACCAAAAGCAGTACCGATTTACAAGTGCTGATGGATGCACAAAACAGCGCTCTTTCAAAATCGCTGAACAATGTAAACACCATTACCGGTAACCTGGCAAACAATAACGATAAGATTAATGCCACACTGGCCAATGTAGAAAAAGCAACCGGCAAACTGGCCAATGCCAAACTGGAAGAAACCATCAGCAGTTTACAAACCACCATTACCCAGCTAAATGGTTTGGTGGCTAAGGCTAACAGCAAAGATGGTTCGGTAGGTTTACTGTTAAATGATACCAAATTGTATAAAAATTTAGAAAGCACTACCTACAAATTAAATATTTTGCTGGATGATTTTAGAACACACCCCAAACGCTATGTAAACGTAAGTGTGTTTGGTAAAAAAGATAAAAGCTCCCCGCTGGCTGCGCCGTTACAAGACGACAGCACGCAGGTGCCTTTGCAGCAAAAGAAGAAATAATGCAAAAAATTTACGTTAGCCTCTTTCTGTTTTTTTTAAGCTTTCAATTGCAGGCGCAGGATACTACCCTGCTTACACCCGCTACGGATACCGTAAGTATTATAGACCTTTTGCACAGCGACCGACTGCGTTCTCAAAAAATTGATTCGGCTACCGAATTATTAATGGTGGCCGGCCATGTGCGCCTGAAGCAGGACAATACTTTGTTTTTTTGCGATAGTGCCGTTATTAACCGCAATGGTAAAATAATGGAAGCCTTTGGCAACATCCATATTAATGATAGCGACAGTGTGCATACCTATGCTCAGTATCTTATTTACCATATGGATACTAAAATTGCCACCCTTAAAAAGAAAGTAAGAATGACCGATGGCAAAGGCGTATTGACCACCGAAGAATTGGAATACGATACCCAATATAAAATTGGCACTTATAAAAACGGCGGTAAAGTGGTGGATGGAAAAACCGTTTTAACCAGCAAAGAAGCTACCTACTATGCCGATTTAAAAGATGCCTATTTTAAAAAAGATGTAAAGCTGCGAGATCCGCAATACAATTTAGATACGGATAGCCTGCTGTATAATACCAGCGCCGGACTGGCTACTTTTATTACCAAAACCTATATTAAAGACAGCAGCGGCCGCACCATAGAAACCAGCGAAGGTTATTATGATATGCGCAATAAAATTGCCCGCTTTGGCAAACGCCCGGTTATAAAAGATAATAAAGGCGTGTATGTAACCGGCGACGAAATAAACTCAGACGATGCCACCGGACAAACAGTAATACGAGGTAATGCCGTGTATAAAGACAGTGCTCAAAACATTTCTGTAATTGCCAATGAAATGTATTCTAACAGCAAGACGAATACTTTTTTGGCCACCCGCAACCCATTAATGATTATAAAGCAAAACGAAGATTCAATTTATATAACAGCAGATACCTTGTACTCTGCCCGCATAGCCGATTTAAAAGACAGCGCCTATACAGAACTGGTAAGAGATACTATTAAAAATGTAACGGTGGTAAACACCAAAGACACGGCAGACATTCGTTTTTTTCAGGGCTTTCATCATGTGCGCATCTTTTCAGATTCATTGCAGGCCGTGTGCGACAGTATGTTTTACTCGGCTAAAGATTCGGTATTTCGGTTATTTACTAACCCCATTGTGTGGGCCACCGGCAACCAGGTTACCGGAGATACCATTTACCTGTTTACCAAAAACCAAAAAGCCGACCGTTTATTTGTAAATGAAAATGCCATTGCCATTAATAAAAGTGGCGAAAAAATGTTTAATCAGATAGCCGGCCGCACCCTCAATGGTTATTTTAAAGATGGAAATATAGATTACTTCAGGGCCAAGGGCTCGCCGGCTCAAAGTGTATATTATATAAAAGATGAAGACGATGCGCTGGTAGGTGTAAACAGTGCCACTGCAGATATAATAGACATGACTTTTGCAGATAAAGAACTGCAAAAAGTAATTTTTCGCAGTGAGGTTACCGGCACGATGTATCCGGTGCAACAATTGCCAGAAGATAAAAAGCAACTACGCAACTTTAACTGGCAGGAAACAAAACGCCCCAAAACAAAATACGAATTGTTTGAAAACCCGGTAAACCAGTAAAGCGCTTTAGTTTATCTTAGCAGCATGGCGCCACTGTTAAAACTGGTAAAAAAAATTGTAAACCCCATACAAGAGTTTATACAAGACAGCCGTGCTGTAGGCATTGTATTGCTGGCCTGTACTTTTATTTCTTTAATAATAGCCAATACCAGCTATAGTACTGATTATTTCAGTTTAATAAACAACTCATTTCATTACCCGGCGTGGTTACTACTGCCCCATACCGCCCTGCATTGGATAAACGATGGCCTCATGTTCTTCTTTTTTCTGCTGGTAGGTATGGAAATTAAAAGAGAGCTGGTAAGCGGAGAGCTGAGCAGTTTTAAACAAGCCATATTGCCTTGCGCCGCTGCTATGGGTGGCATGCTGGTGCCAGCATTGTTTTTTATAGCCTTTAATAATAAAACACCCTATGCCGGTGGCTGGGGCATACCCATGGCAACAGATATTGCATTTTCTTTGGGCGTGGCATCGCTGTTAGGCAAGCGCTTTCCGTTTGCACTTAAAATATTTTTAATGGCCCTTGCTATTATTGATGATCTTGGGGCTATTCTTGTAATTGCACTATTCTACAGCGGCGCACTCAGCACCACCTACCTGTTGCTCAGTGCTGGTATTATAGCGCTGCTGGTTATAATGCAACGTTATAAAATATACCACCCCATCTTGTTTATAGGTATCGCAATTGCCCTATGGTATTGCGTGTACAACTCTGGCATACACGCCACCATTGCCGGTGTAATACTGGCCATGTTTATACCCGTAAGCCGCTTACCTAAATACGAGCATGCCCTGCACGATCCCGTAAACTTTATTATACTACCGCTTTTTGCATTGGCCAATACCGCCATTATTATACCCGCCAATATAGGCAGCACCATTAACAGCACACTCAGCTGGGGTATTATTGTGGGTTTAGTTGCAGGCAAACCCATTGGCATCACCGGCATATCGTGGTTGCTGGTACGTTTAAAGCTGGCACAAAAGCCAGCCGGCAGCAACTGGCCGCAATTTATAGGCATGGGTATACTGGCAGGCATTGGTTTTACCATGTCTGTTTTTATAACCATGCTGGCATATAACAATGCCGCCTGGCAAGATGCGGGTAAGATAGCTGTACTTATTGCTTCCTTTATGGCTATCATTACAGGCTTTATTTATTTGCGTGCATTGCCCGTACCCAAAAACCTTTAACACGTTTTTATCAGCCCTTGCAACCGCTGTTGGCATTATTTTCGTTCTGCTATTACAAACATTTTCAGTTATGAAATTTAAGCTTCTAACCCTGGCAGTGCTATTAACTGCAACCATTACCGTAAACGCACAAGAGCAACAAGATTACAAATTAGGTCTGGGGCTGCGCCTTAGCAATGCCACCCCCACCATCAGCAATGCCGTTTCTGTAAAGTATATGATGAGCGATGGCAAAGCCATAGAAGGATTGGTATCTTTTGGCCAGCGCTTTGGCATTGGCGGCCTGTACGAAATACATAAGCAGTTAAATGCCACCGGCGGGTTGCAATGGTATTATGGCGGCGGTGGTTATATAGGTTTTCAAAACAGCAACACTTATTTAGGGCCGCAGGGTGTGGTGGGTTTAGATTATAAGTTTGCCAACATCCCCCTTAGACTGGAAACCCGAACTGGACATATTGCCTAAAATAAATTTTGTGCCCGATGCCTTTGGCCTTTCGGCACGGTTTACCCTGCAATAAAATAACAACCCTATTTATATGCCGGTTATATTTATGTAACCGGCATTTGTATATTATGGCAGCAGCCTTGCTAGTTGAAAACCCCGATTGGATTTGTGCTCAGCTTTCGGGGCACTCTTGTACGGCAACGCAATATTGAGCGGAGTGAGTTTGTGGTTTGTAGTTGCTCCGCATTATATAATACCACCCTGAGTTTATCAGAGGGTGAGATAACCTTTGTACAGCGCAGTGAAATCCATAAAAGTTGTTACACAAAGTTTCACAAAGAAGGCACAAAGAAAATACGGACTACTTGAATTGTCTCGTCCTGAAATAGGTTGACTACAAATCAACCATTTTATGAACTTAAAAGAACAAATTATCCAGGAGTATTTAACACAAGGCTAATGCCATGGTTCGTGTCTCCACGAAACATTCCTTTTCCCCCTACTCTCCGTAGTTTGTAAACAACTATAAAATTAAGTAACTCAGCGTTCGGCTTTGCTTACGCTGTTGGTTGTTGTAGCTTTTAGCGCAAATGGGTGTAAAAAAAACTGCTAATTATAGTATTACCGCTGTAGTCTTGCTAAAGCCGGGATGCAGTGCAACAGCTACTCGTTCCTCGAAGCGTTGCAGCTAAAGTGTGCGACGCAACCACGGCCCCACCCGCTTACCAATGCTGGTTAACAAAACTTCAACCCGTATCTTTGCCCGCAAAATAAATTATTAGTATGCAGGTGTTTAAATTTGGTGGTGCCAGTGTTAATAGCGTGGAGAGAATTAAAAACGTGGCAGCTATTTTACAACAAAACAGTGCTGAAAAAATTTTAGTGGTTATTTCGGCCATGGGCAAAACCACCAACGCCTTAGAAAAAGTGGCTACTGCTTTTTCTAATAACAAACAAGAAGAGGCCCTGCAATTGTTTGAACTGGTAAAACAACAACACCTTACTACGGCTAAATACCTGCTGGTACATAACTACCTTGCCTGCGTAGCACAACTATCTGATTTTTTTACCGAAGTGGAATGGCTGCTGCACGATAAACCGGTGCAGGAATACGATTACTATTACGACCAGGTGGTTTGCTGCGGCGAATTGCTGAGTACGGCCATTGTAAGCCACTACCTAAACGAAGTGGGCCTTGTTAATAAATGGCTGGATGTAAGAGATATTTTTAGAACCGATGATAACTTTAGAGATGCGGGTATTGACTGGAACATGACTGCTGAAAAAGTAAAGCAGCTGGTATTGCCTGCCTTTAACGAAGCAGGTATTGTGCTTACACAGGGTTTTATTGGTGCCACCGATGAAAATGAAAGCACCACACTTGGCCGTGAGGGCAGCGATTACTCGGCCGCTATTTTTGCCAATTTATTAGCTGCTAACAGCCTTACTATTTGGAAAGATGTGGCAGCCGTAATGAATGCCGACCCTAAACAGTTTGCCGATGCACAGCCCATACAAGAGCTGAATTATGATGAGGTAATTGAAATGGCCTACTATGGCGCACAGGTAATACACCCTAAAACCATTAAGCCTTTGCAAAACAAAAGTATTCCGCTACAGGTGAAATGCTTTTTAGACCCTGCACTGAAAGGCACTATTATACACAACCAGTTGCTGCGGCAATTGCCGCCAATTATTGTTTTAAAAGAAAAGCAGGTGTTGTTGCACCTGCACACACAAGATTTTTCTTTTATTGGAGAAGAACCTTTAAGCCAATTGTATCAAATGCTGGGCAGTTTAAAAATAAAACCCAACCTGCTGCAAACGGGTGCAGTTAGTTTGGCACTTTGCCTAGACGACCGTGAAGACAAGATTGAAAAACTGGCACTGGCTGCTGCCAGCTTATTTGAGGTACAGGTAGAAAAAGGCTTAACCCTGTTAACCATACGCCACTACCAGGAAGCGTTGTTGCAACAATTAACACAAGGCTATAAACAGGTGATGCGCCAGCAAACACCAGAAGTGGTACAGGTGCTGATGGAGAAACTGCATTAAAACTTCAGCAACACTTTAAATAAATAGGTGTTACCGGTATCATTATCGGCCACCAGGTGCAGCTTCATGCTGTTATTACGTTCGCTTTGTATGGCTACCGATTCTATTTTAAAGCCTTTGAACTGTTTATCGACATCTGATAAATCTATCAGTTCATTTGCCTTTATTCTTTTTTCTCTGCCAATTTTACGGTAAGCATTGTTTACAATACCCAGATAGCTTTTGCCAATGGTACCATCATCGTAGGCGTTGGCAGTATCTTCTGTAGAAGTAGTAAACAATAATTGTTCCTGGTAAGCTGAATACGTAATACCAGATATGCCCATTGGGCCATTATCTTCTGGCAACGCTATTTTATATAATTGCAACGGCGCCGTGTCTGGGTTGGTTAAGAAACTGGTATTGGTTACCAGTAAATGGTTATCGGGGTTGGTTTTATTACCACGGTTTGCTAATACCAGATAATCGTTAACAGCGGCAGCGCCTTCAATATTAACTTCAGCAATACCAGCACCGGGCAGGCGGTTATAAAAATCGGCAATATTGTAGTGGGTAATTGTTTTGTTGCTAAGGCTAAGCGTTAACGCACTATTTCTTTTTTCTTTAGAGCCAGAGCCTATAATTAACAGGTGTGGTTCGTTATTCCAATCAATAAGTGTGGTGGCCTCCAGGTCGGCCTTTTGTTTTTTAGGAATGCGTGCCTCCTCGTGTTCAAACAAAACAATGCTATCCCGCTTTTTCCATTTTTTGTTGGTTACTAAAATGGTTTTAGCATCGTCTCCTACAATGTATAGTTGGTTGTCGTAAAATTCCAGTCCAGACCCAGAAGGGAATTTGTCCAGTTCTTTAAAATCCAGCAGTTCCAGTTTCATGTAAATGGTTTAATCAAACTTATTTTCCCAGCCTTCTGTTTTTAATTTTTCTACTTTCAGCAGCACTTCAGCTTCTAAGTGCTTTTTATAATCAGTTACGGTATTGGCAACTTCATTATTAAAAGTACCCACAATAGATGCAGCTAATATACCCGCATTTTTTGCAGCATTTAAAGCAACTGTGGCAACGGGTATGCCATTGGGCATTTGTAAAATAGACAGCACCGAATCCCACCCATCAATTGAGTTGGAAGATTTAATAGGCACCCCAATTACCGGCAGCGACGTAATAGAAGCCACCATGCCGGGTAAATGTGCCGCGCCACC
>REAR01000222.1 GCA_004295245.1 Sphingobacteriales bacterium | reverse complement strand
TAGTGGCTTCTAAAACTTTTACCACACAAGAAACCATGACGAACGCACACAGTGCCCGTGCTTGGTTTTTAGCCACTGCAAAAGAAGAAACGCATATTGCCAAACATTTTGTGGCATTATCTACTAATGAAAAAGCAGTAACAGCATTTGGTATAGACAAAGCTAATATGTTTGAGTTTTGGGACTGGGTAGGCGGCCGTTACTCATTGTGGAGTGCTATCGGATTATCTATTGCATTAACTATTGGCTACAATAATTTTGAGCAGTTACTAAAAGGAGCGCATGCAGCCGATAAACATTTTGCCCATGAGCCTGCAGCCCGCAACATACCGGTATTAATGGCATTAATAGGGTTGTGGTACACCAATTTTTTTAATGCACAAAGTGAAGTGATATTGCCATACGACCAATACCTGCATCGGTTTGCCGCCTATTTTCAGCAGGGCAATATGGAAAGTAACGGAAAGTATGTAGATAGAAATGGCAAGCCAGTTACCTATGCCACGGGCCCAGTTATTTGGGGCGAGCCGGGTACAAACGGGCAACATGCATTTTACCAGTTAATACATCAGGGCACTTTATTAATACCAGCCGATTTTATAGCGCCGGCTATCAGTCATAATCCGTTAAGCGATCATCATCCAAAATTGTTAAGTAATTTTTTTGCGCAAACAGAAGCGTTGATGAATGGAAAAACTTTAGCAGCAGCCACTGCAGAATTAGAAAATGCCGGTATGAATGCTGCACAGGTGGCCACACTGGCCCCACATAAAGTTTTTGAAGGTAACAGACCCACCAATTCAATTTTAGTAAAGCAAATAACACCTTTTACCTTGGGCCAGTTAATTGCAATGTATGAGCATAAGATTTTTGTGCAGGGCGTTATCTGGAATATTTACAGTTTTGACCAATGGGGTGTTGAGCTGGGTAAACAACTTGCTAATAAAATTTTGCCAGAGCTGCAAAGCGGTGCTGCTATCACGTCTCACGATAGTTCTACCAATGGACTGATTAATGCATATAAAGAAATGAGGGGGTAGCCAGCTACTGTTTTTCATAGCATCATCGTTGCGTCGCACACTTCAGCATACGTGTGCGACGCAACAAATGCCTGGCCATGCACTACTGCCTGTTACCAAATTATAAATACCTGCACTAAATGCACATTTGATTTCTGAAAGCCGGCAAAAAAAATTAATTTACAGCCTTGCATAATTTAGCTTTAACCAATATCAGATGAAGCGGAGCCTGGCTATCATCATACAACTGCTTTTACTAGTAGTGCTGCTGCATGCGGCTGTTATTGCCGTGGCGCAACCTGTGGCTGCGTTTAGTGCAGATACAACAAAGGGCTGTGCACCCACACTTATCCGTTTTAGAGATGAAAGTACCGGCAACCCCACTTCGTGGCGGTGGGATTTGGGCAATGGCACTATTTCATTTGTAAAAAATCCGGCAGCTACTTATTTAGACCCCGGCACCTATACTGTAAAATTGGTGGCTACCAATGCCAGTGGCAGCGACTCTGTAGTAAAACTGAATTACATTACTATTTATGCTACACCTGTTGTAAATTATGCGGCTTCGGTTACCACCGGTTGCTTTCCGCTACCAGTGCAGTTTACTGATTTAACTACTGCCATCAACAGCACAATTACAGAATGGCTATGGGATTTTGGAGACGGCACAACAAGCACCCAACAAAACCCATCGCACATTTATACCGCTTTGGGAAACTATAATGTAAGCCTGAAGGTGAAAACCAATAATGGCTGTGAAAATACTTTAACACGACTGAATTATATACG
>REAR01000149.1 GCA_004295245.1 Sphingobacteriales bacterium | reverse complement strand
TTTTTTTCATTTAACAGCTGGCGCAGGTGTTGGCTCAATCCATCCCATTCAATTTGCAGGGCATTAATACTGTTTACATAACTGGCGGCTCTTTCGCATTGGTGTAAAATGGCTTCCGGTGTTAAGGCCTCTTCTTTATAAATATGCCCCAAACTGCGGGTGTACCATCTTTTATAGTTATACGTTTCCCGGCTTTTTGCATCGCTCAGCACTTCGTAAGCTTCTTGTATTTCTTTAAAAATTGCTTCAGATACGGCATTGCCGGCATTACGATCGGGGTGGTGTAGCAGAGCCAGTTTTCTGAAGGCTTGTTTTACTTCTTGTAAACTGGCGCTAGGTTTTATATTTAGTGTTTTGTAATAGTCTTTTACCTGCATGGCCCTCAAAAATAAACGATAAGACCTTTTGGGAGGTAGTTCCGTTAAAAAAAATAGTACTAAAATTCAGGTTTAAATAAAAAAATGCCGTGGCTGATAATAATTACAGCTGTTTTGCAGTTATGGGCAAAGTATTTACTATGCGTACCCTTTTTTGAAGATTCCGGTGAACTGAACTTTATTACCAGCAAAATCCATATCTATGCAAAAAAATTGTACCAGAGTTTATTCCTCTGCCGCTCCGCTTTCTGTTATCACTATTTTAAATAACAGCCAGCCTGTTGCTTCCACTGAAACCCGCCAGCATTTTGTTCCCTCTGCACCTACAGATGCTATTATCAATCGTAAGAGTGATGGGGTAAAAAAAATTAATTATAGCTATTATTACAAAGCCAGAAACAATTGAGCTGTTAAGCGCTTTCTTTTAGCTGTTGTACATTACTGCAACCAGCTTTCTTTAAGTATTATGGTGCCTCGTTAAAATGAAGGGCTATCATAACGTTCATTTATATTCTGTGGCACAAGGGTGCGACGCAACGGCCGCCGCAATTTGCACTACTGCCGGCTACCCATAAAAAAAATTGCCGGGCAGAACGGGCCTTGATTATATTGTGTAATATTGCGTTACACCAAGCGTTTGTATAGGAATGCCTTTTAAAAAACCTGTTTACCTTTTTGTTTTATTGTTATTTTGCGGGCAATTGCTGGCGCAAAAAAAAATGGCTTCTGTTAGTGGTCGTGTGCTGGATGAAGGCGAGCTGCCACTAAGTAAAGTTTCTGTTACTTTATTGGGCAGGCAAGGGGGGATTGCCACCAACGACAGTGGTTTTTTTAGCATTAGCGTGCCGGCTGATAAAGCGTTTGCGTTGGTATTTAGTTTTACTGGCTATAAAAAAGAACAACGCAATTTTATTTTAAGTGATGGTGAAGCGGAGCGGGTGGTGGTGCGTATGGAACGTGGTGGTGATGCGTTAAAAGAAGTGGTGGTTACCGATCAGCGGCCACGCCGTGAAGCTGGTTTAATAACGTTAAACCCCAAGCAAGCTATTAATATTCCTTCTCCTACAGGTGGCATAGAAAGTTTAATTAAAATTTTTGTTGGTAGTAATAACGAGTTAACCTCTAACTATACCGTGCGGGGTGGTAACTATGATGAGAACCTTATTTATGTAAACGATTTTGAAGTATTTCGTCCGTACCTGGTACGTAGTGGCCAACAAGAAGGGTTGAGTTTTATTAACCCGGAAATGACCCGTAGTGTTAATTTTTACAATGGTGGGTTTCAGGCAAAGTATGGAGATAAGCTGAGTAGTGTATTAGATATTCAATATAAAAAGCCCAAGCAGTTTGGTGGTTCTGCATATATAGGTTTATTAGAACAGGGCCTGCATTTAGAGGGCAGTAGCACCAATAATAAATTTACTTATCTGCTGGGGGTTCGCAATCGCAGCAACCGTAATTTATTGAGCAGCCAGGAAACAAAGGGCAATTATGTTCCTTCGTCGGCAGATGTGCAGGCATTATTTACCTACCAGTTTACTACAAAAGTAGCGGCAGAATTATTCACTAATATCTCCCGCACGAAGTTTACCCTGGTGCCAGAGTTTTCGCAGCAAACATCTTCTGTTTTTTCTCCGTTGTTTAGTGCAAACATTGGAGTAGATATATTTTTTGAAGGCCGCGAAGAAGATGCTTATAAAACCAATATGGTGGGGCTTTCTGTTACACAGCAGGTACGTAAAAATCTGCGCTTAAAGTGGATGGCCAGTTATTTTAGTAACAACGAAAAGGAGGCCATAGACATTACCGGAGCGTATTTATTTGGGGAAAGAGATTTTGACCGCAGCAAACCTACTTTTGGTTTAATTGTAAATCCTTTAGGTGCCGGTGTTTTTCAAAACTATGCCCGTAATACGTTGAGTATTGATGTGCTGAATTTTTCTCACAAAGGGTATTTGGATAATGGAAAGCATTACTGGCAATGGGGGCTTAGTGCCGACAGGCAGCAAATAGATGACAAATTAAATGAATGGGAGTACCAGGATTCTGCTGGTTATGCATTGCCTTACAACAGTTCTCAGCTGGCGTTGTTTAAAGTATTAAAATCGAGGGCAGCAATTAATATAAATCGGTTAAGTGGTTATGTACAGGACAATATAGCTTTTAGCGATAGCAGTGATTTTGCATTGCAGATAGGGATGCGTTTTAATTACAATACGCTGAATAAAGAGTTTTTGCTGGCGCCCCGCATTGGCTTTTCATACAAGCCCAGCCGGTGGAAAACAGATATGATCTTTAGAGGCGCTTTGGGTATTTACCAGCAACCACCTTTTTACAGAGAGCTGCGCCGCTACGATGGAACGGTTAACTCCAATTTGTTATCTCAAAAAAGCTGGCAGATAACCGGCGGGTTTGATTATAGTTTTAAAGGGTACAACGGCCGCCCCTTTCGCCTTACCACAGAAGCGTATTACAAAAGCATGTGGGATGTGGTGCCTTATGATATTGACAATGTGCGACTGCGCTATTTGGGAAACAACAACGCCAAAGCTTATGCCACCGGTATAGAAATGCGCTTGTTTGGTGAGTTGGTGAAAGATGCAGAAAGCTGGGTGAGCTTTGGTATTATGCAAACCAAAGAAAATTTGGCAAACGATTTTTACTATCGCTATAAAAATAGTCAGGGCGAATTTATTACAGATAAAACAGAAGACCAGGTACCTACGGATAGTGTTAAAACCAATGTAGGATGGTTGCGCCGCCCCACAGACAGAAGGGTAATGTTTGGTTTGTTTTTGCAAGATTACCTGAGCACCAATAATAATTTTAAAGTGTATGTAAACACCTTGTATGGCAGTAATCTTCCGTATAATATACCCAACAGTGTACGCTACCGCAACGCGTTGTTTATAGATCCTTACATACGTATTGATATTGGCTTTAGTGCCTTGTTGCTGGATAGTGACAAAAGCAAACGCCGTAGTCATAACCCCTTTCGTAATTTTGAAAATATCTGGGCAACGCTTGAAGTGTTTAATTTAATAGATCGTCCCAATACCATATCGTATTTATTAATAAAGGATTTCTCCAACACCACATTTACTATTCCCAATCGGTTAACCCCAAGGTTATTAAATTTAAAACTGGTAGCAAGGTTTTAATTTTTATATTATCAGCCTATGTTTTTCATGGCAGCATCGTTGCCACGCTCGGTTCATCATTTCGTTAAAAATTTAGCAGCAAACATTTAATGAATACTGAAAATAACCTTCCCGCATGGTTAAGAGAAAATATTTAGTTATTTCTACAGTACTTACTTATTGCTCTAAAAAAAATGCTTGTATTATTTATACTACAGCATTGTAATACAATGCATAAATACACCAAGCGTTTAAAACAGCTAATTACAAATCCAATTTATGAAACCCAATATCCAACGCAAGGCACCATTAATAATTAAATGTTTTAGAGTGGCAATGATAGTAGTTGCCTTTTTAAGTATAATGCCAATTGCGGTGGGTCAGCAACATACTATTTCAAGTATAGCCCCAACCAGTGCAGCAGCGGGAGAAACGGTAACTATTACCGGTACTAATTTTTCTACAATTACAGGTGTAACTTTTGGGGGCACGGCTGCCGCGTCATATAATGTTGTATCGGCAACAAGAATTACAGCTGTAGTGGCAGCTGGTACAACTGGATCTGTTGTGGTATCAAAATCGGGGTTTAGTAACGCAACAATTGCAGGGTTTACATTCTCTTTGTTTCCCAATGTTACCGGTGTTATTACAGATTTTGGCAATTATTGGAACACTAATACTACAACCAACAATAGCATTCGTCCCAGTACTTCGCATCATTTAATTGGGTTTACTTATGGTGGAGTTAATTATTCTACCGGGGTAAACAATGCTTCCTTATCATCCAACGGGGTATCTTATACAGCAGGGGTTTTTAAAGCACTTCCGGCAATATTAAATGGTAGCACTAGTGGGGCTTCTTTATATATTGTAGCACCTTCAGAAAAAGATGGCAACACTGCTATCGGATTATATACCCATCCGGATATAAAAAACATGACTATTCAGAACGTGTTGTCGGATGGGTTAAATGGATTGGATTTAGGTACCGGGTATACCAATTTACCTGTTGGCTCTACATCAAATTTCACCATTAATTCAATAAGTACCAGTAAGATTTCTGATAGCGAACCAGATATTATTGTAACACAAATTGCCGACCCTTCCACATCTGCTTTTGATACCTATCGTTTTTTGGATGCCGGCTCTAATGTGGTGGGAAATTCAATAACTGTTGATTTAAGCAAGATAGCTTCATTGGGTAGTTATTATTTAGACTTATTTCCGGTGGCCAATGGAACAACTTTTAATGTGGCAAAACCAAATGCAGCACCCGCAGTTAGTGGTGTAAATACTACAAGAAATATTCGCCTGATAGCTTTTAAACTTTCTGATTTTGGTATTAATGGCACTAATTATTCGCAGGTAAAAACCCTGCAAATAACACCCTCTGGTGTCTCAGACATGGCTTTTGTAGCATACAACGCAAATGCTATTAATGTGCCACCTTCTATTTCTCAAAACACAAACGCTTCTTCTACTGTAATATGTAGTAGCGGTGGTGGTAGTGCTTATATGGTAATAAATGCAACGGCCGCTGGCGGAGGTACACTTAGCTACACGTGGGAGGTTTCTGTCGATGGAGGCAATAATTGGTCGGCTGTTGCTGATGGAGGAATTTATAGTGGCGCCACAACTGCCGCCTTATCGGTGAGTACTGCAACGGTAAATTATCAATACCGGTGTACCGCAACGGAAGCAGGTAGTTTGTATAGTGCGGTAAGTAGTGTATTTACCATTACAGCTATTGCAAACAGTGCTTTGTCTGGCACACTTAATCCTGTTGCTTTTTCAGCTTGTTTAAATGCTAATAGCGGCACAACCAGTTTTACTGTATCGCCGGCTGGAGGAACTGGAGTGTATAGTTACCAATGGTCTGCTGCCACTACAGCGGGGGGCACTTATACAGCTATTGATGGTGCGGTATACAATAATTATAGCCCTTCTTTGTCAGTAGCCGGTACTATGTACTATAAGGTTTTGGTAACAAGTGGTTGTGTAAGCAATCTGTCAGCGGCAGCATCTGTTACTGTTTCCGGAGATGAAATAAGTACAGTTACCAATGGTGCCATTTGTAGTACAGGTACTGTAGGCTTAAGTGCAACAGCTACCGGTGGTACTATTAATTGGTATAATGTAAACACCGGGGGCACTTCATTAGGCACCGGTACCAGCTTTACAACAGCTTCTATTAGTGCTACCACCACTTATTATGTGGGCACTACAAATGGTGCTTGCGCATCTAACAGAGTGCCTGTAGTAGCAACTGTTACTAGCGGAATATCTATTAGTGCCACCAATATGGTTATTGCTGCTGCTGATATTTGTCCGGGTACTGGTGCTACTGTAAATGTAGCAACCAGCGCACTTATTGATGGTAGCTATACTATTAACTATAGCGTTTCCGGCGCAAATACAATTGGCGCAACAAATACAAGTATTACCATTAGCGATGGAACAGGTGTTTTTAATACCAGCACTATGTCTAATCAGGGGTCAAACACTATCACTATTAATAATATTGTTTTATCTGGTTGTACCATTACTCCAAGCGGCGGAAATACGGCCACATTTAATGTTACCTCCGGCAGTCCTTCGGTAAGTAGTTTTAATGTATCTGTTGCAGATGGTTGTTCAAATGCTGGCAGCAGCGTAACGGTACAAAGTAGTTCTTTGGCAACAGGTAATTATATTATTACATATAGCATTTCTGGCGCCAACACAGTGGCTTCGGCTACAGCACAATTAAATTTCACAGCCGGGGCTCCGGGTAGTGGCGCTTTTGTTTTGCCTTATCTAACCAATGCAGGCAGCGGAAATATTGTTAATGTATCTGCTATTGCTTTATTATCATCACCTGGTTGTTCAAGCGCTGTTGCTGCAAGTTCTCCGGGGTTTAGCAGTAATGTGAGTCCGGTAGTAGATGCCGGAACACCATTAACAATTTGTGCAGGCGAAACTGCTGCCAACATTACTCAAAATGCTTCCGCTTCAGGATATAGTGCATTGCTATGGTCTACCAACGGAACTGGCTCTTTTTCTAATAATACAACACCTGCCGCATTAAGTTCTACTACTTACAGTCCTTCAGCAGGAGATATTGCTGCGGGTTCTGTACTCATTACGTTAAACGCAACAGGTAATAGCGGTTGTGCCGCAATCAGTAAAACTTTTACACTTACCATTGATGGATTGTCTGTTGGAGGCAACACAACAGGCAACCAAAGTATAAATGCAGGCACACAACCTTCTTCCATTACCTTATCCGGGCAAACAGGTTCTATTTTAAAATGGCAACGGGCCTCAGATGCTGGCTTTACAGCGCCTTCAGATATTGCTGTAACCAGCAGTACATTAAGTGGCGCTACTATTGGGGTATTGAATAATACCACTTATTTCAGAGCTGTAGTTAAAAATGCCAGTTGCGATACAGCTTATTCCAGCACGGCTACTGTTACGGTATTATTTGCGCTACCGTACAAACTAATTTCACTTAATTTAAATACAACTGCTAGTACTAAAAAAATAAATTGGCGTGTTGCAGATGCTGCGTCAATAACAAAATATGAGATTGAACAAAGTGCAAACGGATATCTGTTTATTAAAATCGGAGAAGTGATTTCTGCAGAACGGCATTTCTATTATGAGTATAAAATAACAGCAGGTACAAGTTCCGGAATGTGGTATCGCATTAAGGCAGTTGATAAAGACGGACAGTTTTTTTACAGCCACGCAATTAATGATAAATTAACCAATCAATTGCCAGATATAACGGTTCACCCATCTCTATCAACTTTAAATGAAAATATTTTTATTACAACTAAAAATTTAGCACCTGGTGCATATACTTATGTTGTAGTAGCTGCTGGTGGGCAAGTTGTAGGCACACAAAATATTGAGCATGTAAATATTATTTCCACACACCCTTTACCGCCTTATATAAAAAGCAAGTTAATGCCTGGGGTTTATGCTATTAAAATAACCAACAGCAGCGGCTTCTTAAAAACATTGCGTTTATTGGTTAATTAAAATAAAGAAATGAATTGCAGGTTTCTGTCGTTCCTGCAGATTATGTAATTTAAGTAGCCGGCAGCG
>REAR01000148.1 GCA_004295245.1 Sphingobacteriales bacterium | reverse complement strand
ATGGCTTTGCTAATTTTTATGATTACCTGAATTTGGTAGAACTAGCAGAAAAATTAATGGATAAGTTGGGCTACGAGGGTATTTATCAGATTGCCAGTTTTCATCCGCAGTATTTATTTGCCGGCAGTGGCGCCACTGATGCTGCTAATTATACCAACCGCTCTCCTTACCCCATGCTGCACCTGCTGCGGGAAGAACAAATGGAACAGGCATTAGAAAATTTTACAGAGCCGGAACGCATACCAGAACGTAACATTTTTTTTGCGCAGCAAAAGGGGCTGGCTTATATGAAAGCTTTATGGGAAAAAAGTTTTAGCTAAATTTTTTACTGCTGCTGAAGAGTGCGACGCAAGGATGTTTAACCAGAGTTACTATAGTTGGTTAAAAAATTATTCTTTCTCTTTTGTAGTTAAAATAAACAGGTCTTCATTATCTCGTTTCATTAAATATTTTTCACGGGCATATTGCTCAATGGTAGCTGCATTATTTTTAAGGGCATCTAATGATGCACGGGTAGTGGCAATCTGTTGCTCGTAATAGGTTTTGCTTGTATTTAAATTCCGCAGCTCGGTGCGTTGTGAAATATATGTGGTGTAAATATCGCGGTCGTCAAAAAAAAACATCCAAACGGTAAAAATTGCAACGCTTAAAAAGTATTTATTTTTTAGCCAGGCAGGAATGCTATTTAGGATTTTCATATTGCTGATTTTACTTTGACTATGTGCTTACAAAAAAACCGCAAAGCCAACTGAACACAAATCTATTTAAAAATGTTTGTTCAGCAGCTTTGCGGCTGTGTATTTTTAATGTGGCTTATTTACCAAACTTAATCTTTCCCTTAGGAAAGATTGCGGAAGTGCCCAGCATTTCTTCAATACGTAATAACTGGTTGTATTTAGCCATACGATCGGTACGGCTGGCAGAACCGGTTTTAATTTGTCCGCAGTTTAAGGCCACCGCTAAATCTGCAATGGTAGTATCTTCTGTTTCACCACTGCGATGGCTCATGATGGTATTGTAGCCATTATGCTGTGCTAATGATACGGCATTGATGGTTTCTGTAATGGTACCAATTTGGTTTACTTTAACCAGCAGGGCATTGCCCACGCCTTTATCAATACCTTGTTGTATACGTTCAACATTGGTAACAAATAAATCATCGCCAACCAGCTGACATTTTTTACCTACTGCATCTGTCAGCATTTTCCAACCGGCCCAATCATCTTCAGCCATTCCATCTTCTATTGAGCAAATAGGGTATTTCTTAACCCAACCTTCCCAAAATTTCACCAGCTGCTCGCTGCTCATTTCTTTTCCACTGCTTTTATGAAATACATATTTCTTTTTCTTAGCATCCCACAACTCGCTGTTAGCAGCATCCATAGCAATGGTAATTTGAGAACCGGGTTTATACCCAGCTGCTACAATAGCTTCCATTACTGTATCAATAGCTTCATCGTTGCTTTGAATATTGGGGGCAAAACCACCTTCATCGCCCACATTGGTACTGAAGCCTTTTTTCTTTAACACACTTTTCAATGCATGAAAAATTTCAACACCCCAACGCAAGCCTTCGCTGAAAGAAGCGGCCCCAACAGGCATTACCATAAATTCCTGAAAATCTATTTTATTATCGGCATGGGCACCACCGTTTAAAATATTCATCATTGGCATAGGCAATACTTTAGCATTGCTACCGCCAATATAACGATACAGTGGAAGGCTGGCTTCTTGTGCAGCTGCTTTTGCAGCAGCCATACTTACGGCCAGCATTGCATTGGCACCCAACTTTCCTTTGTTAGCCGTACCGTCTAACTGAATTAATAAATCATCAATATGCACTTGTTCGCATACCTCACTGCCCACCAACTGGTCGGCAATAATATCGTTTACATTTTTAACTGCTTTTAAAACGCCCTTACCAAGGTATTTCTTTTTATCATTATCACGTAGTTCTACAGCCTCGTGTATACCGGTGCTGGCACCGCTGGGTACTGCTGCACGGCCTAAGGCGCCTTCTTCTGTTAATACATCTACTTCTACGGTGGGGTTACCGCGGCTGTCTAATATTTGTCTTGCATGAACGTCAACAATAAAACTCATAGCAAATAGTATTTGTGTTGTTTAATATAATTGTAAATGGCGGCAGCAAATCTATTAAACTTTTATTGTATTACCGGTTTTCATTGGTAATTCATTCTACTAAAACGGTTGTTGCTAAACCCTGTTAGTTAGTTTTTACGGTGCCCTGTGTTAAGTTTCTAAAAACTTCTTCTAAACTGGTGGCTGCATTGGTTTGTATAGCTATAATTTCTTTATTAGTGCGCAGGCTAAACTCCATCAACTGCTTTTTTACATGGTCTGCCGCAGCTGTGGTAATTACAATTGTATTGCCGGCTTGTATCTCTAAGGTATCTATGCTCTTTAAGTCGTGCAATTCAGTTGTTGTAACTGCTTGTTTAAACTGCACCACAACAGTACTGCTTTCTTTGGTTCCTTTTTGCAGGTTGGCCAATGTATCGTCTGCTACAATAATACCTTTGTTAATAATCACCACCCGTTCGCATACCGCTTCCACCTCTTGCAAAATATGAGACGAGAATAGCACCGTCTTTTCCTTGCCCAATTCTTTTATCACATCTCTTATTTCGGCAATCTGGTTAGGGTCTAAGCCACTGGTAGGCTCATCCAGTATCAGCACATCGGGGTTGTGTATTAATGCAGCTGCCAAACCAACTCTTTGTTTATAGCCTTTAGATAACTGGCCTATTTTCTTTTTACTTTCCGGCGTTAAACCCACGGTGTTTATTACTGCTTCAATACGTGTTTTTTTATCGGCTACCTGGTGCAGGTCTGCAATAAAATCAAGGTACTCCCGCACATACATTTCAAAGTATAAAGGGTTTGCTTCTGGCAGGTAGCCAATTCTTTTTTTGGTTTCTAACGGAGTTGTGGCCACATCAATACCGCATACCTGGGCACTGCCACCATCAGGCGTCAGATAGCCGGTAATCATTTTCATGGTAGTG
The DNA here is from genome assembly GCA_004295245.1 of Sphingobacteriales bacterium. Taxonomy (GTDB): domain Bacteria; phylum Bacteroidota; class Bacteroidia; order Chitinophagales; family Chitinophagaceae; genus JACMLD01. The sequence continues at coordinate 4,598 of REAR01000148.1, read as the reverse complement.
CTTTTACCGGCACCATTAGGGCCTAAAAAACCTACAATTTCTCCTTTCTTTACAGCAAAAGAAATTCCGTTTACAGCTTTTTGCGTACCATATACTTTACTCAGGTTGGTAACTTCTATAGACATGGGTTGATTTTACAGTGTGAAAATACAATTCTGTTGGGTATGCCTTTCAATTGAATGTATATTTTTTGTTACCGGCAGCGGTACTCTATTCGGCAGCCGTTGCGTCGCACCCGTTAACTGCAACGCATAATTCAGCTTTATTTTACCTGATATTTAATACTAAAGAATTTCTTAAAACTTATTAACAGCAATACCATAACTGTATTCTGGTTCGTTTTTTGAATTATAAAATGCACCGTGTTGTGTTACTGCCGAAGGGTGCGACGCAACCACTGCTGAAACCTGATCCAGGGTTAGTTACCCAAACAGACTACGTTATAACATTATTTTATTAAACTATTTTAAAGCCGGCACATCTTTACATAAATCAGGGACATGAAACGTTTTATTTTATCTGCAATTATTATTTGCATTGCTGCCGGCTTAACAGCCTTTACTATTCATACTAAAAAAAGAGCGGTGCGCTACAATCGTTTGAATAACGAATTGAATGGCGTTCCGTATTTAATTGTTGACAAATCTGATTACGAGCTGCAGGTGTATGATGATGATGGCTGGTATGCTACCTACCCTGTAGTATTTGGCAGCAAAACATTGGAGGATAAAATGATGGAGGGTGACCGTAAAACACCTGAAGGAACTTTTAAAATAGTTAGCAAAAGGCCGCATGAAAAATGGGGCAAAATAATGCTGATTGATTACCCCACTAAAACCGATTACGAAAAATTTAAACAACGTAAAACAAAGGGTGTCATTCCTAAGTCGGCCAAAATTGGAGGTGGCATTGGCATACATGGTACCTGGCCCAGAGATGATATGGCGGTGGATTATTTTCAGAACTGGACCAATGGTTGTGTATCGCTGAAAAGAGAAGAAATGGATGAACTTTATGACATGATACCCATCGGCACAAGGGTTACTATTCAACGTTAGAACTGGGTATTTTTGAATCCATTCCTTGTTTTTGATCAAAAATTTAATAAAAGCCAATACTCAATTAAAGAAAGCATAGTACATTTAAACAAATCCATCCACCACCATGTGGGTGGATTTGTTTTTTATGCTATACCGCTTTGTTAAAATATTAATGACACTGGCTTTGCGCATCTTTTACAAAAATGCGCATGTAAGTGGTTTGGAAAAAATACCAGCCCGGGGTGCCTGTATTTTACTAGCCAATCATCCCTCTTCTTTAATGGATGCTGCACTGCTGGGTTTACTAATTAAACGGCCTGTTTATTTTTTTGCAAGGGGCGATGTTTTTATCAATCCGCTGGTAATAAAAATTCTTTCGTGGTTGCATATGCACCCGGTGCATAATCATGAAGGCGGGCGCCGCACCCTTCACCACAACTCAGCCAGTTTTATGGCCGCAGGTAATTTATTACAGCAGGGGGCTCTCTTGCTTTTTTTTCCGGAAGGTAATAGTCATACCGAACCCCAATTGCAACAATTTAAAAAAGGTATCTTTCGTATTGCTATGGATGCGGTAAAGGAAAGTAATTATAGTTTAAATATACCACTGCTGCCGTTGGGTATTACCTATACGCACCCTACCCATTGCCTCGCTAAAGTATATGTGCAGGCTGGCGCTTTAATTAATACAAAAAACTATGTGCCATTATTTCAGCAAAACTCGGCAACTTGCTTTTTAAAAATGGCTAAAGATTGTTACGAAGCCACTGAACCTTTAGTACTACACATTAAAGAGGCCAGCAAACTTTCAGAGGCCATTCATTGCTTAAGTATACAAAGAACCGATACCGATTTTCGCCAATGGCCCTGGCTACAGCAACACCAGCAGTTTTTTTTAAAAGAAAAAGAAATTGCCAATAAAATAAACAATGCCTCTGCAGATTTTTGGACCCGGCTGCAAACCACCACCACCCAATATTTTTCCACGCTTGCAACTTATAAGCTGAGCGATAAAGCAGTAATTGCAAAAAAAAGAGTGCCACTATTTATATTAATTATTTTAGCCCCGGTGTATGCTGTTGCCTGGTTGCTTACAGGCACACCTGTTGCCATAGCCCGCAGCATTGCTAATAAAAAAGTGTATCGTTTAGATTTTTACTCGTGGATATTTGTTGCCACAGCTGCACTGCTTAGTTTTATTTGGTGGTTAGTACTACTGTTAATTGCTTTAAGTTGTTTTGGTATAACAGGTTGGTTACTGCTGCCAGCTTATGCAGTATTGGGTTGTTTTGCACTTTATTATTTCAATGCTCTTTCTATACATCGTTTAACAAAACAAAAAGAGGCATTGCCCCAAAATGTAAAGCAGCAGTTAACACAACAACGGCAGGAGCTGCAATTGTTATTGGCTTAAAAAGCCCTTATTTACCTGTTTCCCCTTTAACGTTTTCCTTATTTTAAAATAACCCGGTTTGGATTAACAGTGGTAATGTATGTTACCAGCAGTTGCACATATTGCAGCAATTGTTGCGTCGCACACTTGTACCCCACAATACAAATGAACATTTTAATGGCAGACCGTTTTAACGGTGGTACAGTACAAAAGTGGCAACAATTATTTGCCAAATAATTTAAACAGGTAGTCGTTTTCAAAAACTGCATAAGTGGGGTGGCCACTGGCAGTGGCGTTGGGTTGGCGGCACTCAAACAAATTACTAACTAGGATTTTCATTTCTTTTTCTGTTAAACGCTGCCCTGCTTTTATACTTTGCTGCATTACCAGCGAGCGGATTACTTTTTCGCGGCTGCTAAACTTAACATCACTGCTGTAATGCTTAAACTGTTCTAATAAGTTTTCAATAGCTGCTTTTTCATTACCCTGCAACACATCGGCCGGGGTGCCTTGTATAACAAAACTATTGGCGCCAAAAGATTCTATTAAAAAACCAAGCAGCTGCAAATCGGGTAACAGCTCTTGTAACAAAACAGCATCCTGCGGGGTAAACTGCAAGGTAACCGGAAACAAACTACGCTGTGTTGCCATTGGTTTACCCTCTGTGGCAGCAATAAATTGTTCGTATAAAATACGTTCATGTGCATGCTGCTGGTAAATAACCATAAATCCATTACGCAGCGTGGCAACAATAAAGCTGCTGTGCAGTTGCAGTAAAGGGCTGTCTGGTAAAACAGGCGAGCTGGTACCGGCAGGTGCAAAATGCAATGTATCTGTATTTTCTTCTTTACGCACCTGGTCCAGCAGCGATGAAAATTGGCGCTCTTCATCAGCCTTGTTTTCTGCAGGGTTGCGCCAATGCTGAAAGGCATTTTTCTTATCTGCCTCTGTAAAATGCGCCTGGTGTTTTTGTGTAAAGTTTTTAAATATATCTGAAGCTGTGGCCGCTTGTTGCTTATCGGTAGTAAAAGGTTTGTTTACTGCATCCAGCTGTTGTATGGTGGGGTCTAAATCAAACTCCAATGTTGGTGTTATGCTAAACTGTGCCAGTGCATGTTTAATGGCGGCCTGCACAAAAGCATATACAATTTTTTCGTCTTCAAATTTTATCTCTTGCTTGGTAGGGTGTACATTAATATCAATCTGCGCAGGGTCTAAATCTATAAACAAAACATACGTGGCAAAGCTATCAGGCGCCAGCAAATCGTGGTAGGCACCACTTACTGCATGATTAAGATAGCCGCTTTTAATAAAACGGTTGTTTACAAAAAAATACTGATCGCCTCTTGTTTTTTTGGCTGTTTCTGGTTTACCAATAAAACCATAAATATTCAGGTAATCGGTTTTTTCTTGCACGGTTACCAGTCTGGCGTTATAGTTTGCGCCTAACAATTGCACAATGCGTTGCTTTAAAGATCCTCTTTCTAAATAAAAAACCTGTTGGCCGTTACTGGTTAAGCTAAACAGTACTTCCGGAAAAGCCATGGCCACCCGTATAAACTCATCCACTATATGCCGCATTTCTGCTGCATTACTTTTTAAAAAATTACGGCGGGCAGGCACATTAAAGAAAACATTTTTCATAGCAATGCTGGTGCCGTTGGCACTTGCAATGGGCTCTTGCCGTAGCACTTTGCTGTTTTCTATTTCTATAAAAGTGCCCGTTTCATCTTCAGCTCTTTTAGTTTTTAGCGCTACTTGTGCAACAGCGGCAATAGAAGCCAACGCTTCTCCTCTGAAGCCCATGGTTTTTATACGAAAGAGATCTTCAATATTTGAAATTTTGGAAGTGGCGTGCCGCTCAAAAGCCATGCGGGCATCAGTATCACTCATACCCTTGCCATTATCTATTACTTGTATCAGCGATTTTCCGGCGTCGTTTATAAATAATTTTATTTCTGTGGCACCGGCATCTACGGCATTTTCTAACAGCTCTTTTACCGCACTGGCGGGGCGTTGTATTACCTCTCCAGCAGCTATCTGGTTAGCAATATTATCGGGTAAAAGCTGAATAATGTCTGGCAACTACTAAAAATTTTGAAGGGCAAATTTATTGTAATTGCTGCTAAACGCAGGTATTATTTAGCTTGTTGGCGCAATTGTGT
>REAR01000147.1 GCA_004295245.1 Sphingobacteriales bacterium | reverse complement strand
GCTTCTGGTGTAACGCCCCAGTCAATGCCTTTTAAAGCAGCGGGTACGCCATCGGTCATCCACCGGGGTGCTTTGGCGCCTTTTAAGTAGTGGTCAAAAAACTGGCCGAGGCGTATGCTTAAATCTTTACGGTTGCGGCGCTCTACCAGGTTATGGTCTTCATCGTTATACTGTAGCAGCCAGGCTTTTTTATTAAGGCGGCGCAGGGCAGTAAAAAGCTCAATACCCTGGTACCAGGGCACGGCGCCATCTTTATCGTTATGCATTATCAGCAAGGGTGTAGTTACTTTATCTGCCTTAAACAGGGGCGAGTTTTTTATATAGGCTTCTGGTTTCTCCCAAAGCGTGGCACCAATACGGCTCTGACTTTTTTCGTATTGAAACTGGCGGTTAATACCTGTGCCCCAGCGAATGCCACCGTATGCACTGGTCATATTAGCCACCGGTGCACCGGCACCGGCTGCGGCAAATAGTTTTGTTTTTGTAACTAGGTATGCCACCTGATAACCGCCCCAGCTTTGGCCTTGTATGGCCATTTTGGTACTATCAACAAAAGGCATTTTTGCTAAGTAGCGGGCCGCACTTACCACACTGTTATACGCATCGTCTCCGGGCTGGCCGGTTTTGTAATAAATATTAGGGTCAAACACCAAATACCCATTGCTGGTAAACCAGGGTATGTTAATGGTAGAAGCACTGGGTGCCGGTGCACGGTAATTGTATCGGGTATCAGCATCCCGCTCGTAGAAATAAAAAATAACGGGGTATTTTTTATTGGGGTCAAAATTTTCAGGCTTATATAACAAGCCTTCAGATTCTTTGCCATCAAACATCTTCCACTTATGAAGTTCTACCGTAAACCAATTGTAATTGTTTTGCTGCGGGTTTAAATTACTTAATACGGTATATTCTGCAGCAGGGTTATTGGTGCTGTTGCTGATGGCCATATTGTAAGAACTGGCAGGACTGCCTATTAAATAAGCCAGTTCATTGGCATTTTTTGCTTTTATATAACCTGCAAAACTATTGGGTTGTGTTGCCTTAGTGTTAGCAGTAAAGTTGCTGCCTAGTGTGTGCCACTGCAGGCCACTGCTTTTATCGGTATTATTAAAAACTTCCAGCAGCAGGGTTTGATTGTTTTTTACAAAACGCTCTTCTCTATCCAGCACCTGGTTGCGGTAGCTAATATTATTTTTGCGGCCCGCGCCATTGGTAATGCAAACGGGTGAAGTGCTGCCGGTGGGGTCGCATTTCCATATATCATACTTGTCGTACACATATACAAAGGCATCCCCTTCGTGCCAACGCATAAGGCCATGCGGCGGCGGGTAAGCAGGGTGGTCATCGTCTTCATCAAACAAGGGCACTTTAATGGTTTTGGTAATATTGGTAATGGCACTGGTGCTAACGTTATACGTAAACCAGTTTTTTTCTTTCCAGCTATACCAGCTTATAAATTTACCATCGGGCGATAGGGTAATGGGTGAGCCTTGTATTTTATCCAGCACCAGTTTGCGGCTGCCATTGGCTACATCAATTAAATATACTTTTGTTATTGGCAATATATCCCACTGTTGTTGTACGCGGTTGCCTTTATCACTAAGTCCTAATGCATAGGCACCATTCCCTTCGTTGCTTATTATTACATTTTCACAATCATCATCGGCCAGCGGCAATACACCATTGTCTGTGGCAATAGCTAAATAGCTTTTGCGCAGCTCTCGCTGCAATTGCACTTGTTGCTGCGGTTGCAGGTAATCATCGTTATAATGCCAAACATCTAAACGGGCAGTTTCAAAATCAACCAGTGTGGTATCTTTTACCGGGCGAATGGGAGCCAGGCCAAAGAACAAACGGCTGCCATCTTTACTAAAATTATTAAGGTAATCGGCACTTACCATTAAACCTTTTGCTATGCCATTGCGGTGGGCACGCAAGGCAGCACTATCAAAACCAGTTTTGTAGTAATACAGTTTATAAAACTTTTGCAGGGCCTTGCTGCTGCTGTCTCGCTCTGCCACAAAAGCTACTTGTGTGCCTGCTTCATCCATTGCATAGTTCTTTGCATCGTTAAAACGCTTCAGCAAAGTATCTGCTTTATAATCTGTAATATTTACCCAATAAATAGTTGCGTTAGTAATACTATCGTTATTTTTTTTGCTGGTTTCAATTAATAAGCGGTTACCGTTTTTGGTAAAGAAAAATTCGTTTACCAATTTATATTTTTTTTCTTCACCGGTATACAGGTTGCGCAATACCAGTTCGGTACCTTCTTCAACAGGCTCTTCTACGGCACGGGGTGTGGGGCGAGTTGCAGGCCTTGCCGGTTGCAAAATGGTCATGCCTTTTGTTTTTGCTTCATTGGCCTTGTTGCGTATACTATCAGCCACTCTTGCTAAACTATCGGCCATGCGCAATAAATTATTCAGGCGGGTTAATGAGTCGGGCTGTGCGGCAGGCTTAGCTGTTTCTGGCACGGCTTTTTCTAAATGATACGCTAACCAACCGCTGGCTTTTTCAGGCGTTTTATAATTTTTTACACGGGCTATTTTTACTACGCTGTCTTTACCCAGTTCTACAATAGCTAAACTGTCTTTAGGCATTTCATCGGGGCGTTTCTTTTTTATACGTGCATCGCGGGTATCTTTAAAAAACGGACGAATGCGAAAGATTACATAGCGACTGTCTTCTGTAATAGTAGCGCTGTAACCACGCGGCACTTCTTTTTTATAACTGTTATCGGTGCGTTGTATTACCAGTGTGCCATCACCTTCTTGCGGGTTAATGCTATACACCACATATTGGCCGTTATTGCTAATAAAACGTTCGCCAATACTTTGCCAGCCATCATACACACTGTGGTCTAGCGGTTTTTTTTGTGCAGTTGCTGCCGCAGTAATAAACAGGCAGCATAAAAGCGTAAGATACCTCATAGCAGTTTTTTTATTTTTTGGTTATAGGCAGCAGTGCTTTGTTCAACAGCCGTTGCGTCGCACCCGTTAGCTGCAATGCAAAGCCCAGCACCGTTGGGGTAAAGATAATGACTGGCTATTGCTTGCCGCCCACCAACTTAAATAAATGGATAAGTGGCGCATACAGCGTATGGCTGTGGTTACATGTTGGCAACTATTTGCAGTACCACCGCTAAAGCGGGGTGCCACAAAAATGTTTATTTGTATTGTGTGGCACAAGTGTGCGACGCAAGAATGCCGGGCTTTATACCACGGCTGGTAACAAAAAAAAGACCGGCTTAAAAAAGCCAGTCTTTACAAAAGAGTAGGGACGGTGTACTATTTTTTAATGAGTTTAATTTTTTCTGCAACTGATTTGGTATTGATATCTACATAATAAATACCAGCCGGTAAATCGGCAATTGATAAATCAATAGTATTACGGCCGCTGTTTAAAGCCAAATTTTGTTTGCGTATAATATGACCTGTGCTGGTTAAAATGGTTAGCCAACCGGTTTCTGCACTATTGGTGTTTACCAAAACCGTAACCTTGTTAGTGGCCGGGTTAGGATAGAGCGATGCAAAAGAACTGGTAATGGTACCAAAAGAAATTTTTACCGTATTGCTGTACTGAAACTCGTTATTGCTATACGTAGCTTTTAAACGGTAATACAGCGGAGAAGCGTATTTGCCGGCATCTGCATCGGTAAATGTGTAGGTAGTGGTGTTGTTGTTATTTTGTTTTGCAGCCACAGTGCCAATGGGTTCGTAATTCAACAAATCATTGCTTCTTTCAATTACAAAACCAGTTGGTGTTTGCTGGCTGCTAATACTCCATTGTAAATTAGTAGCGCCATTTTTTAAAACGCCATTAAACGTTATTAAATTAAATGGCAGTAATGAAAATGCGGCGCTAGCAAAATAAAAGCTTGAAAAAGAACTGAGCGTATTGGTTTGCATAACATAGCCATTAGTACCAAAGCTTATTTTAGCGGCAGTAGTAACCGGGCTGGCGGTGGCAACAATACCTGCACCGCAATTATCATTGTTTTTAAATACACCCACATTAGAAATGGTAAGACTATTGCCCATGTCTGCATTAAAGGCATTGAATTCGTCTGCACTAATATACAGTCTTAAGCTTACCGCAGTGGCAGGCTGTGTTTGTGGTGTTATACGAATGTTACGGTTTAAATATTTTCTTCCGTAGAGGTCTTGGCGGGCATTGCCGTTGCGGGTGTAAAAAGAAGCTGTTACCGTATCAAGATTATTTCCATTGGCTTTTATTTCTGCAACTATATTTCCTTCCGGGCCGGTTATGGGCACCCAAATATTATTGTTGTTATTGGCCGCATTAATAATAACAGTGGTACCGGTAGCGCAATTGTTTTGCACACCAGCATCAATTGGTATAGTGTTGGGTATGGTGCTAAAGCCACTGCCATCATCATTATAACCAAGAAAAGTATATTTCTGAATACAGCCACCACAAGCCGGTACAATAGGGTTGCCATTGCTGGGGCCGCTGCTGGAGCCAGATCGGTCTAATGCTACAAAAATATCTCGTCCGTTAGGGGCAAAAGCAATATCTCTGAAACGGTTGGTGCTACCAAAATAACTTACGGTGTCTGCCCCATCGGTGGGTACAATTCCATCACCATTTGCATTTAATTTCATTCTTAAAATGCGGGCACCTTTTAAACAAGTGGGTAAAACAGAATTCTTCCAGCCTGGTATGGCAGTGCCAGTGTATAAGCCCAAACCAGAGTACCCTTCAGACTTCCAGGGGCCATTGGCATTTTGTGCTAATACAGTAACTGAAGGAGAAGGGTTGGTATCAACATTATTATAAATGTACTGTATACTCCATTTTGGTAAGAAAGTGGTGGTGCTGCCAGAATCAGCAGCATAGTTAGCATATATGGGATCCATATAACTACTGCCAATAGCAGCTGCATTGGTAATTTCAGAAGTTATAAGTGGCAAAGAACTGCTGATGGGGCCAGCCTTTGCCATTTTGTAATTATCATCGGCACTATAACCTATTACCAATGGGTGGCCATAATTTTTAGCGTTTTGTAAAAGATTAATCTCATCGTCGCTGAAAGGACCATGAGAGGCACCATAAAACCGGTCGGTACCATTAACATTACCAAAGGCAAAGCCTTGATTGTTACGAATACGGTGCTACATTATTAAACGGATTGCTATTCGGTATCCAACGGTCAAAGCTACCGGCATCACCATCGGGTTCTAAATTAAAACGTAATATTTTTCCTTCGTACGAATGAGTGGCCTGTGCTTTAATAGTACGGTCTATATTGGCAAATTGCCCGGCGCCCACATCGCCTACTGCATAATACAGATAATTCGTTCCGCCTTCTGGTGCAATAATTATTCTGCCAGAATTATGATCGTTACTGCCGGGTAGGGTATCGCAAAGAGCCACTGGGTTTACCAGTAAGCCGGCGTTGTTATAAGTAAACCGCACTAACCAGGTATTAAAATAATTTCCTTTAACAGACTCAGCGTTATTGGGGTTAGTGGTTCTTAATGGTGAAGCAGTAGCAGGCACCACATGGTCGTGCCCGTAAGCTATATACACAAAACGTTTTGCAGCATTGGTCATAAACTCTGGATGAATGGCCAAGCCCATTAAACCACCCTGGTAACCGGGCACTTTAAAAGCAGTGCTGCCCGAAGGTTGGGGGCTTGTAAGTAATCCTGGTGTGAATTTTTTTTGCCATTTGTTGGTTGGGGTAGATGCAGCATCTGTAAAAGTGGTTAAATCAAGTATAGTTCTTCTGCCACCAGTTACAGGATGAATCTTTACAATCTTATATCCTGTAGTGCCTGCTGTAACCGCTGTGCCTGCACCGTTAGCTGAACCCGCTGATGCTTCTGTAACCCATAAAGAATCATCGGGGCCATAGGTTATTTCCCATGGGTCTCTGAGATTTGCAGCCGCATCAACTAAAATTGTTTGACGAAATACCTCTTTCATTCTTCCGGCAACATAGTTTGTTTGTGAAAAAGAAGTATTCGCAATTAAGCAAACCAGCAAAATGCTGTAAAAATTCTTCATTTTTTTATAGGATTTGGAGATGTTGAGTTAGCAATTGATTATAAGGGGTGTAATTATATAAAAGCGATAATATTAATTATTAATCTAATAGTTTTTATGTACTTGTTATAATTTATTACATAGATTAAACGTTAAGTGTATTCTATTATTATATCCTATTTGAAAATGAAATCTGTTACGATGAAAACCCCGAAACGAAGTTCACTAGTTTTATTAGTGGCTTTTACTATAATATTGGGTACAATATTTCCAATATTTACTTTTGCCCAGTCAAATGAATGTATAGGTTCATCGGCTCTTACTGTTTATACAAATTCATGCGGGGGTGCTACCACTGGTACTACGCTGGGTGCTACTTCTTCAATGGCAGGATGTTCTGGTACAGCAGATGATGATGTATGGTATAATTTTATACCAGATGGTGGCCCAATAACAATTACGGTAACTTCTCCTGGCGGTGCCGGACGCATCTCAGATATAGTTTTTGAAGTTTTCAGCGGTTCCTGCGGTTCTTTAACAAGTGTATTATGCCGTAATGCAACAATTGGAACCAGTAACGAAACGGCCACTTTAAATAACCTTGTAAACGGGGCAACTTATTACATAAGAATATACAGTGCCGCCAATGGTACCGGTCAGGGTAATTTTACTGTATGTATTACAAAGCCAACTCCACCTACTAACGATAATTGTTCGGGGGCTACCTCTTTAACTCCGGCAGCAACTTGTGTTAACGGTACCAGTCAGCGTACCGGTTCTTTAATCAATGCCACCAATTCTGGTTTAATAGCGGGTGGTTGTGGTGGAACGGCAGATGATGATGTTTGGTACAGCTTTGTAGCGGCTTATAATACACATACTATTACATTAAGTAGTATAGGCAGTGCTATTGCTGTTAATGGTACTGGTATTGGTGGTAGTGCTGTAGTAGAAGTATTTGCAAGTAGTAACAATACTTGTGGCGGAGTTTTCACAAGTATTGCCTGTGGGCAGTTATCTGGTACCAACCTGATTGCCTATGCCAATAGTTTAACAGTAGGAAATACTTATTTTATAAGAGTATACAGCAACAATAGTGTTTCACTAAATGCCAATGCAGGATTTAATATTTGTGTACAAAACCCTTTTACAGGTGCCCCTACTGTAAATTTTGGAAAAAGCTTTATTAATATAACTAAAGGTAATACGGGTGGTACGGTAGAAACAGGAGATGTATTAGAGATTCGTGCGGCCATTGTTTTAAGAGCTACCAGTCTTTTAGACAGTTGTGCTTTTTATGACAATATACCTGCTGGTACCAACTATATACCTGGTACTTTGGCCATTTTAACCAATGAAGGTAAAGTATACAAATCTTTTAGTGATGCCTCTGGCGACGATGCGGGTACTTTTACAAGTGGTGCTGTAGCTATTAATATGGGTTATAATACGGGCGATAATGTAGCCAGTGCGTACCGCAGAGGTCGTTTAAGAAACACCAACCGACCCGTAATTGGAGGTGGATGTTTAATGATGGCCAGTTATCGGGTAACAGTAACAGCTGCCACTAATACCTTGTTAAGTTTAGGAGGAGGCTCTTTTACCTATGCTCTAATAACGGCTCCTTCAACAATTATAACACATAATTTTAACGCCAACACAGTAGTTGTATATAGCAATAACGGGCTTTGCTCAAACTCTTCTGGTGTGAATGTATTAGACAATAGTCTTGCTGGTGATTTTGACGGTACTTTTGGTTCTGGCAATTTCATGAACCGGGTAGCATCTCCCAATGTGCCGCCGGGCTATACGTATACCCAATTAACCGGTAGTGCCCCCGGAGACTTTTTCTATGGTATTACAAACAATACCAGTAATAATGCAGCTGGCTATTCTACCGTTAATACATGGCCCAAACCACAAGCTCCGGCAACCAACCGTATTTTTGGTGTGTTTGATGTAATAGGAGATCATACCGGCGCTGGTGTTTTAGGCAACAGCGCTGCAGATACCACCAATGGAGGTGTGGGTGGCTATATGTTATTAGTAAATGCTGCTTATAATTTAGATACAGCATTTAAATATCCTATTTCGGGTTTATGCCCTAATACCTATTATGAAATCTCATTCTGGGTTCGTAATATCTGTTCCCGCTGTGGCATTGATTCTGTTGGACGCGGTGCTTCAGGTGTGGCAGTACCTGCGGGATATATTCCTACAGATATTGGTGACTCATCGGGTGTCTACCCCAACATGAGCTTGTCTATAGACGGCGTAAATCATTATACCACGGGCAATATTCGCTACACGGGTGAATGGGTGAAAAAAGGATTTGTTTTCAGAACTGGGCCTTCGCAAACAAATATAGAATTTGCCATTACCAACAATGCACCCGGCGGCGGTGGTAACGATTGGGCTTTAGATGATATCAGTCTGGCTACCTGTACGCCTAACCTTAATCTGGTGCCTTCTGGTAACGCAGCAGTTTGCTACGGCAACCAGGTGGATCTTAATTGTGAAGTAATCAGTTTCTTTTCAAACTACTTGCATTACCAATGGCAGGTAAGTAATGATAATGGCGCTACCTGGGTAGATACATTAGCTTCAGGTGTTGGTTCGCCAACATATGATGGCACCAATTATACATATGCAGCCACCTTCCCATCTTTTCTGGCAGATAGTAGCCAACACAATAAACAATATCGCATTAGAGTGGCAACCACAGCTGCTAACCTTGCATCGGGCTGCTCTTTCTTTAACAGCGCTACAATACGTGTATTAGTTAACGATTGCAGTTATGTTTTAGCAACCGATTTATTAACCTTTAACGGACAATTGCGTAATAAGCATGGGGTGCTAAACTGGACTGCATCCAACGAAGCAGCACAAACACGCTACGAAGTGCAGCGAAGTTTTAATGGTAGCCAATACAAAGCAATAGGTGTTATAAATGCCACTAATGGACAATATACATTTACCGACCCAGAAGAATTGGCACAAGCAGCGTATTACAGAATTGTAATTCGTGAAGAAGGTAAACAAAAAATAAGCAAAACAATTTTGTTAACACCCGGCGCCATTCCTTTTGAAATTATTACAGCTATCAACCCTTTTACCGATAAACTGCAGTATGAAGTTAGCAGCCCTGCCAATACAAAAGCAACCATCCGTTTGAGCGGAGAGCACGGTAAGCTGGTTTATCAAAGTACTGCGTTGCTACAAACTGGTATTAACCGTTTAGAAATTCAAGCTCTGCATCAATTGGCAAGTGGTACCTATATTTTACAGGTTGCTACCAGTGCCGGCGTTAAAACAAAACGTGTTATTAAATTAAAGAACCCACAGTAATTACAAGTAAAGCACTAAGCGGGTTAGCAACAGTTGGTTGCTAACCCGCTTTTTTATTTTGTAACCAACGGTAGTGGTACTATTAAACATTCTTGCGTCGCACACTTCAGCAGCAACGCATGCTTCAACAACTAACAGGCTACCCGCATTGTTTTTTATTGATTAAAAAAAAGTGCTATTTATTTTGAACTTTAGCTTAGTGTACAAGTGTGCGACAGTCCATCCCGATTCATCGGGACAACGATTCCGGCTTTGTACCATTGTTGGTATCAAAAGAAATAGCCCCTGCAAAATGCAGGGGCTATTTCTTTATAATAAAAATATTTTATTGTGTAATGCCTTCCAGCGCCAGCATAAAAGCATATTCGCGGGCCACATCTTTTAAATAATCAAAGCGGCCGCTGGCACCACCATGTCCGGCTTCCATATTGGTGTGCAACAGCAACAAGTTGTTGTTGGTTTTATACACCCGTAGTTTGGCTACCCATTTAGCCGGTTCAAAATATTGCACCTGGCTATCGTGCAGGCCGGTAGTAACTAACATGTTGGGATAGCCCTTTTTTGCTACATTATCGTACGGAGAATAGGTCTTCATGTACTCATAATGTTCTTTAATTTTTGGATTGCCCCATTCGTCAAACTCGTTTGTTGTGAGGGGGATGCTTTCGTCCAGCATGGTATTAATCACATCAACAAAAGGTACTTGTGCAATAACACCATTCCACAACTCTGGCCGCATATTTACAATGGCACCCATTAATAAACCGCCGGCACTGCCGCCTTGTGCATACAAGTGTTCTTTACTGGTAAATTTTTGCGCAATTAAATAATCAGCGCAATCAATAAAATCGGTAAAGGTGTTTTTCTTCTTTTGCATTTTACCATCTTCATACCACTGACGCCCCATTTCCTGTCCGCCTCTGATATGTGCAATAGCAAATACAAAACCCCGGTTTAACAAACTTAAGCGGCTGCTGCTGAAAGAAGCATCCATGCTGGCGCCATAAGAGCCATACGCATATAATAGCAGTGGTGCATTGCCATCTTTATTAAATCCTTTTTTATACACTAATGAAACGGGTACTTTAGCGCCATCTTTTGCACTGGCGTATAAACGTTCTGTTACATAATCAGCCGCTGTATACCCACCTACCACTTCTTGTTGCTTCAGTAATTTTTTTTCTTTGGCTTTTAAATCATAATCGTATGTAGAATTGGGTGTGGTTAAAGAAGTATAACCATAGCGAAGGGTAGTGGTATTAAACTCAGGGTTATTACCTACATATGCATTGTACGCAGGTTCTCCAAAATCTAAATAGTGTTCTTCGTTGTTAGTTTTGTTTTGAATGCGTATTTGCAGTAATCCGTTTTTACGTTCTGTTATTACCCAATAGTCTTTAAAAACACTAACATCTTCCAGCAATACATCGGCACGGTGGGGTATTACTTCTTTCCAGTTTTCTGCAGCAGTTTTATCTTCTGGTGTGCTCATTAACTTAAAGTTTTGAGCGTTTTGGTTGGTAACCACTAAAAACTGATCGCCCCAATGATCAACGCCATACAATACATCTTTTATACGGGGTTGAAATACTTTAAAAGCTTCTGCAGGTTTATCTGCATCAATTAAACGCCATTCTGCAGAAAGTGTGGCAGAAGAAACGATGTAGATGTATTTATTAGATTTTGTTTTGCCTACACCAATATAATTGCTGTGGTCTTTTTCTTCATACACCGTTGCATCGGCTGTGGCACTGCTACCCAGCACATGCCTTTTAATTTTTTCAGATAACAGCGTTACCGGATTATTAGCTGTATAGAAAAAAGTTTTATTATCGTTGGCCCATGTAGCACCGCCACCACTTATGCCCGTAATCAAATCGGGTAGTAAAACACCTGTTTCTAAATTTTTTACATACAATGTGTATTGTCTGCGTGAAACAGTATCTATGCAATAGGACAATAGCTTATTATCCGGGCTAATGCTAAAACCGCTGGCAGAAAAATAATCGTGACCCACGGCCATGGCGTCTACATCTAATAAAATTTCTTCTGCTGCATCCAGCGTGCCTTTTTTACGACAGTATTTATAATATTGCTTGCCTTCTTCATTACGGGTATAATAGAAATAGCCATTTTTAAAAACCGGTACCGATTCATCTTTTTCTTTAATGCGCCCCTTCATTTCTTCAAACAAGCTTTGCTGAAAAGCTTTGGTGCCACTCATCATGGTATCTAAATAGGCGTTCTCTGCTTTCAGATAATCAACCACAGCAGTACTGTCGGCCGTTTTTTTAAAGTACCCGTTTAACCAAAAGTAATTATCAATAGCCGTATCGCCGTGTAAAATACGCTGGTAAGGTTTTGTTTCGGCAAGCGGGGCTTTAACACCCTGTGGCCACTGGTAGGCTTCTTTTTTAGTTGTTGTTCCGTTGTTACAAGACATAGTTGTAAATAATACAGCTGAAGTTAAAAATAATAGGCAACGCATAGTTTTAATTTGAATACTCAATTTAGGTGCATTTATCTGCATTCGTACACCGCTTACAGAAATACCTGCTTACCATTAAGTGTTTGCATGTGTTAGCAGCGCTTGCAAATCCAATGCTTCTGTAACCATCATAAGTTCGCCATTTTCATCAACAGGCCATTGTTCTCTGGGTTTATCCCAATACAATTCCACACCGTTGCCATCGGGGTCGTTTAAATACAAGGCTTCAGACACCCCATGGTCTGCAGCACCGGTTAGCGGGTAGCCGGCTGCCAGCAAACGTTTTAAAATATTAGCCAGGTCGGTGCGGGTGGGGTAGCATATAGCGGTATGGTATAGCCCACAAGCATTAATTGGAGCCGGCCCAAGATCTTTACTATGCCAGGTGTTTAAGCCAATATGATGATGATAACCACCTGCCGAAATAAACACAGCCTGTGTACCATAACGCTGTGTAATTTCAAACCCCAACAGGTCTTTATAAAACGCCAGGGCTTTATCTAAATCAGATACTTTTAAATGCACATGCCCAATACGGGTTTGTGCCGGAACTGTATAGCTCATATAAAATAATTAAGCTGCAAAAATAAGAAAGTAGAATGGGGTAGCCAGCAGCATAACTTTATGGATCATTGGTTGCGTCGCACACTTGTACAGCTACACAATACTAAACAATATGTTTGTGGCATCGTTGTTTAGGAATTACCAAACAATTTAACCAATGCTGCAGATGTACTAAATACAATAATAAGTAGTAATAACAAAAGTAACAAAGCCCTGAGGTAGGTTAAAACATAGTACGTGTTGCCAATGTGTACAGAAAAATTCTTTTTACCAAAGTGTGCAGGAATGGCATATAATAAAATGCCTGATAATACTAAAAAGACCAATGTAATTAGGAGGGCAATCTTCATAACTGAGAATTGTACAGTAAGATAG
>REAR01000072.1 GCA_004295245.1 Sphingobacteriales bacterium | reverse complement strand
CCCTTTTAAAACCAAACCCAAACCGTAATTAGTATTCAGGTTTTATAGATTCCAGCTTTCTCACTAGCCGCCCCGACAAGTATCCGGGGCGGTTTTTTTTATGTCATCTCCCCTTAACTAATTTTGTTTTTACTACTCAAAATGCATTTATCGGAAATAAAAGGCTGTTTATCGAAGCATTGATTGAGATCAGCGAATAAAGTTTCAACGCCGCCTTTTCCTTTACACCTTTACAACATCAAATGCACCTGGACAGTAGTTTGATATTAAAATTTGAGGTTGATAATCTATCGTCAAAACAAGAAATTAGGTCAAAAAAAACATTTAAATAGTTCTAATCCGTACACTAATGTTTAAGGTTTATTTGTCCCGCTTTTCTAAACAAAGAGCCGCCCTGCTTAAAACTGGGCGGTTTTTTATTTACCACTGCAAGCAATAATGTTTTTAATTTGCGGCCATGTTATTTTCTAATATAATAGGGCAACAAGAAGTTAAACAGCATCTGGTAGAAATGGTAATGCATAACCGGCTAAGCCATGCCTTGTTGTTTTTAGGCAAAGAAGGCAGCGGTGCTTTGCCCCTTGCTTTAGCCTTTGCTAATTTTGTATGCTTAAACCCAACTGATAAAAAAGCACCAGAGCCGGCAGCCTCTTTGTTTGGAGAAGCCTTACCCACCAACCCCATACCCACTGCCATTACAAATGCCCATGAAGCAGATGCATGGATGCAACAACAACCCGGTTTTAGCAAAGCCAGCCAAATGGTGCACCCCGACATACATTATACCTACCCCGTAATTACCAAAAAGACCGGAGAAAAACCAATTAGCACCCAGTTTATAACCGATTGGCGAGAGTTTGTAAAACAATATGCTTATGGCAATAGCTTTGATTGGTTGCAGTTTATTGGTGCCGATAATAAACAAGGCAATATAACCGCAGCAGAGTGCAATGACATAATTAGAAAACTAAGCCTAAAAAGCTTTGAAAGCCCTAATAAAATATTGGTGCTTTGGATGCCTGAATATTTAGAAAAAGAAGGCAATAAACTACTTAAGATTATTGAAGAGCCGCCAGCCAATACCTTGTTTATATTGGTGGCCGAAAGCGAATCGCAAATTTTGCCCACCATTTTAAGCCGCTGCCAATTAGTTAAAATACCGGCTTTAGAAAATACAGCCATAGCCACTGCCCTTGAAGAAAGAGCCCATATTAATGCCAACCAGGCCCACCAAATTGCTGGCATTGCAGAAGGCAACTACCGCGAGGCGCTACAGTTACTACAACACGCAGAAGAAGACTGGCAAAACCTGCTAAGAGAGTGGCTGAACGCTTTACTAAAAACCGGCCCCGCCGCACAAGTAAAATGGATAGAAGAGATAGCCAAGCAAGGCCGCGAAAAACAAAAGCAGTTTCTACGCTATTTTAACCACCTGCTGCAACAAAGCATTCGTCTACGCATAATAACCACACCCCTGCAAATGCTGGAGAATGAACGAGATTTTGCACTGCGCCTTAACAAACTGGCCACCATAGACCAGCAAGAAGCAATAATAGAAGAACTGGATAAAGCCGCTTATTATATAGAACGCAATGCCAACGCCAAAATGCTCTTTCATGCCCTTAGCATTAAACTATACCATATCATTGCCAATAAAGCCGTAATTTTGATAAATTGAGGTGTTAGCAAACGTGCGTTTAGAAAAATTAAGGTGAGTAAACAAGGTAGCCGGCAGCAGTAATACTATGCAGCATCGTTGTGTCACTCACTTGTACTGTAACTACTTAACTGAACTTTTTTTATGCAATCTCTTGCATACTCTTATAGCAACTGTTTTACCATAAACATGGCCAGCCCCCTCGGCAGCCTGTTTACTACCACAGCTATAAAGTTCAATACAGTTACTGCCGTACAAGTGTGCGACGCAAGCAAAGCTGCATATATATTCTAACGCTGGCCCACAACTACACCTGCTACTTAAATAAATTTATTACTCTAATTTAATTACTATGGGTTGTGGAAGCTGTGGCACGGGTAAACCAAACGGTTGCAAAAGCAATGGCGGTTGCAGTACCGGTGGTTGTAACCGTTTAAATGTGCACGATTGGTTGGTGAATATTCCCTTTGCCGACCCCGATGCTGCTTGCAAAGTGGTAGAGGTAAGTTTTAACAAAGGAAGCCGTAAAGACTTCTTTTTAAACAATACCCTTCAATTGCTGGAAAAAGGCGAGTTTGTTACCGTTGAAGGAGTAAGCGGATTTGACTTGGGCGAAATTTCTTTAACAGGAGAGCTGGTACGACTGCAATTAAAAAAGCGGGAAGCCAATGAGTTTAACCCGGAAATGAAAAAGGTATTACGTCGTTCTAACGATAGAGACCTTGATACCTGGCGTCATAACAAGTCTCGGGAAAAAGAAGCCTTAATACGTGCCCGGGCTATTAGCAAACAGCTAAAGTTGAACATGAAGATTAGTGAAGTGGAAATGCAGGCCGATGGCAGGAAAGCTACTTTCTTTTATATAGCCGACGACCGGGTTGATTTTAGAGAACTGATTAAAGTATATGCCGGTGAGTTTAAGGTGAAGGTAGAAATGCGGCAGATTGGTGCCCGGCAGGAAGCAGCAAAGGTAGGTGGCATTGGCAGTTGCGGCAGAGAACTGTGCTGCAGCACCTGGCTAAGCGATTTTAAAAGTGTAAACACAACAGCTGCCCGTTATCAAAACTTATCAATTAATCAAACTAAATTAAGCGGGCAGTGTGGCCGTTTAAAATGCTGTTTGAATTATGAATTGGATACTTACCTGGATGCTTTGCAACATTTTCCGGAAAATGCTGACAACTTACAGGTTGCCCGTGGCAATGCTTTTTTAATAAAGAAAGATATTTTTAAAAACCTGATGTGGTATGTGTTGCCCGATAGTAATAAACAATACCCCCTGTCAATAGAAAGAGTAAGAAAAATTAAACAACTGAATGCACAAGGTATTGTGCCAGATGAATTAGAGCCGGTAGAAATAAGCACCAACAAAGCCAAAGAAGAAAATGAAAATGGATTTGTAGAATTAGTGGGACAGATAAGCTTAAAATCTTTAGAGAAAAACGACCGTAGAAAAAGACAACAACAAGGGCCGCCTAACAGGGGTAATAACCGTGGGCCGCAACAAGGGCCACCACCCCAAAACCGTATGGGTGGTAATAATGGACCTGGCAACCAACAGCAGCCACCACAACAACGTGGAGACAGAAGACCCGAGAATAACCGTGGGCCACAACAAAGACCTCCTTTTAAAGGCCCTCGTAAATAGTTAAATATTTAATTCTTTTAAAAAAATCCGTTTGTTAAGCAAACGGATTTTTAATTTTAATGTAGCAAGCCTAATGGCTATTATGAAAAGAATACTAATGAAAATAAGTTTAGTAACCGGCATTGTACTATTACTATGGATAGTATTTGCCCAAAGCTGTATGACCTTTAGAAAAGCAGATACGGAGGCCATAACACAGTTTAAAAAAAACGGAGTGGATATTAGTTTTAATACCATTACTGTAAGTAGCCGCCAGTTACACTACGCTCAAACGGGAGATAATAAATTACCTACTATTGTTTTTGTGCATGGCACACCGGGTAGTTGGGATGCTTTTGAAGGATATTTAAAAGATGCTGAGCTGTTGCAAAAGTTCAGGTTGATTGCTATTGACCGGCCCGGCTTTGGGCATAGCGATTTTGGGCAAGCATTAAATCTTACCCAGCAATCTTTGGTAATAAGCCCTTTATTTGATCATATAAAAAATGGTGCGCCTGTTTACCTGGTGGGTCATTCATTAGGTGGGCCAATGATATGCCGCTTAGCAGCAGATAACCCAGGCTTGTTTGCCGGATTAATAATATTAGCCGGCTCTCAGGACCCCGCGGCTGAAAAGCCAGAAAAATGGAGGCCGGTTTTATACAAGTCTCCGCTTAAATATTTAGTGCCCGGTGCGTTGCGCCCTTCTAATGAAGAACTGTGGTATTTAAAACAAGACCTGGTAAACCTTAGCGGTGATTTGAGTAAAATAACCTGCCCTGTTTTTTTATTGCATGGCACTAAAGATGTGCTGGTACCTTTTAGTAATTTGGCCTATACAGAAAGCAAATTGGTAAATGCTTCAAAAAAAGAGCGTATTGTTTTTGAAAACGAAAACCACTTTATACCCTGGACACGCTTTAAAGAAATAAAAGCCCTACTCTTAAAGCTTTAAATTGGTGCAAAAAACAAAACAATTAGTACTTGTAATAATACAGTTTACCTGTATTTCTTTATTAGTTTTAACGGGGCCTGTAATTACCAAAGCAATTGGGTTGCAGCTACTGCAGGTAGCAGCATTTGTAATAGGGTGTTTGGCTATTATTAATATGAATGCATCGCGGCTCAGCGTACTACCTGCTCCCTTACCTGGTGCCCGTCTTATAACAAATGGCATTTACAAATACATCAGGCATCCTATGTACAATGCTGTGTTATTAATGTGCGGAAGCTGGCTACTAAACTACTTATCGCCCTTTCGGATAATAATTTTCTTTATCCTGCTAACAGATATCATTATTAAGATAGTAACAGAAGAAAAATTATTGCAAATAAATTTTGCTGAGTACGCATTGTACAAGAAAAAAACCTGGCGGTTACTTCCATTTATTTTCTAGTATAATTAATGCATCGTCCATATTGTAAAAGCAATCAGCACTTTTTTAAATACCCCAAATATCAGATAGAAAAATAGCCTTGAAAAACAATAGCTGATTAATAAATTTTTCCACCAGGGGGTGTTAAATAATCTTTTAAAAGCTATAAAAAACCAAGGCATCCAAAACACAAGATGTATAAACTCAAATTCGTGCCCAAACAAAAATACTGAAAAGGGTTTTACCCCATCATTGTACAATGCCAGATAAAAAGGTTGCCATATAATAGCCCCAAACGCACTGCCCCATAACCTGCGCGGCCACACATCTACAATAGAATGCAATGTGTAAAAACAAAGATTGTATACCATAAAATGGGTTGCCAAAATAAGTGATGCCCCGTAGTACTTTATCTTTTTATAAAAAACAACAAACAAACAAAAAGCAAAAAAAGGAAGTAAAATAAAAATAAACGTTTTGGCGTAGGCTCCAATCTTAGCTTTAAAGTTCTCATTTCTTACCACCACCATGTTTCTAAAGAAAATAATTTTGCTTTTGTCGGTATTCAGTACCAAACTATCTTTTCTTAGCCGGCCATAGAATTTTATATTGTCATTTTCGCCTTTAAAATTATCATATACACCCTCTTGTATCATACGGTTTTCTATTTCCCGCCCTTTTTGTACCCATGCAGAGTCTATAGCATTCACCACAGCTTCATCCAGCGGCTTGGCAAAAGGCATCGGTGCGTGTAATGACAAAGCATAGTAATTATGATCTCCATAATCAGGTATATAATCTGTAACGTTTAATTTTGAAACAACCACGTAAAAGAAAACTGCAGTAACCAAATACAACTGCACTGGTTTTGCATAAGGGGCTCTTACCCCTCTAAGGTTTTCTTTAGTAACAAAACCGGGTTTTAAAAAATTCAGCTTTAGTGTTTTTAAAACCTTGTTTTCAAAATGGTAAAAAAAATCAATCACTTCATGAAAAAAATGGCCAGCGCTTAATTGCTTTTCCTGAAATACTTTTTCGCCACATATATTACACACTTTACCCTGATACACGTGCCCGCAGTTTTGACAGGTATGCGTCTCAGAAAGGTATGTGGTTTTGTGTATTTTAATCTTCATTACCATGAAAATAAGTATTTCAATTTATTAAAAGATTACCATACACTAGTTTTAATAAAAAGGCCCTACTAAAAGCAGGGCCTTTGAAGAATATAATAGCTGCATTTACAAACTCATCATTTCTTTAAACTTAACAGTTTGCCGGCGGCTAACTTCAATTTTTTCTCCCCCCTTTAGCTCCAATAATAAACCCCCGTTAAAATAAGGCTCAATCTTTTCAATCATGCGCAGGTTAACTATATGTTTTCGGTTAGCCCTGAAAAACAGTTTTTCATCCAGCCGTTCTTCTAATGCGTTTAATGATTTTAAGATAAGTGGCTTATTAGGCCCAAAGAAAACTTTGGCGTAATTACCCACACTTTCAAATAAACGTATTTCAGAAAGTTTTACAAACCAGCAACGTTCCCCATCTTTTACAAATACCTGATCGTCTTCTTTTAATAGCTCGCGGTTTACATTAATTACACCAGTTGAAATCTGTTCTTTTTCTTCCTGCAATTGCAGTTTCTGTACAGCATCTGCCAATCGCTTTGGTTCTACAGGTTTTAATAAGTAATCCAGCGCATTTACTTCAAAAGCTCTTAAAGCATATTCATCATAGGCTGTAGTAAAAATTACATGTGGTGCTTTGTCCAGTTCTGCTAACATATCAAACCCTGTTTTACCCGGCATTTGAATATCCAGAAAAACCAGATCGGGGTTAATGGTTTCAATTTTCTCTAACCCTTCATTAGCATTGGCCGCTTCTGCAATCACTTCTATTTCCGGAAAATCCATTAAGAGTTTCTTTAGCTCGTTACGGGCAAGTCGCTCGTCATCAATAATAATTGCTTTAATCATTATAAAAAATTTATACAGTTATTGCTACTGGTAAAACCACTTTGGCTTCAACTATATTACCAGCAACCTCTTTAATTGAAAAATTAGCTTTATCTCCAAACAACAAGTGCAACCTGTTTTGTGTACTGGTAATACCAAAACCATCCCCATTTATTGTTCCATTTATTTTACCAGTATTCTGTACAATTAATTCGTGTTGATCTCTGTTAAAATCTGAAATAATTTTTACGATGCCTCCATTCATTTGTTTACTAATGCCGTGCTTTATTGCGTTTTCAACCAGAGTCTGCAACATCATGGGGGGTACCGGTTGGTCTAATGTATCTTCATCAATCTGATACTCTATTTTCAAACGATCTTCAAAACGGATGTACTCTAATGCCAGATAATCTTTAACAATATTTAATTCTCTTTCAAATGGCACTGTTTCCAGCTTTTCTGCCTGCATGCTACTTCTTAGAATATTACTCAGTTCAGTAATAGCAGTTCGGGCACGGCTGGGGTTTTCATCAATAAGTGCACGAATGCTATTTAATGCATTAAAAATAAAATGTGGGTTTATATGAGACTTTATAGTTTTTAATTCCAGCTCCTTAACCAATGCTTCCAGTTTTAAAGTATCTAGTTGCTGGCGGCGGTTTTGCTGAATGTAATGATAGATATAGTAAATACAATTCCAGATAAAGAAGAAGAGGAAGGCATAAAAAGAGTTATTCAATATTATAATTGATAATTCATACTTTTTTGCACCGCTATTTTCTATATGTAAATAACGTGACCCGAAAGCCTCTGTTGCACCTAAAAGGGTAGAGAAAACAATTGTAAGAATTATAAAATTAATAATTTGCTGTTGCAGTGGTTGCATTAAAAGATTTAACCTTCTAATAGTATATCGCATTATATGAGAAAACAAAACACCCAATGCCACATAAATAAAAATGCGGTATAAAAAGCGGCTGTCAAAGCGATCAAAAGTATAGGCAAAAAACATGTTTATAATAATAAACCCTCCCCAGCCTAATAACTGGTACAGCCAATAAGTTGATAGTTTTTTAATCAAACTCATAGTACAAATCTATACTTTTCAAAAGGGGGTTATACTACCCAATTATATGAATGGCCAAATGCTTCACCCAGTGGAAAATGAATGACCTGTTGATGTGCAGCAATTTAAGCGTAAATGAT
The DNA here is from genome assembly GCA_004295245.1 of Sphingobacteriales bacterium. Classification (GTDB taxonomy): domain Bacteria; phylum Bacteroidota; class Bacteroidia; order Chitinophagales; family Chitinophagaceae; genus JACMLD01. The sequence continues at coordinate 25,396 of REAR01000072.1, read as the reverse complement.
GTTACAATATAAGTATTTACCAATACCAAAGTGCAATTTTTAAACCAACACAAACTGCATGGGTCAATAATCCGTATTTTGTTTACAATCCCAACCCTATGCAAAAGACAATTACTATAAGATTGTTCGTTGCTGCCTTCTTCCTCTTTTTAACAGGCACATCTTCTACCCAAGCCCAAGGGCGGGTGGTAATTAACGAATATTTGCCGTGGCCAGTTAACGGTTGTGGTGTTACTTCAGAATTTGTAGAACTTTATAATTTTGGGCCCGGACCAATTAATATTGGATGTTATATACTTACCGATGGTGATTTTTCTGTAACCATTCCGGCAAATACCATTTTACAGCCCGGGCAGTTTTATGTTATTGCCGGGCAAAATTTTATAACAACTGGTTGTGCTAATATTAATAATGATGTTACGGTAGATTTAAATTGGAATACCTGTAATTGTACCAGTGGCGCAATACCAACAACCGGAGATGGCTTTTTTACAGATGGTGGATCCGCTTCTGAACAAGTAGTTCTATTGTCTCCAACACTTTCTGTTGTAGATGCTGTTGTAAGAGATTTACCAGTAGAATCATCCTCCCTCATCACTACTTCATCAGCAGGTGGAAGTTGCGCCAGCCAAAGTTTTGATCTTGATTTAATGGCGCTTACTTATGAAACTATTGGGGAATCTGCTGGTAGGGGAAATAGTTTTGCCCGACGATTAGACGGAGATTGTGGCTGGGTGAAAGATACGCAACAAAGTGGTGGCGAAACTAATAATACATCTGGAGATAATTCTGATATTACTGCTTCGCTTACCATTTTACAATCTACCAGTTGCAGTAATAATGGGGCAGTTGATATTCTTTTTTCAGGATCGGGTTCTATATTTCCGGTATCTTATATTTTGGGCTACGATACGGATAATGATCAGGTATTTGAAAGCACAGATAGTTATACCAATGGTACAGATAATATTGGCAACGCTGTTGGCATTAGCGGTTTAGCCCCCGGACGATACAGTATTGTTTTAACGCCAGCTGCAGGATGTAGCAACAAAACCTTCAATTTTACTATACTGGATTGTAATGGTACTCTATTGCACTGCTCGTTTATTGATTTTAGCAGCAATAATACTGAACTAAATTGGGCTACAGATTTTTGTACCGAAATTGAAAGTTTTACTATTGAAAGTAGTAATAATGGTTTTGATTTTGAGTATGCCGGTATAGTAGCTGTTACAACACAGGCACCTATTCAAAACTTTAATTATAAACTGGCTGCTGGTAGTGCTGGTTTCTACCGCATACGTATTAATGGTATTAATGGAAGCAGTAAATACTCTGCTGTGCTGGCCGCCAAAAAAAGTAATACGGCAGGTATTTTACTTAAGGCATATCCAAATCCGTTTAAAAATAATACTGCTATGGCCATTATTAGTAATGCTGCAAAAGATATTATTATAGAGGTAAAAGATATTGCCGGAAGAATAGTTCTTACTCAAAATGCCGTTTTAATACCCGGTATTAATAATATTCTGATAAATATTGAGGGGATGCCAAAAGGAATGTATATCGCTTCTCTATCAGACAGTAAACTTGCCATACCAATAGCTGTAGTAAAATTGATGAAAGAATAAAACCTGCAGGCACAACAACGCGTTACTGCTGAAGTGTGCGACGCAACGATGTTTAATAGTATTGCTAAAGCAGGTTCAACACTAACTCCATTCTTCTTCTTCTCTTTTAATGCGGTCTTTTACTGCTCTTGCAGATACTGTTATACTTATTTCGTATAACAAATACAATGGTATTGTTACCAATGTTAAACTGAAAGGATCTGTTGATGGAGTAATGATGGCTGCCAGAATAAGTATTATTACAAAAGCATAGCGGCGATACTTGCGTAATAAAGTTGGTGTAAGAATGCCAATTTTAGAAAGTATAAACACCAACAGCGGCATTTGAAATAGTATTCCAATGCCTACAGTAGTATAAATTAAGTTTTCTATATAATCTGTAAATGTTGGTCTTATTTCTATTAGCGGGCTTAAAGAATAACTAAAGTAAAAGTTTACCATGAAAGGTGTTAATACATAATAACCAAATGCAACACCTAAAAAAAACAATACAGAAACCCAAAATATAACACCACGGGTTCTTTTTAATTCTTTAGAGCTGAGTGCTGGTTTTACAAAGCGCCAAAACTCCCAAAACACATACGGAAATGCAATTACAAACCCACCCACAAATGCAATGGTAAAAGTGCTCATAAACTGGCCGGTCATGGCAGTTTCCTGAAACTTTGCAGATACATTACCCATACACAATGCATCTCCAATGTGCAGCTTTTGCCCCAATTTGCATAATACGTCATATGTAATAAAATCGGGGTGGGCAGGGCCTAAAATAATTACGTCAACAATTTCTCTGGCAAAAATAAAAATTAGAATGGCACCCACCACTACTGCAATAGCAGCCCTTACAAGGTGCCAACGCAATTCTTCCAGATGATCTACAAATGTCATTTCTGCCTTTTCGGCGCCGCGGTTTCTTTTAAATAGTGCCATAGTATATAGAGGCAGCAAATTTAAAGGAATAAATAAAGGAATCAAGATTATAAAAAAAGAACCCCCGGTTTCTGGAAAGAGGTGGGGGTTGCATGAAAAAGGATATAATAACAGTTATAAATCTGCATCTTTAATAAAAGCCTGCCAATACCAGCCTCAGGGTATTTATTGTTTAACCCCCTGCAGCGGTAAAGAACCCATCGCTAACACGTGTTAGGAGCTTGGGTATTTTTGGCTATCTTTACGTCTAAAGTTTTTTTGCCATGTCTGTACTGGAATTAGAGCAATTGTTTCAGCAAAAGATTGATGCTGAGCAGAAGATTGAACCTAAAGATTGGATGCCCGATGCCTACCGCAAAACCAATGTGCGGCAAATTAGCCAGCATGCTCACAGCGAAATTGTAGGCATGCTGCCCGAAGGCAACTGGATCAGCAGGGCACCCTCATTAAAACGCAAGGCAATTTTAATAGCCAAAGTGCAAGATGAGGCTGGCCACGGTTTATATCTATACAGTGCCGCAGAAACATTGGGTACCAGCCGCAATGAAATGATTAATGATTTGCACAGCGGCAAAGCCAAATACTCTTCTATTTTTAATTACCCTACCCTTACATGGGCAGATATGGGTGCCATTGGTTGGCTGGTAGATGGCGCAGCTATTTTAAACCAGGTAATGCTATGCCGCACATCATATGGCCCTTATGCCAGAGCCATGGTACGCATTTGTAAAGAAGAAAGTTTTCACCAACGCCAGGGTTTTGAAAGTTTATTGGTATTAAGTAAAGGCACCGAAGCACAAAAAGCCATGTGCCAGGATGCTATTAACCGCTGGTGGTGGCCCAGCCTGATGATGTTTGGCCCCAAAGACAGCGAAAGTACCAATAGTGACCAGAGCATGAAATGGAAAATTAAAAGAAAAACTAACGATGAACTGCGCCAGCAATTTGTAGATATGTGTGCACAGCAGGTAAAGCTATTAGGCATGACGCTGCCCGACCCTGATTTGAAATGGAACGAAACCACACAGCATTATGATTTTGGCGCTATTAACTGGCAGGAGTTTTGGAACGTAGTTAAAGGCAATGGCCCCTGTAATAAAGAACGTTTAGAAGCAAGGCGCAACGCCCATGCAGCCGGAGCATGGGTGCGTGAAGCAGCCATTGCATACGCAACAAAGAAAAAAAACAAACAACAAAAACAAGTAGCTTAATTAGGTAGCCAGCAGCAACAAGTATTTCAACATCGTTGCGTCGCACACTTGTGCCATACAATGCAAATAAACATTTTAATGGCACCCGGCATTAGTAGTGGCACTAAAAAAAAATTTACTCAGCTAAGCAATATGAAACACTACATACAAAAATATTATTACGGAGACATTCCCGATAGCGGCAGCGGTGCTGATGCCCCCAGCCCTCAATACAGCAATGAAAGCAACTGGCTCTTATGGGAAGTTTTCATCCGCAGCAAGCAAGGTTTAGATCATAAACATGTGGGCAGCCTGCACGCAGCAGATGCGCAAATGGCTATAGAAAATGCCCGTGATGTGTACACCCGTCGCATGGAAGGTGTAAGCATCTGGGTAGTAGAAAGCAAATACATACATGCTTCTAACCCCGATGATGCTGGCAGCCTGTACGACCCCGCCACAGATAAAGTATACCGCCACCCCACTTTTTACCAACTGCCCGATGAAGTGAACCATATGTAACAGCTAATTGAAAATGAATAATGGATAATTTTTTAATAGACTATACCCTTCATCTGGCAGATACCTCTTTAATACTGGCACAACGCAATGCTGAGTGGTGCGGCCTTGGCCCCGTATTAGAACAGGATATTGCCATTACCAATATTTCTTTAGACCTGTTAGGCCAGGCAAGAAATTATTATCAATACGCCGCCACAATTATTGGCGGCACTGCAACAGAAGACAGTCTTGCTTACCATAGAACCGAACGTGAATTTAAAAACCTATTGCTGGCAGAGCAACCCAACGGAGATTGGGCACAAACTATTTTGCGCCAATATCTTTTTAGCCAGTTTCAATATTTACAATTGCAACAACTACAGCAAAGCCATAACCAACAACTGGCTGCTATTGCTGCAAAAGCAATAAAAGAAGTAAGCTATCACCTGCGCTGGAGCAGCGAGTGGGTCATACGCTTGGGCGATGGCACTACCGAAAGCAACCAACGCATGCAAAATGCTATTAGTGTTTTATGGCCTTTTACCGGAGAGTTTTTTATACCCGCCAATTATGAAAAAGAATTTATAACAGTAGAAACACTGCAAACACCCTGGCTGCAAAATGTGGATGCAATTTTTACAGAAGCAACCTTACCAATACCTGCTACTACTTTTATGCAGCAAGGCGGCAAACAAGGCCTGCATACAGAAGCAATGGGTTATATTTTAGCAGAACTGCAATACCTGCAAAGAACCTACCCCGGTGCAGAATGGTAACACAATGAACAACACAACACCCCATATTACAAACACCGCAGAACAAACCATCTGGAATATTCTTGCAAACATTGAAGACCCGGAAATACCCGTGCTTACCATTACAGATTTAGGCATTGTAAGAAACGTACAAATAACTGCTGACGCCACCACCATTTTTATTACACCTACTTACTCTGGTTGCCCCGCCACAGATATGATTGCAACCAATATTAAAATGGCATTGCTGGCAGCAGGGTATAAAAATATAATCTTAACAACTATTCTTTCTCCGGCATGGACCACCGATTGGATGACCGCCACCGGCAAACAAAAATTAAAAGACTACGGTATTGCTGCACCCAATAAGCAATTTATCATTCCTGCCGATGGGGTACAATGCCCGCATTGCAACAGCCACCACACAAAACTCATTAGCGAGTTTGGCAGCACTGCCTGCAAAGCCTTATACCAATGCCAGCAGTGCAAAGAACCGTTTGATTATTTTAAATGCCATTAACGCATTTTTTTTATTGGGTTACCAGCATTATATCAATGCGCAACACCGTTGCGGCGCTCCGTTCATCGGCAGCACTTTATTCTGCTTTTATACTACCCATACCTGCAAAATGCTGTAGCTTCAGCAAAACTTTTGTATGAAAGTAAGAGGCTGGCTTTACCTGTTTTTTTTAGTGTTAACGCTGGAGTTGTTTTTTATTTGCACCCATTGGGCAGCCCTGCGTTTTGTAAGCAAGCCCTTATTAATAGCAACCCTTCTGGCATGGTTTATTGCAGCCACACCCAAAGGCCAGGGTCGTTGGGTGGTAATATTGGCACTCTTACTATCGTGGTTGGGAGATGTGTTTCTGATGCTGGAAGATAAAAACCCTGATTTCTTTATCGCTGGTCTCAGCAGTTTTCTGCTGGCACACCTTACTTATATCTTTTTCTTCTGGCAGGTAAGAAAACAAAACACAACACCACTACCCATTAACATCATTACCATTATTGCCATCAGCATTTATGCGGTTGCGTTGTTTTTCTTTTTAAGTCCGGGTCTGGGCGCATTAAAAACACCCGTACTTATTTATGCCGTAACCATCAGCACCATGCTGGTAATGGCCATACATACCACAAGCCCCGCCACAAAAAATTGGGCATACTGGTTTATAGCAGGTGCATTGCTCTTTGTGTGTTCAGACTCATTGCTGGCCATTAATAAATTTTACCAGCCCTTTACAACTGCTGGTTTTTTAATAATGCTAACTTATGCACTGGCACAGTTGTTAATTATAACCGGGGCCATAAAATATTTTAACAGCAAACAAACCGTTATTAAATAATTTTGTTGCCTGAAACAACAATAGGAGAATAGTTTACTGCTGTTGAAGAGTGCGACGCAACCACTGTTGCACAAAGCTCAACAGCTGGTACCATAAACAGAATTTAAAAATGATACAGACCGATTTTTTAGTAGTGGGCAGTGGCATTGCAGGTTTAACCTATGCATTAAAAATTGCCAAACAGTTTCCGCAGCAACAGGTATTAGTAATAACCAAGGCCGCGCCAGATGAAACCAATACCAAATACGCACAAGGCGGCATTGCCGGCGTTTGGGATACGGTAAACGATAGTTTTGAAAAACATATAGAAGACACAATAATTGCCGGTGATGGTTTGTGCAACCGGCAGGTGGTTGAAATTGTAGTTAAAGAAGGCGTAGAACGCATTAAAGAAATTATTGAATGGGGTGCACAGTTTGACAAAGATGCGGCCGGTACTTATTCATTGGGTAAAGAAGGCGGCCATAGTCAGCATCGCATCTTGCATCATAAAGATGTTACAGGTAAAGAAATGGAACGGGCACTGTTGCAAACCGTGCAGGCGCAAAAAAACATTACACTTATTAATCATTGTTTTGTTATAGAACTCATCACGCAGCACCATATGGGTTACCTGGTTACCAAATCAACCCCCGATGTTACCTGCTACGGTGTGTATGCACTAAACCTTCAAAATAACCAGATAGAAAAAATAACTGCTACCGTTACTTTGCTGGCTACGGGTGGCAACGGACAAATTTACCGCACCACCACCAACCCGGCTATTGCCACAGGTGATGGCGTGGCAATGTTTCATAGAGCCAAAGGCCGGGTAGAAAATATGGAGTTTATACAATTTCATCCAACTGCTTTGTATGAACCGGGCCTGGGTGGCCAAGCCTTTTTAATTACTGAAGCGGTGCGTGGAGATGGTGGCATTTTACGTAACAAAAACGGCGAAGCTTTTATGGAGCGTTACGATGCCAGAAAAGATTTAGCACCCAGAGATATTGTAGCCCGTGCCATTGACAGTGAAATGAAGATAACTGGTACAGAACATGTGTACCTGGATTGCCGCCACATGGATAAAGAAAAATTTATTCATCACTTTCCAAATATTTATGAAAAGTGTTTAAGCATTGGTGTAGATGTTACCAAACATTTAATACCCGTTGCACCGGCAGCCCATTACAGTTGTGGTGGCATTAAAACCGATGAGCATGGACGCACTTCTATAAAAAATTTATACGCTGCCGGCGAGTGTGCCAGCACCGGCCTGCATGGCGCCAATCGCTTAGCCAGCAACTCGCTGCTGGAAGCCATGGTATTTGGCCACCGCAGTTTTATAGATGTTACCAATAATATAAACATACTCAGCGCCACTACTAAAGACAGTGCCACTGCCATACCAGAGTGGAATGCTGCCGGCACCACCGCCCCCAAAGAAATGATTTTGCTTACACAAAGTTTAAAAGAGTTGCAGTTGCTGATGAGCGATTATGTGGGCATTGTGCGCACCAATGTGCGGTTGGCCCGTGCCATGAAACGATTGGATTTATTGTGGCAAGAAACAGAAGCGCTGTATAAGAGTACCATTCTTTCTCCGCAGCTATGCCAGTTGCGTAATATGATAACGGTAGCCTACCTGGTGGTTAAGTGTGCGCAGTTTAGGCACGAAAGCCGTGGCCTGCATTTTAATACCGATTACCCGCAACAAAATAAAGTGCCCCAAAATATTATATGGTAATGTTGGTTAACCGGCAACGGTAACTCCGGTTAAGTCCCGAAACTTCGGGATTGCGTCGCACACTGGTGCTACAGTATGCTTATTGTACATAGTTAATAGCAATACCATTTACTATAAGTTATGAACCATTAACCTGCAACCGTACAAGTGTGCGACGCAACGGCTGCTGCTATGAAATACTTTGGCTGGCAACCTAAAAGTAAAAACCCCGCTAACGCGGGGTTTTGTTATGCTGTTTTTATAATAGTGGTGGTAGTGGGTTGCTTTTTACCAAAGTGTTGCAGCAGCCACATAATGGTAAAAGAGGGAACAAAGTCTAAGCCGGGTAACAATTCTTCAATAAAATTAAATGTGCCACCCAGTGCTCCCTTCCAACCGCCAAATACTTTAAAGAAAACAGCGGCAGAAACAGGGGCCCAAATCAAATCGCCCAACTCTCCCAGAAAAGGTATGGCATAGGTTGCATATCCTAAAGCATCCATTGCAATACACACCAGTAAAGAAGGTTTTTTGTTGTTCATTTTAAGTTATGTTTTTAAATAACTATCAAATGACGTGCAGAAACCTTTTGGGGTTGCAATAATGGCAGTTATAGACTGTTTGTTATAAAAACTTTAAGAAAGATACTGCTTCAGAATGCCATTTATTTCTTCCAGCTTAAAGGGTTTAGAGATATAATCGTTCATGCCGGCATCTAAACATTTTAAGCGGTCTTCCTTCATGGCATCTGCAGTAAGTGCAATAATGGGTATGTTGGCTTTATTGTTGGTAAACTTGCGAATATGCTGTGTGGTTTCCAGGCCATCCATTTCTGGCATGTTTACATCCATAAAAATAAGCTTGGGGTCGTGCTCGCTCAGTACTTCCAATGCTTGTTTACCATTTGATGCCTTTAACAGACTAAAGCCCATTTTACCCAATACTTCTGTAATCAACATCATGTTTATGGGTTCATCTTCTACCACCATAATGGTGGTGCCCGATGCCATTTTTTCTATAGTAGGCACCGTGGTAACCCGTTCTTTTATCTGAATATTGGTTTCAAACAAAGAACTTAATATTTCATTAAGCTGGTGCAGTTTTACCGGCTTGCTTAAAAACATGTCGATACCCGATTTTTTAGCTTCAGCCTGGTACATATTTCGCTCCAGCGATGATAGCATCAGCACCATGGGGTTAGACTGTTTATCGTGTTGCTGATAAATTTTGTTAGCTAATTCCAATCCATCCATATCTGGCATCTGATGATCGGTTATTATTAAATCAAAATGTTCTCCTCTATTTTCTGAAGCTTTAAAAGCTTCCAGCGCTTCCATAGCAGAAGCCGTAATGGTGCAGTTAATATTTAAGAACTCAAAAATGCCTTTCATTAACTGGCGGTTCGTTTCATTATCATCTACCACCAGTATGCGTTTTAATTGGCCCTTTGGTTGTTCTGCAATCAAAGGCTGTTCATCTAATACTTCTAATTGCAGTTCAAAAGTAAATACACTGCCATTGCCATAATCACTGTCTACAAATAAATCGCCCGTCATTAATTGCGCCAGGCTTTTTGCAATGGTTAGGCCTAAACCGGTGCCCCCAAATTTTCGGGTGGTGGAATTATCGGCTTGTGTAAAGCTTTCAAAAATAGAATTGAGTTTATCTTTTGGTATACCAATACCAGAGTCTTTTACTTTTATCTGCAGGTTCTGCAATTTCTTTCCATCTTTTTGATACAGGTCGCCGGCTTTATCTACCGATACAAATATTTCTCCTTTCTCAGTAAACTTAATAGCATTGCCAATTAGGTTTACTAGTATCTGGCGTATTCTTACCGGGTCTCCCATAAAGCCACGGGGTATTTGCGGGTTAAACCACAATAACATTTCCAGCTTTTTCTCAAATGCTTTTACATTTAAAAGATCAACTGTTTCTTCTACCAGTTCATTCAAATCCAACTCAACTTCATCAATAAATAATTTGCCAGCTTCAATTTTAGAAAAGTCAAGAATATCGTTAATAATAGTAAGCAGGTTATACGCCGACTTACGTACGTTTTGCAAATACTCACGTTGCCCTTTTTGTAATTGCGTAGTTAATACCAGATCGGTAAATCCAATAATACCGTTCATTGGCGTACGCAGCTCATGGCTCATATTAGCCATAAACTCACTTTTGGCTTTACTGGCCATTTCGGCCATTTCTTTTGCCTTTAGCAATTCATTTTTTGTATAATGTTGTTCTATAGCCGCGGCTAGTGTAATGGTATAAGAGTGCAGAATAGAGTATTCAGTACTGGTCCAATCAACATCTTTGGTATAATTATCAAACCCAATAAAGCCCCAGAAATTGTCTTTTATATACAAAGGATACGCCGCCATTGAATGAACCCCTTGCTTTTCTTTTAATTTTTTAAACCGCTCAAAGGGTAAGTCTTTTACAAACCCGGTAATTGGCTTACGTACTTGTAAGTCATCAAAAAAACCAGCGTAAGAACTAAACCGTACGTTTTGAAATTCAGGATGGTTTTCTATGATTGAATGGGTAGCTAGAGTCCAATCAAAAATATGACTGCTGGTTAGCTCATTTAGTGTGGCATCAAAATCATTTCTATAAAAGTATACACGGTCTATACTTGCCTTTTCACCCAAAACGTGTAAAGAGTGTTTAATAGCGTCATCAAGCCCTTCATCTAAAATAAGTTGTTGCGTAGCTGCTGCCACGCCTTGCAAAAAGCGATCTTTATTTAACAGACTTTTTTCGGCTTGCTTAATGGCAGTTATATTGTGTGCAAAACCTAACACACCCCAGGCGTTATTTTCTTCATCCATCAACGGCACTTTAACCGTACTGAATATTTTAAAATCTCCATCAGCACCAGAAGGTTCTTCTTCTATATTTACAATTTTTTTGGTGGCCATTACTTCGTCATCATCCGTCCAAAAACCTTTAATACCTTTTTCCGGATTGCCTTTAACCAATTCTTCAGGAAAGCCCATTTCAATATCATTTTTTCCAACAAAATCCATCGCATCGCGGCTCAAACTATCTGCAAAGGCTTTATTTACCAGTATATAGCGATGTGCTGAATCTTTAATAAAAATCCAATCGGGGGTGGAATCGATTACGGTACGCAGCATTCGTTCAGACTGTTTCATTTCTGCCAACAGCATTTCTTTTTGCTTCTCTACTTTTTTGCGCTCGGTTATATTACGGCTGGTGCAGATAAGTTGTATAACCGTATTGCCTTCTTTAACCGGCTTAATAATACTTTCCAGCCACACATGTTCGCCGGCCACTTTATGCAGCATGCGATAGCGCAATACCAAACTGTCTGAGTCTTCAACAGATGGGTTGCCGGCAACCGGAAAAAATTTAAAATGATCATCGGGGTGTACGTACTCTAATATATTATGACCCACCACCTCTTCTGGTTCATATCCCAATACATTTTTTACTGAAGGAGAAATGAATGTTAGCGTAGCATCTGATTTATGCACAGAAATAATATCTTCAGAGTTTTCTGCCAATAAGCGGTATAATTTTTCATTTTCAATCAAAGCTTTTTCAGCTTCTTTTTGGCCAGTAATATCTTGGGCTACGCCAAACAAATCGTTTTCGCCCAGATATTTACTTTTAGTGGAAATATGTACAATGCTGTTACCGGCTACCTGCACCCTGTATTCAAATGCAGCGCTAAACTCTTTGTTGCCACGGTTTAATAATACCTTTTCAATTTGCTGTATAAAAAATTCCCGGTCTTCTTCACAAATAAAATTATTGCAATAATCTTCTAATAAAATTTCATTGGGTATATCCGCTGGTAAATGCAGTAATGCCTTAAATTCTTTACTCATTTCCATCACCTGTGTATCCAGCGTAACCTTCCACGCACCCATATTGCCATAAGACATAGCATAAGATAATGTTTCAATGGCTTCTTCTTTGCGCTGTTCTAATTTAATTTTATCAGTTACGTTTATTCCTATTCCCTGTATTTCATAAGCATCGCCTACTGCATTTTCCAAAGCAATAAACTCCCACTCTGTCCATAAAAAATCACGCTTACCAGAAAGCGGTTTGCGTATTAATAATTTATGCGCTGTACCCGGATTTTTCCAGCAATCATCAGCAACAGACAAACACAGCTTTATATCTTTCTGATAAATTGTGTTAAAAAAGGGTGTGTGTTGCAGGTTCATCCACGCATAGCCAAATATTTTTAAAAATTCTGGGTTTGCATAGGTAAAACAACCATCGCGGTTTAATCTAATAACAAAATTGGTTTGGTTGTTTAATATAGAAGACAGGTATTTCTTCTCTTGCATCAACTCTACCTTTGCTAATTGCAATTGCGCCAGATTAGATTTGTTGCTTCTGAACAAAGGCTCTATTACTAATACAATTATACATAACAATGCAATAAGTAAAGAAGTAAATTTGCCGGTATTAATATTTTCAGATTCTTTTGCCCTTCTATTACTGATAAAAACATAATCTGCCGTTATCTCTTCCATCAAAGGCAAAAACATACTTTCATTATAAGTCAGTTCTCGCTGATACAAGGATTTATTTATTGCAAGTAAAGATGAATCAGCCACCGCTACTTCTTTAGATGTAGCAATTATTTTACTTACATAGGTCTCCACTTCTTTTAATAAACGATCAGTACTTTCATTAACAGGCGGTGGGGGAAGATTTTTAAACCCCTGTTTACGTGTTAAATAAAGATGCTGTGTTTCAAATAATAAAACCGCCTGCTGCAAGCTGCGGTTTACAGAAAAGTATTCAGATTCTTTTAAGTTGCCCTCTAATAATAATAATGACTCTTTGGTAATTTTCTGACTCAGCATACGCTGCTTGCCGGCAATATTTACCACGTCTACTAATTTGCCATTCTCCTTATTTTTTATATAAACTAGGTAATAGGCAAAGAAGTTAAACAAAAGCGCCACTGCCACAATTATCATGGCAATACGCATCACTTTCTTAATAGGAGCCGTAATCATAGTCATTCATTGGATCTGTGGGTGTATAACTACAAACCCGCGGTATTATTGAACTATACCAGATCTTTTACCCCCGCTTAAGTGTTTTCACCTGCTTTTTTTAAAAAGTTATATAGTAGCCTTGCATTTGTTTCAATACTCGGCTTTGGTTGCGTCGCACTCTTCAACATTTGTGCAAAAAGCAACAATAAAAAAAACCGCTGGTTAAAGCGGTTTCAATATTAAAAGAGTTGCCTTTTAATAAGTAATAACCTGTTCTTCTATAAACGTTGGTAACTGCCTGAACTCATATTGCTGGTTTCGCAATTGCGGTTCAAACCCAGCTTCTCTAATAGCATCCTGTATACTTTTATAAGTAAACCGATGTGGGGCACCAGCTGCACTAACTACATTTTCTTCAATCATAATACTTCCAAAATCGTTGGCACCGGCATGCAAACATATTTGCGCCACCTGCTTACCAACCGTTAACCAGGATGCTTGTATATTAAGTACATTGGGTAACATTAACCTGCTAATGGCAATCATTCTGATATATTCTTCTGGTGTGGTAAGATTGTGTACACCTCTTATTCTGGCCAGCAAGGTATCTACATCCTGAAAAGTCCAGGGTATAAATGCCAAAAAACCTTTTGCATGTGCTGGCTTAATAGCCTGCACATCGCGGATGCGCACCAAATGCTCAAATCGTTCCTGCAAAGTTTCTACATGGCTAAACATCATTGTTGCAGATGTGGTTAAATCTTGCAGATGCGCTTCGTGCATTATAGCCAGCCACTCATCTGAGCCGCACTTGCCTTTGCTGATTAACCGCCTTACTCTATCTACCAATATTTCTGCACCGGCACCGGGCAATGAGTCTAAACCTGCTTCTTTTAATGCGGTCAGTACCTCCCGGTGGGTACTTTTTTCCAGTTTAGTAATATGTGCAATTTCTGGCGGCCCCAAAGCATGAAGCTTAAGAGATGGGTAAAGCTGCTTTAACTCTTTAAACAAATCTATATAATACTGTAAACCCAAGCCGGGGTGATGGCCACCTTGCAGCAACAACTGTTCTCCGCCGTACTTAAAAGTTTCTTCAATTTTTCTTTTATAGGTTGCGATATCGGTAATATAGGCTTCGGCATGACCGGGTATACGGTAAAAGTTACAAAACTTGCAGTTGGCAATACATACATTAGTAGTGTTTACATTGCGGTCAATTATCCAGGTTACTTTGCCATGCGGCACTTGCTTTTTTCTCAGTTCATCGGCCGCAAACATTAACTCTGTTAAGGGTGCTTGCTGAAAAAGAAAAATGCCCTCTTCTATAGATAAAAACTCTTTGTTTAAAGCTTTTTGATACAGGTCGGCTAATTGCATATATTGGTTTATTTAGCTGGCCCAAAATTACTAATATGAAGTGGCAATGCCATAAAATGTATAAGAGGTAGCGGCATTCCAACAGAAAACATTAATTTACCTGAGCAGCTATTGCTTAAAAGCGGCTGTCAAGTATCGGGTATCGATTGCATTTTTGCTGAATAACCATTAACTGTACAAGTGTGCGACGCAACCAACGCTATATTGTAGCACTACTGCTGGGTTTATTATCCTTTTCTTGTTATTTACAGGCACAAGAAGAATTTGTGCCACCGCCGGCAAAAAAGTTAACCACTTTTAATTTTAGAATGTTTACCGGCGGTGTTATTTTAATAAAAGGCAGCATTAATAACTTAAGCGATTCTTTAAACTTTATTTTAGATACGGGTAGCGGTGGCATTTCTTTAGACTCTGTTACTGCACTTCAATTAAAAGTGCCCATTACCCCTTCTGATAAAACCATACGTGGCATTGCCGGTGTACGCACCGTAAGTTTTGCATATAACAATACACTTAAGTTGCCGGGTATTATTGTAGACAGTTTGAATTTTCATATAAACGATTATGAAATTTTAACCAGTGTATATGGTGAGCGTATTGATGGCATAATTGGGTATAGTTTTTTTAACCGCTATATTGTAAAGATTGATTACGACAGCATGAAGATTCATGTGTTTTCAAAAGGTTCAATGAAATACCCGCGGGGGGGACATTTATTAAAGCCTTTACTGGTTAACCTGCTCATACAATCGGCCACCATTGGCGAAGATGTAACCCGCTTCTCTCGGTTTTACTTTGATACCGGTGCTGGTTTGTGTTTATTACTCTCGCAAGATTTTGTGCAGGACAGTGCCGTTGTTAGCCCCCAACGCAAAAGAGTAATTACACAGGTAGAAGGTATGGGCGGTAAGAAAATGATGGAACTAACCGTTGTAAAAAATTTTAAACTGGGGCCTTATAAATTTAGAAAAGTGCCTGCGTATGTTTTTGATGATGAGTTTAACGTAACCTCATACCCCTATCTGGGTGGTTTAATTGGCAACGATATACTGCGGCGCTTTAATACTATTATTAATTACGAAAAAAGAGATGTATACCTGGTGCCCAATACCCACTTCAGAGACCCGTTTGATTACTCTTACACCGGTTTAAACTTTTATTACATCAATAACAAAGTAATTGTTACCGAGGTGATGAAGGGGTCTCCGGCAGAACAAGCCGGTATAAAGGAAGGCGATGAAATTATTGGCATCAATAATATACTCAGCAAAAACATGCTGGCATTAAAAAATGCTTTACAGGTACCCGGAGAAAAAGTAAAAATTCTAGTGCAGCGGGAAGAAGGCCCTGTTTTACTCATTCTTAGGGTAAAAAGTATTTTGTAACCAGCAGCACCGCTTAGTGCAAGAGCTGTTTTGCCGATGAATCAGAATAGACAGTTGCACCTGTTTACAGCAGCAACCCTTGCATACAATTACATTTATTTTAAAGTAAAAACAGCAAACTGCAGTAGCATTTATTAAATTGCTGTTCTAATTTTTTATACATGAGAATTATTTCTTACAACCTCAATGGCATAAGAGCCGCTATGAACAAAGGTTTAATAGATTGGCTAAAAACCAACCCGGCAGATATTATTTGTATACAAGAAACAAAAGCACATAAAGACAATGTGGATTATAAACAGTTTAACGATTTAGGTTTTCATGATTATTGGTTTAGTGCACAAAAAAAAGGCTATAGTGGTGTGGCCGTTTTTACCAAACAAAAGCCCGATGCTGTAACTATGGGTACCGGCCATAAGGAAAGCGACGATGAAGGCCGTGTAATACAGCTTGATTTTGGTAAAGTACGTTTAATAAATGCTTATTTTCCCAGTGGTACCAGTGGCGATGAGCGGCAGTCTTTTAAATATACCTGGCTGGATACATTTCATCAATACCTGGAACAATTAAAAAAAACACACCCTAACCTCATTTTGTGCGGAGACTATAATATTGCGCATAAAGAAATTGATATACACGACCCCAAGGGAAATAAAAAATCATCTGGCTTTTTACCAGAAGAAAGAGAATGGATGGATGCTTTTTTAAAAGCCGGATGGGTAGATACTTTTCGCCATATTCACCCAGAACCACACCGGTATAGTTGGTGGAGTCAGCGTTTCCCAAGCGTACGTTTACAAAATAAAGGGTGGCGTATTGATTATATTTCAGTTACTGCACCTCTAAAAAAAAATATTAAAGATGCAGAAATTTACCCCGACGTAAAGCATAGCGACCATTGCCCGGTTTACCTGCAACTGGATTTATAAAAAAAGCCCGGCTACTGCTGGGCTTTTTAACAACTAATATTTTTGGCTTCACGCTATGGCTTTTACCTTTAATTATTACTAATACACTACTTATGGAAGTTTTTATAGTGCTTTTACTGATTATTTTACTCTTTATTGTATTAGCACAAAAAAACAGTATTGCAGAAAAATTTTCCCGCTTAGAAGCTGAGCTTAAACTTTTGAGAGACCAGTTATCTAAACTGCAAAAGTCTGAACATGCACAAACAACGGTTAAAGAAGAAAAGAATGCGATCACTATTATTGAACAACCACCGCCTCCGGAAAAGTCACAACCTGTAATTATTAAGAAGGAAGAATGGGTAAGTGGTTTTAAAGTAGAAGAAATAGCTGCTGAAAAAACACCAACAGTAACTACTGACACCACACCAAAGCCAGCAGCTATTGTTACACCAGCAAAAGTAATAGTGCCACCCAAGCCCGGCTTCTTTGAACGCAACCCCGATTTAGAAAAATTTATTGGAGAAAATCTGGTTAGTAAAATTGGTATTGCAATACTGGTGCTTGCCATTGGTTTTTTTGTAAAATATGCTATTGATAATAATTGGATTGGTGAAGCGGGACGGGTTGCAATTGGTATTGCTTGTGGGGGAATTCTTATTGGGCTGGCACATCGTTTACGTAGCGGCTATAAAGCATTTAGCTCTGTACTGGTGGGGGGTGGCTTGGCCGTTTTATATTTTACGATTGCGCTGGCATATCACCAGTTTCATTTATTCAGCCAATTGGTTTCGTTTATAATTATGATTGTTATTACTGCTTTTGCTGTAATACTTTCCATTTTATATAATCGGCAGGAAGTAGCAATAATAGCATTATTGGGCGGTTTTATTACTCCTTTTCTGGTTAGTAATGGCAGTGGTAATTATATCGCCCTGTTTTGTTACCTGCTTATTTTAAATATTGGTTTGTTAGTAATTGCCTATTATAAAGCATGGCGCCTGTTAAATCTGTTGGCGTTTATTTTTACTGTACTACTGTTTGGCGGATGGTTGTTTACCCTTGCCTATAACACACCTGCCGTTACTTATAAAAACGCATTGAGCTTTGCTACGACCTTCTACCTTCTTTTCTTTTCTATAAACATTGCATATAATATAAAAGAGAAGAAACAATTTCTGGCTTCAGACTTTGGTATTTTATTGGCCAATACCAGCCTTTATTTTAGCGCCAGCCTTTACTTGATTGATGCCATGCATGCAAATGAATACCGAGGTTTCTATAGTGCGGCAATGGCCATTTTTAATCTTGCTGCCAGTTATATTTTATTCCGCAATCAAAAAACAGATAAAAACATTTTATACCTCTTAATTGGGTTAACGCTTACGTTTGTATCATTAACAGCCCCCTTGCAATTACAGGGAAATTTCATCACCCTATTCTGGGCCTCAGAAATAGTTTTATTGTATTGGCTATATCTGAAATCAGATATTAAGCTTATAAAAACGGGCGTGTGGCTGGTATGGTTTGCTATGTTGGGTAGCCTTTTAATTGATTGGATGAATGGTTACTTTCTGCAAAACAAGGCACTGCCTGTAGTTTTGAATAAGTTGTTCTTAACGGGTATATACGCAGCTGCTGCTAATTACATTTTATTTATAATAAGAAAGAAAGAAGCAACAGTTAAGGCCCTATCTATTTTCAGGGTTACTGCTATAATATTACTTTACTTAACCGGAGGCTTAGAAATTTATTACCAGCTTCATCAAGCTAACCCTACGCTACATAACACCACTATTTACCTGCTTTTATACAGTTTTATTTTTTATGCAATACTACTTTTTATAACCAATAAGGTTACCAGTTTGCAGCTAAATTCTACATTAAAAATCACATTATTAATATTTGCATTAATCAGCTACCTTTTATCATTACCTACTACATTTAACTGGCAAAGTAATTTACTGTACACAGGGCAAAATGGCTACTATTTTACAGTACATTGGCTGTTGGTACTATTTACAGCGGCATTTATAATAGTGCTTATAAAAACTGTGGCAGGCAAACAATTTTACAATAAAAATATTATGACCTGGTTGTATTGTAGTTTTATAGTAACATTTTTAAGTATTGAATTTTTGTTACTATTTAACCAGCTTTATTTTTCTAAAACAATGCCCCTGGCTGAAATTGAAAGGGTATACGTAAAAACAGGGTTACCCATTTTATGGGGTCTTTGTTCTTTTGCATTTATGTGGTGGGGCATGAAATTTAAATACCGTACCCTGCGCATTATTTCTTTAACCCTGTTCTCAATTACTTTGGTTAAACTGTTTTTATTTGACATAAAAAACATTCCCATTGCAGGTAAAATTGCCGCTTTTTTCTGCCTGGGTGTTTTATTATTGGTGGTTTCTTTTATGTACCAACGCTTAAAAAAAATTCTGATAGATGATGCACAAAAAGAAGTATAAATTATTGTTTTGGGCGTTCTTATTTGTTATTGCTTGTAAAGCGCAGCCTTATTACCATGCCTCGCTTTCAGCAGTTAGTAAAAGTGGTTTTTATAAAATAAACCTGCCGCCTTCTCTTATTGCTAAAAGCAACAAGAGGTTGCAGGATATTCGTATTATAGACAATAGCGAACAGGAAGTGCCTTATATTTTAAAAACAGATTTACCAGCATTTACAGCAGCTAGCTTTATATCATTCCCTATTTTGTCTGCCAAAAAGGAAGTAGACAAACAGACACATATTACTATTGAGAATAAAGCTTCCACACCCATTAACCGGTTATTATTGATTATTAAAAATACGGATGCTTATCGAACAGTTACATTAAGTGGCAGTGATAATTTAAAACAGTGGTTTGTAATAAAAGAAAATATATCGCTGGATAATTACCTAAGTTCGCCCGAGGCACATTTCATACAATCTCTGTCTTTTCCAAACAGTCAATACGCATACTTTAAAATAACCATTAATGGAGAAGATGTATTGCCGGTACATATATCACAAGCAGGCATTTACCGCCAAACGTATCAGGCAGGTAAACATATGCTATTGCCCGCGCCTATCATTTCTCAAAAAGACAGTAGCGATAAAAAAACATATGTAACATTAGCCTTTGATGATACCTATACTATAGACCGTTTTGAGTTAACTATTAGCGGCAGCCGTTTTTACAACCGAACATTTACCATTAATAATACTACAAGTGCGGATTATAACAATAGTTATACACTCAATGCTGCAGCGGTACATTCATTCAACTGCCATTTAAAAGGTAATCAGCTTTATTTAGTTATACAAAATAACGATAACCCTCCTTTAAAAATTAATAAAGTAAAGGCATATCAACTAAACAATTACCTGATAGCATGGTTGGAAAAAGGCATAGAATATAAGTTAACCACTGGCGACTCATTAGCAACAACACCGCAATATGATCTTGCCTTTTTTAAAGACAGTGCTCAAAACCCAATAGAATTAATGGTGGGTGCAATTACCAATATCAGTTTACCTATAAACACCACCAAAAAGAACACCAATCATTATATGATATGGATAATACTGGCTGCAGTACTGGTATTGTTATTGCTTTTAACACGCAAATTAACTACAGAAGTAAATAAAAAGAAATAAGATGCTTATATACAACGTAACCACAAAAGTAGACTGGAGTATACACGAAGCATGGCTGGAATGGATGCAAAAAGAACATATACCTGCAGTTGTAAATACAGGCTGCTTCATAAAAAGCCAGTTATTACATTTACTTGAAACTGATGAATCAGACGGACCTACTTATGCCGTTCAATATTTTGCTGCATCTATTACAGAATACAATCATTATCTAACACAATTTGCACCTTCAATGAGAAAAGAGGTAACAGATCATTGGGGCAATCAGGTGGTAGCCTTCAGAAGCTTAATGCAGGTTGTGGACTGATTGTGGAAAATAAATAATTACACTTGCATACAAAAAGTTTTGTTGTACATTTCGCTGAAACGCAATAGCAGTAAGCCTTTCAGCCATACATAGCTAAAACCCTTTACCAGCAAGGCTTTTGTTACTTTGCCTTTTTAAAATCAAATAATTAAAAAATATACAGGTGGCTGAAAAGCACGTTGCACGCGGGTTACAAGCATTGCTACAGAATTGCACACATATAAAAAAATTTTGCTAAAAAATAAAAGCATCTAAATTTGTCGGGCTATTAAAAATTATAAAACATCACACTATGAACAAAGCTGAATTAATTGCAAAGCTTGCTGATGATGCAGGTATTACCAAAACACAAGCTAACAGTGCGTTAGATTCTTTTGTAGAAGCAGTAACTAAAACTTTAAAAGGTGGCGGTAAAGTAACCCTTGTGGGTTTTGGTACTTTTTCTGTGAGCAAAAGAGCTGCCCGTAATGGCCGCAATCCACAAACCGGCGCTGTTATTAAAATTAAAGCCCGTAAAGTGGCAAAATTCAAAGCTGGTAAAGAATTGGCTGCTAAATTATAACACTGCACCCATTAGATTAAAAAAACCGCATTGCATGCAATGCGGTTTTTTTATTGTTATCAGCTTTGGTATTTACAGCAGCAGTGTTGCGTCGCACACTTCAACTACAGTAGTTTTATGAACATATTACTTTATAGTGTGTGGTAAAACTATGAGTGTGCCTCGGCTGCAGCAACAGCAACCCAATTTTATTATTAAATGCATCAGGTGCAGCACTCAGGTTTTCTATGGCAATACTTTTACGGTGTGCTGGTGTGTACACTTGTAAAAAAGGATAACTGTTATCCGGATACAACTCCACCCCCAACCCGGTAGCTTCGTTGTAAATAGTACAAGCCGGCACCGATTCATCCTGTACCAGTACAAAACAATTATCAAAGCTTGCTGTGCCAATTTTCTTTTCTTCTGCAAACTCCCGATAGCCGATTGTTTTACCTGTTGGCAGCAACTTATCATCAAACTCCAGTTTTCCTTCTGCATTAAAAAAGAAATCATAGTCATCCACCAGTCCACCCAACGAAAAATAAGGGTGCCAGCCATCTGCAATGGGTATTACTAAATCATCCAGATTAATAATTGTGGTTTGTAACTGCACTACACTTTGAGGTAGTAAGGTGTAGCGTATTTCACAGCGGTAAAAAAAAGGATACCCTTCCGTTTCTTCATTATAATTGTATTTAAACACCACGCTGCCTTGCTCATCATCCGCAAACTCATCTACCAATACAAAGGGTTTATTAAACAGCAAACCATGTATGGCTGTTCCATCTATAAACTTATTCTCAAATTCAAATAACTCTCCTTCATACTTGTATTTGCCCTCATTTATGCGGCAAACAAAAGGAGACAGCTTGCTACTTTTATAACTCATTGCCAGTTCAGCCTCAATCTGTTCTTTGCTGCTATAATTATCTATTACATTATGCCAGCCCTCTTTATGCTTTACAGTAAAGGCATGCAACATGGCACCATAAGCAGGAGCTACCTGTATAAAAGTACCGGTTGCCTCATTGGTAACTTGTACCAACTGTATATCGTTTTCTGTAAAATGCGAAATTTTAAAACTCATGTAGCCGTTTTCCTATTTAAAATAAATAATCAATACAAAGCATGGTGTTGTTTATTGCACCACCGCTGAAGTGTGCGACGCAAGGATGCTGCTATGAAACATTACTGCTGGTTTCATACTTCTATTGAGGATCTACCCACGCGTTGTTTTCTTTTAGAAGGTTAATTAACTCTTCAACAGCAATGTCGCTATCCACACTTCGTTTTATTACTTCTTTACCTTTATACAATGTTATTTTACCGGTGCCACTGCCTACATAACCAAAATCGGCATCGGCCATTTCTCCGGGCCCGTTTACAATACAGCCCATGATGGCAATTTTAAGTCCTTTTAAATGATTAGTAACAGCCCGGATTTTTGCCGTGGTCTCCTGCAAATCAAACAAAGTGCGGCCGCAACTGGGACAGCTGATATATTCTGTTTTAGAAATACGGGTTCTTGTGGCCTGCAAAATAGAGAAGGCTGTGTTATTAGTAAACTGGTAAATATTGGCAACGGGCAAATAAGTGCGGCCCGATACTTTAGTGTTATTTATTGTGGCTGCTGCGCCATAACCTAAACAAATACCATCGCCCATGCCTTCTAAAAACAAGGCGCCGGTTTCTGTGGCAAAATGTATTAAATGTTCGTCGGGTGTATGGCCATTGCTATCTGTAATTAAAACCACCGGGTTGTTTATTTGCTGTTGCTGCATTTGCATAAACATGCGCCGTACGCTTTGCATGGCATTATTATTAGTGCTGCTTAAGCAAAGCACTACGGTTTTATTAGCACCTAATGCCGGCAGATAGTCATACACTTCATCAACACTGTAACAATCTACCATTACAAAATTTAATTGCTGGCTGCAT
Organism: Sphingobacteriales bacterium; assembly: GCA_004295245.1. GTDB lineage: Bacteria > Bacteroidota > Bacteroidia > Chitinophagales > Chitinophagaceae > JACMLD01. Next base: position 2,240 of record REAR01000072.1, on the reverse strand, counting down.
GTGGTTGCAGCTAAAAACTCTTTGGCATCGTAAATGGGAAAGTATGTTCTTTTATCTGTTGCCTGCAGCCATGCACTGCTGTATACAATTACTTTTAAAGTGCCGGGCAAGGCAAAGGGTACTAATTGGGCACCGGTAAAAATATAATCTGCTGCAGCATCGCTGATGGCCCATTTATCAGTGCTGACATTGTAAGTATACCCTACGCTTTGCAAATGTTGTGGCGTTATGCTTTCTATCTTGCTTAAATCTGCTATCACAACAGGTACTTGTTTGCCACCAATAATATCTACGGCAAATGTCTCGCGGCGTTTATACTCAAACGGGTTGTAGGTAATTTTTTCTATGGCGGGTACCGTAGTTGTTGGCGTTGTAGTGTTGTATCTTTTTACAAGGTCTTTACAAACCGGTATCTCAAACTCAGGGTCTTCGGTTAATGAAACACGAATGGTGTCGCCAATACCATCTTCTAACAGCGTGCCAATACCAATGGCCGATTTAATACGCCCATCTTCGCCGTCACCGGCTTCTGTAACACCTAAATGCAACGGATAACAAGCATCAAACTCTTGCTGCATAGTTTGCACCAATAAACGATACGCCTGTACCATTACTTGTGGGTTACTGCTCTTCATGCTAAGAATAATATTATGGTAGCTCTCTGCACGGGCAATACGCAAAAACTCCATAGCACTTTCTACCATACCAATGGCCGTATCTCCATAGCGGCTCATAATACGATCGCTTAGCGAGCCGTGGTTGGTGCCAATGCGCATGGCCGTACCATACTCTTTACAAATTTTAACCAAGGGTGTAAATCGTTCGCGGATGCGATCTATTTCTTCTGCATATTCGGCATCTGTATAATCAATCTGCTCAAACTTCTTTTTATCTACATAGTTACCGGGATTAATACGCACTTTTTCTATAATGCGTGCGGCTATTTCTGCAGCATTAGGTGTAAAATGAATATCGGCTACCAAGGGTGTATGATACCCGCGTTTTCTTAATGCACTTTTTATATTCAGTAAGTTTTCTGCTTCATTTTTACTGGGTGCTGTAATACGTACCAGTTCGGCACCAGCTTCTATACATCGTATGGATTGTTCCACTGTGGCGAGTGTGTCCATCGTATCGGTGGTGGTCATGGTTTGCACCCTGATAGGATGATTATTGCCCAGCAGTAAATCACCAATTTTTACCTCCATTGTTTTGAGGCGCTGATAACTGGTTAATGAAGGCGTGTATAATTGCATGCTTAAATTTCTTTTTATGCGTTGTAAACCGCACAAAAATAACAAACAATATGCGCCGGGGTTGTGTTTTAAGTAAATAAACTTACCAGTCTTTTTCTGGTTTATTAGGAGCAGGGCTGCCCTTTTGCAGTTTTTGCTGTATTTCTTTTTCTTTTTGCTGCATGGCTTTTAATAACTGTTCCACCTGCTGTTTGTTCAACTTGCTTTGTTGCTGCTCTTGTTTTGGTTTTTCTTTTTGCTGCTGCTTTTCCTTTTGCTTGTCTTTCTCTTTTTCTTTTTCCTGTTGTTGCTTTTTTTGTTCTAATAACGCCTTCTGTAAATTTTCACGGGCCTCATTATCGTTGGGGTTTAGCTTTAATGCTTCCTTCCATGCAGTAATACTTTCGGCCAGTTTTTGTTCTTTTTGCAAGGCTACCCCTTTATTGTAAAAAGCTTGCTGACGGGTTTCTTTGTCTTTGCTGTTTTCAATAGTAGTTTCGTAACTGGTAATAGCATCATCAAAATTGTTTAAGCGAAAGCTGGCATTGCCGGTATTGTAATGTGCTACTGCATCTTTACTATTTGCTTTTATAGCCTTAGAATACTCTTTACGGGCATTTTCAAATTCGTTTTTCTTATACAGCTCATTGCCCTTGCGTACTATTGCAGCAGGCTGTTGTGCATGCATGTTGGCAAAACAAGCAGCCAGCAGTATAGTGGCCATTGCTTTGCGGTTTGCTACCTGGTATTTTGTTAGTATAGTTACTACTTTACTCAAGCCAGTTTAATTTTTTTACGTTCGGGCAACAAGTATTCTGTTATCAGTAAAATTAATGCCGCTACTAAAAACCATTGAAAATAGTTTTTGTAGTTAATAAAAGATTGATCTTTTCCGGCGCTTTGTTCTATTGTTGCCAATTGTGCTGTTATTTGTTTTACCGCGGCAGCAGCATCTTCTAAACGCACATACACACCATTAGTAGCGGCTGATAATTGCTGCAATGC
>REAR01000021.1 GCA_004295245.1 Sphingobacteriales bacterium | reverse complement strand
ATTCAGCAAGATGAAGGCTTTCTTATTATTCAGAAACCAGCTTAGCATAATAGGCTGGTGTTTTTAATAAATGCCGTAGCGGAAAGGGCAATCTATTATGAAACAAAGTGGTGAAAGGTGCATTAACAGCACCAAACTGTTTATAAAAATTAGCAATGCCTTTGTTGTCTGATCCTTCAAAATCTAATACCAGTTGCTGGTCTGCGTGTTCTTTAATAAAATGGTCTATCAGCATAGCAGAGCTGCCTGCATCTTTAGCAGCAGCATGGTTTACAGCCAACCAATAATAAGCCCTTTGATTTTTTATCAAGAATATACAAGCAGATAATAACTGATGATTAGCAGCATACACCGCATAAGGTTTTGCATAGGGTTGCAGCAAATGAAAGTGGTACCGCAATCGTTGAAAGGCACCCCGTTCAATTTTTGTAAAAGAAGGATACACTTTTTCGCACAAATCAATAATGCTTTCTGGAGAGGCTATGTGCACATAGCAACCTGCTTTTTGTGCTTTATTGATGTTGCGATGTATATTTTCTGAGTACTGATTTTGCAGCTGGGTATAAGTATTGGTTAATGGCAATACCATATTTACTCTTGAAAACTGTGTTTTAAATGTTGCTGGTAATTGGTTGTGGTGCTGAAAACTAAAATCCAACAGGCGTATTTTTTTAGGAATAGCTTTTAAGAAATGCTGTAATACAGCAGCGGAGGCGGGCTTACCAAACACGCCACCCATTGGCAGCAAAAAAGGTTGATACAAATAAGTAAGCCCCCATTTTTTTCTGAAGCAAAGTGGCATTACCATTTCATAATCTCCGGCTATTAACGCATGCCAGTTGTCAGATAATGCATCCAAAAAAAAGCTGTTGGCATAAATTAACCCCTCTGCGGCATTGTTAATGCATGCATCCCATTTTGCCGTGTCTATTTGCTGGCGGGTATAATATTGTATGCTAGGGGCGTGCATTAAAATTCCAGCGGAATGGTTTTTTGTATTTTATTTTGATTGAAATTAAAGAGGTCGATGCTGAACGATACTTGTTTCCAGAAACGTTTATCACCCAGTGTGGATTTGAAGTAATCTTTAAACTCTTTGCTATAAAATAAAGGAATATATATATTAACTGTTTCGGCAAACAAGGATAGTTGCAAACCGGCATCATAAATAAATCTTGGTGTAGCTGCGTTTTTTTGCCATGCTTCTGCATAAGTGCCAATATCTACAAAAAAGTGCAACGGTATTTTAATGGGTAAAGCACTCAATGGGTTTAAGTTTGCAGGAATTGTTGTATTGAAATTTGCGGCAGCCAACCAATTATCAGTTTTTCCAATTTTAGCGCTTAATAAATTGGTACGTACTTTAAAACCACCATCACGTATCATTACCTGTTGGCTGGCGATACCTTCAAACTCGTTACGCCCCAAAAAATAATTACTGTAAGTGTAGTCTTCATAGCCGTTAGGCCCTGTCATGTTTAGATGGTAGCGGTCTGTTGCAAATTGTTTACTAATAGTTTTACCCCCTGTATAAAAAAACTTACCGGCAAAAACCCGCACTTTTAATCCTCCTTGCTGATTGGCATAATTAAAAAAGTAGTTGCCTGTAAAAGCAACTCTTACAAAATCTGCAGCCTGTTCAATCTGCAGTTCTCCCTTGTATGGATACAAAGCCCTGCTATTGCTTATACCCAGTTTTAACTGGTTAAGATAACGGGTGCTGTTTGTTTTACTAACTTCTAAACTGGTATCATTAGGTGTTATTACTGTTTTAAAATTAAGGCCATCTTCATTAATAATAAATGTTCTTAACTGAACAAAACGGGTTACTGTACTAAGTGCATCTTTTTCGTTAAGCGTTAGCTTTATATAAGGTGCCAGTTTTCTAAATGCTAATTTTATAGTAGCGCTGTTATCTGGGGTAAAATCATCCATTGTAAATTTGGCCACACTAAAGCCGGCATCAATGGCTCTGAAATGGCCTTTGTTGCGCCAGGTATATTCTGTGTTAGATAAAACATTAAACTTTTTGCTGCCGGTGGCATATAATAAAGCTGTTGCAAATTTAAAACGGCCAATGGGTAACTGGTAGTTGTGTCGTATAAAACCAATTTGCAGTTTATCGTATTGGTTGTACCCTAAAATAGGTGCCAGGCTAAAGTAGTTAAACTTGTCTGTGTCTTTAAAACTGAAAAAAGAAATAAACTTAATCTTCTTTTTTGTTTTTGCCTTTACTTCTAAGGCACCTGTTTTATGCAGTAAAGAAAAACTACTGTCAAGATTTTTGCCGGTGCTTTTTTCCAGTACAGCTTTAAAGTCTTCAGGGTAGGGGTGTTTAAATTGCCATTGGGAGTAATAAATTTTCATAGCACTATCAAAAGCCAAACGCCCTACTTGTTTTTCTAAAAGCTGTACCCATGCGGCTGTTTTTGTATAAGCCACAAGGCCATAATTGTAGTGGGTAAATTTTTCAGAGGCGGTGGCAATTGGCTGATCTCTGTGGGTAGCATATAATTGGCGCAGTGCAAGGCCCTCTAAATCTTCAGGTATTCTTTTTTGAACAAATTTTGATACAAGTAAATCAGTAATGGCATATTCATCATCGTATCGCTCATCATAATAGCTGTTGAAGCAAGTATGCCATAAAACCAGTTATGGCCCACTTCGTGTTCAATAACACTTTCAATAGCAGCAGCACTGGTATCAACATTAACAATAGTAATGGTGGGGTATTCCATACCACCTTCAAAACCTTGTGGCCCTTCTACCACTGTAGCTGTTTTATAGGGGTAAATGCCCAGCCATTTACTACGGGTTTGCAGTGTTTTGGCAATATAGTCCGTTGCATTTTGCCAATTTTTTTTAGACGCCGGCAAATAATACACAGCAGCAGTAACTTCATTTCCTTCGGGCAGCAATACTTTCTCATGTTGCACCACAAATCGTTTATCTGCAAACCAGGCAAAGTCGTGCACATTAGCTTGTGTGTATTGCAATGTTTTAGTGGCGGTGGCAGATGTTGGAAATTCTTTTAACACCTTTTTGGGTTTGCTGTATTTGCTTTTTGTAGTTGGTGGCACTGTTATCCATTCTGCCTGCCATTTATAATTTGCTCTTTGTTCCAGCCATTGTTTTTCTGCTATTGTTTGCAGCTCACCGGTTGCCGCCACCACATAATTTTCGGGCACTGTAATGCGCACATCGTAATTACCAAACTCACTGTAAAACTCGCCCTGGTCTAAATAAGGCATAGGGTGCCATCCTTTATGGTCGTACACCGCAGGCTTGGGGTACCATTGCGTAATTTGATAAGCCTGCCCAATATGCCCACCCCTTGAAAAATTTTTAGGCAACTGCACATGAAACGGGGTGCTAATAGTAATACTTTGCTTGGGTGCCAGTGGTTGAGGCAATAGTAATTTTATAACATCAATATATTGTGGGTGATCTTCTGTGGTGGCTGTGCTGTTGTTTACTTTAAAATCTAAGCGGTTAATATAACCACGTTCATCTTTTTTACTAAAATAAAAATCGGTGCGGCCGTTTAATAATAATTGTTCGCTGAAAGCTGTTTTATCGTTTTTAAAAGCATTGGGCCATACATGAAACCAAATAAAAGAAAGCGTATCCGGAGCGTTGTTGGTGTATTCCATCTTTACAAAACCATCCAATGTATGTGCTGTATCGTTTAAAGAAACATCTATGCGGTAGTTAACCTGTTGCTGCCAGTAGGTATTGTTTTGTGCATGGCTGGTGGCAGTAAATGCTAGTAAAAAAAGTAGTGTTACCAGCATTTGAACACATAGTAAGCATCGTTGCGTCGCACCCTTCAACTGTAGTATCAATTTTGAGCAGGTATCAAATGCCTTTCCGGTTGGTATCACGCTAAATGGTTTGTATTCAAAAATAGTTGAATTAACTGAAAGATAAAATGAAAGCCATTGAAGAAAACGCTTATCTGTAGTATGCCAGCCATTGGATTGTAATAGCGATACTGTTAACAGGTGCGACGCAACGATGTTTAACCGGAGTTACTGCTGCTGGTAACCTTATTTACCTTTTCCTAAAAAAATAATACGCAGGGTATGAAACATAATTTTAAAATCCAACAACAGCGATACATTTTCTATGTATATAAGATCGTACTTCATGCGCTGTATCATTTCTTCTACATTTTCTGCATAGCCAAACTGCACCATGCCCCAACTGGTTAAACCGGGTTTTACTTTTAATAAGTAATTATAATAAGGTGCTTGCTGGTTTATAAGGTTAATATAATAACTTCTTTCGGGGCGTGGACCTACCAATGTCATTTCTCCCTTTAAAATATTCCATAGCTGTGGCAATTCATCCAGCCGCCACTTGCGCATGGTTTTGCCCCAGTGGGTAATGCGGGCATCAGTATCAGAAGAAAGGGCAGGCCCATTGCACTCAGCATCTTGCTGCATGCTTCTGAATTTGTAAATGGTAAACGGCTTGCCTTTATAGCCTATGCGTGGCTGCGAGTAAATAACAGATCCATTGGATGACCAACGTACCCGCAGGGCTACATAAAGCAATAATGGAGAAAGTAATACCATGCCCATTATAGCAACTACAATATCTATTAACCGTTTAATATTTTGCTGCCAATCGGGTATCAGCCCGGTATTAATATCGGCCAGCACGGGGCTGAATACATTTTTTGTTTTAACAGAGCCTGCAATAATATCCAGCGTAGAGGGCACAATTTTTATATCCACTTCTTTATCGCTCAGCCGGTTTATTACGGCTTCTACTTCTTTGCGTTCTGTATTGTCCATTGCTATTACCACCAATGCTATTTCTTGCTGATCTATTACTGTTTCTAATAGCTCCATAGTACCCAGCCAGGGCAGGTGCTGACTAAGACCATTGGGTTGATTGCTTAAGAAACCGGTATAGTGTATGCCGTTTTGTTGCAGCAGTGTATTGGTTTCTTTATAGAGTTGAAAAGATGTTTTATGGTTGCCTGCTAATATTGCTTTAAATTTTATAGTGCCGGTTAGCAGTTGTTTTTTTGCAATGTTTAATAACCACCATCTGCCAATAGCGGTTATTAAAAAATGCAGTGCAATAAAACTGCTGTAGGTTTTATAATAATAGGCAAGGGTATGGTTATAATCGTTCAGTAGTATTACAAAAAATATAATAGTGCAACCAATAAGCGTATAAATAAACGTATTGCTTATTTCTGCCAGCCTCGATTTTTTGTAGAGCGATGTATAACTGCCCGTTAAAAAATAAAACACCACCCATAACAACGGTAAAAAAAGTGTGCTTATTAAAATACGTTCATTAAAATCAAAACGATTGTTTAAGTAAAGCGGTTCTTGCAGCCATTGTTTGCGCAGCAGGGTAAACAATATCCATGCAATGGCTGCTGCCAGGTAATCGCTAAAGGCGTACCAGTTAATTGATATTTTATGGTTTGCAGGCATGCAATCTTATACGTTAACCGATGCGCTTTTTATTTTACTTAATATCTGGTGGGCAATATCCATAGCCCGGTAACCATCCACTTCGCTTACTGTAGTGGGGGTGTTATTAATAATAGCATCTCTAAAATGCTCCAGTTCCAATTTAATAGCATTTACTTCTGGCACCAGCGGATTAGATACCGCAATGGTTTTTTTACCATGGGGTGTTTCTAAATCAAAACTAAATGCATCAAGGTCTTGCGGTCCTTTCAGTTTTATAATTTCAGATTTTTTATTCAAAAAGTCAATGCCTATATATGCGTCTTTCTGAAACAGGCGCATCTTACGCATTTTCTTCATGCTAATGCGGCTGCTGGTAAGGTTGGCCACACAGCCATTATTAAATTCAATACGTATACTGGCAATATCTGGGGTATCTGTCATTACCGCCACACCGCTGGCCGCAATATATTTTACTTCGCTCTTTACCAGGCTTAGTATAATATCAATATCATGTATCATTAAATCTAAAATCACACTCACCTCTGTGCCGCGGGGGTTAAACTGCGCCAGCCGATGTACTTCAATAAACATGGGGTTTAGCTGTAAATTTTTTACAGAAATATAAGCAGGGTTAAAACGCTCCACATGCCCCACCTGCATTTTTATATTGCTTTCTTTTACCAGCTTTACTAACTCTTTGGCTTCGTCCATAGTATTAGCCAGTGGCTTTTCTACAAACACATGGCGGCCTTTTAAAATAGCCAGCTTGCATAAATCGTAATGGTAATTGGTGGGTGCAACAATATCTACTGCATCGCAGGCATCAATCAGAGTTTCTGCATTTAGAAAGCGGGGTAATTGATATTTCTCACTCACTTCTTGTGCCGTCACATCATTGGGGTCGTAAAAACCCACCAGCTCCACATCCTTTATCTCCTTCCAGTTGTTTAAATGAAACTTGCCCAGGTGGCCCACGCCCAATACACCAATTTTAAGCATAACCAATTTTTATTGCGCCAAAGATAACATACCCCTTGTATGCCTGCTATAGCCTTTATGGTATGGGGAAAAGTTATGGTTACCAGCAGCGGTAACTCCGATAGGACCTTCTTGCGTCGCACACTTTTACGGCAGTAGCGCTATGCAGCAATTCTTAGCATTTTTTTACACAACCATATTACCAGCTTTATCGTTTATATGTTATTTTGATGCTTATAATTAAAAGTATGAAGTGGTTGTTGTTATTTTTTGTTTGTACTGGTTTTACTGCACCCCTGCAAGAGGCAGGTACTATTACATGGAGCGAAGCCCGCCGCCTTAGCTGGGCCGATTTTAAAGGAGCCCCCGATTTGGCATCGGGCAACGCGGCACTTACCTCAGCAAAAATCACCTTTCGTTATGGGTATAGCAGAGCCGATAATTTTACCTGGACCATTGAATGCACGTTTGATAAAAACCGTAGCTGGGGGAAAATTAAAAACAACCTCATCCTTTCACACGAGCAGGGGCATTTTGATATTACTGAAATACATGCCCGCCTTTTACAAAAAGGCATGAAAGAATATAAATTTAAAGAAGGCAATGTGGCCAAAGAGGTGCAGGCCATTTACCAAAAAGTAACCGATGCGCAAAACATCATGCAAACCACCTACGATGCAGAAACCAATTTCAGCCGCAACCCCAATGAGCAACAACGCTGGCTGGAAAAAATTAAAAAGCAATTAGAAGAACTAAAACCGTATGCAGATTATAGTAAAAAAGCATCTCTTTAGTTGAGATGCTTTTTAAATTCATTAAAATTAAAGTGGCCTTAAAACAACCCATACAATTGCGCATCCACTTTACGTATAATTTCGCCCATATCTTCTTCACGTTCTGCAAACTTGTTTTTATCTATATTAATTACCAATAACGGACCTTCCTTGTATTTCTCAATCCATTTATTGTAATAATCGTTCAGGCGTTTTAAATAATCCAACCGAATGTTTTCTTCATACTCACGGCCGCGTTTTTGTATTTGTCCTACCAGTGTAGGAACGCTGCCCTGTAAATAAATTAATAAATCGGGTGGCTGCACCATGCTCTTCAGCGTTTGAAAAAACAAGAAGTAATTATCAAAATCGCGTTTGCTCATCAAACCCATTTCATGCAGGTTGGGTGCAAAAATATGGGCATCCTCGTAAATGGTGCGGTCTTGTATTACGGTTTCAGTACCGCGGTGTATTTCTAACAGTTGGTTTAAACGGCTGTTTAAAAAATAAATTTGCAGGTTAAAACTCCAGCGGGGCATGTCTTCATAAAAATCGTTCAGGTAAGGGTTGTGGTCCACATCCTCAAACTGCGGTATCCATTTATAATGCTTACTCAACGCTTCGGTTAAAGTGGTTTTACCCGCTCCAATATTTCCGGCTATTGCAATATGCTTTGGTTTTTTAGCTTTTGCCATAGTGTAATTAAATTCCTGTTTTCAAAAAATCAAACAAAGGCAAACAAGTTAACAAACTCTTTTTGCAATTGCGGGGTTGATTTTTAGGTTTTTTAAAAATAGTTTAAACCCAAGGCATTTCTTACCCTGGCCATAGTGGTTGTAGCGCTGGCACGGGCTTTTTCGGCACCCATTTCCATTATTTGCTTCAGGTAGTTTTCATCGTTCATAATTTGCTGTGCTTTCTCACGTATGGGGCTAATAAATTGCACCATATCTTCGGCCAGTTGCTTTTTCAAATCGCCATAGCGTATGGTGCAGCCATTGTAATCGGCTTCAAACTTGGCAATAACATCTGGGGCACAAACCAGCTTCATCAGGTTAAATATGTTTTCAATATAGTCGGGCTTTGGCATATTGGGCTCAGTAGGGCCGCTATCGGTTTTAGCCTTCATTACTTTTTTGCGTATCACATCGTTTTCATCGGCCAGGTACAATGTGGCATTCTGGTTTTCGCTCTTGCTCATTTTGCCGGCACCATCCAGGCTGGGCACTTTTATCAGGTCTTGTCCAAAATTAAACGCCACCGGCTCTGGAAACACTTCGCCGTAACGATGGTTAAAGCGGTTGGCAAAATTGCGGGCCATTTCCAGGTGTTGCTCCTGGTCTTTACCAACCGGCACATATTTGGCGCGGTGTAAAATAATATCAGCAGTTTGCAAAACGGGGTAGGTAAGCAACCCCGCATTTACGTTATCGGGTTGCAGGCGTACTTTATCTTTAAAGGTGGTGGTTTTTTCCAGCTCTCCTTTATACGCCATCATATTTAAATACAAGTACAATTCGCTGGTTTCAACAATATGGCTCTGGCAATACAGGGCAACTTTTTGTGGGTCTAAACCACAGGCAATATTCTCTGCAAACACCCTTTTAACATTGTTGCGCAGTTCTTTGGTATCGGGGTGGGTGGTTAAAGAATGCAGGTCGGCCACCATAAAATAGCAATCAAAATCTTCTTGCATGCGCACATAATTGCGCATGGCACCAAAGTAGTTACCCAGGTGCAAAAAGCCGGTGGGGCGTATGCCACTCATTACAATTTCTTTCTTAGCCATAGGCCGGCGAAGATAAAAAGTTAAAGCCATACTTAACCAGCGTATGGCAGCTATAAAGGAGAAGGCAGGTAAATATTTTTTATGAAACCAGCTTTGGTATTTCAATTTGGCAGCCGTTGCGTCGCACTCTTGTACAGTTTAATACAAGTCCGCAAGTCCGGGGGGCGGAAAGCTCGAAAGAATTTTACACTAACTGCAATCGTCTTTCGGATTTTCGGTCTTGCTGACTTTTGGACTTAGCGTACAAGTGTGCGACGCAACGGCTGCTGCCATGGGTTACCACTGCCGGCTACCCATAAAAAAAACCGGCACAGGGCCGGTTGTATAAATACTGGTAAGGGGTTTATTTTAAAATATTATGCCCCAGCTTATCTCTTTTTGTTTGCAGGTATTTTTCGTTGTGCGGGTTGGGTTCTGCTTCTATTGAAACGGTGTCTATGATTTCAATACCGTAACCCAGCAAGCCAGCTCGTTTTTGTGGGTTATTGCTCATTAATTTTAATTTGGTAACACCCAGGTATCGTAAAATTTGGGCGCCAATGCCATAGTCCCGCTTATCCATAGGAAAGCCAAGGTGCAGGTTGGCTTCAACAGTATCCATGCCCTGCTCTTGTAATTTATAAGCTTTAAGTTTATTTAAAAGGCCAATGCCGCGGCCTTCCTGATTCATATATAATATTACGCCTTTGCCGTTGGCTTCTACCATGTGCATAGCTTTGTGCAATTGCTCGCCACAATCGCAACGCAGCGAGCCTAAAATATCTCCGGTAAAACAAGAAGAGTGCACACGGGTTAAAACAGGTTCGTCTTTTTCCCACTCCCCTTTAATAAGGGCCAGGTGTTCGTTACTGCTATTCTTTTCTCTAAAGGCTACCAGTTTAAAATGGCCGTGCTGTGTGGGCATATCTACCCGCACCACTTCTTCAATTAAAGAGTCGGTTTTGAGGCGGTATTCAATAAGGTCTTTAATAGAAATGGTTTTAAAGTCAAACTTTTTACCAATCTCTAATAATTCAGGCAGGCGGGCCATGCTACCATCATCATTCATAATTTCTACTAAAACGCCAGCAGGGTAGTAGCCGGCGAGGCGAGCCAGGTCTATAGCCGCTTCTGTGTGTCCGGCCCTGCGTAAAACACCGCCTTTTTTTGCTCTTAGAGGAAAAATATGCCCCGGTCGGCCCAGTGTTTCTGGTTTGGTGGCCGGGTTAATTAATGCCTGAATGGTTTTAGCCCGGTCTTGGGCAGAAATACCCGTACCACAATCGGGCCCCAGCAGATCTACAGAAACGGTAAAAGCGGTTTCGTGCAGGGCGGTATTATTATTTACCATCATCTCAAGGTTCAACTCATCGCAACGCTCCTCCAGTAAGGGTACGCAAATAAGGCCACGGCCGTGTTTGCTCATAAAATTAATAACCTCGGGGGTGGTTTTTTCTGCAACGGCAATAAAATCGCCTTCG
>REAR01000020.1 GCA_004295245.1 Sphingobacteriales bacterium | reverse complement strand
ATCCCACCCATCAATTGAGTTGGAAGATTTAATAGGCACCCCAATTACCGGCAGCGACGTAATAGAAGCCACCATGCCGGGTAAATGTGCCGCGCCACCGGCACCAGCTATAATTACTTTTAAACCTCTTTGCCGGGCGGTATTGGCATACTCAACCATACGCAATGGTGTGCGGTGTGCAGATACCACGGTTAACTCAAAAGAAATATTAAACTGCTTTAGTATATCTGCCGCGGCCTGCATTACAGGCAAATCAGAATCGCTGCCCATTATAATGCCAATAAGCGGGGTTTCGGGTTGGTGGTTAGTAGTTGGTGGTTGGTGGTTGCTCATGTTTAAATGCTGTTGTCTTTTTTGCTTATGAATGCTTCAACAGAAAAGAATAAAACCAGCAGCGCCTTCTGCCACCGGCTGAAGAGCAAAACTCGTTAAAAAAATTGGTATAACCTGTATCGGTTCATTTGCAAAATACTAATCAACCAACTTTCCTTTTAAACGCAATAGCTGCGTTTCGGCCAGCTTCAGGTTATAGCGGCCTGCAATTAAACGGTTATACCCTTCTTCTAAACTGCGTTGCGCCTCTCTTAACTCAAGGTAGGTAGATACGCCTTGCTTGTAACGCTCAAAAGCAATGCTTACATTTTCTTTAGCCAGCACTATATTGTCTTCTTCCAGTTGTACTGTTTTTTTCTGCAGCTCATAATCTTTATACGCATTACCCAGGCTAATATTAATTTGTTGCTGCTGGTTCATAAACACCAAATCCTGGTATTGTAAATCCAGCTGGGCTTGTTTTATCTGGCGCCGCGTATTAAACGCGTTGAATATGGGTATTTGCGCATTAAAGCCATAGTTGTACCCGTTATTTAAACTAAACAATGGTTGAAAAGGATTTACCACCACTTTATTATTAAGCCTTGTGTAGTTGTATGCCGAGTTAAAAGAAATAGTAGGCCATAAATCTGCCTTTCTTTCTTTTAATAATAATTGCGCAATGTCTTTATTCTTTTTAGTTATTTGCAATAAAGGGTTGGTATTATCTATTCCTTCTGCCACCTGGCCATAGGTTAATCCGTAATTCAACGGAATGCTATCGGTTACTTTATAATACTCCCCCACCGGTTTTGCCATCAGTTGGTTCAGCAGGTCTCTTAATTGTGCAATAAGTGTTTGTTGCCGCAGCTGCGCTGCTTTTTGTGCATTTAAATCAACCCTTGCCTGCAACAGTTCTGGCTTAGAGCCCAACCCTACTGATAATTTTTTATCGGCCAGTTTTACCCGCTCTTCATTAATACTCATTTGCTCTTCTACAGCTTTTAACTGCTGCTGCTGGCGCACAATATTGTAGTAGTTAATTACAATCTCGGCCACGGTATTTACCACCTGGTTTTTTATGGATAGTGTTCCCAGCTGTTCTATTTCACTAATTCTTTTGCGGGTAACAAACATACCGCCACCATCAAACAAGGTCCAGTTAAGATTTACAGACGCATTCAGGTTGCTGCTTTTTACACCATCTCTTTCCCGCTTGGTGCCATCAGTAAAGCGCTGTAACTGGTTGTTGTTATTCCACACTTTATTTACGCTACCGTTCAGCTGCGGGTAAAAAGCAGCATTGGCATATTTGTTATCCAGTGCAAACGATGCACTGTCGTTGCGCAGCAATTGTATATCGTAATTGTTTTTAAGCGCAGTAGCAATGGCTTCCTCTAAGGTTAATAATTTTTGAGCAGTTAAGGCAGAACTGAGGCAGCAAAAAAACAAACCGCTTACAAAAAATTTATACTTCATATTTATTTTGTTACCAGCTGTAGTGGTACTATTAAACATCGTTGCGTCGCACCCTTGTGCACAAGTGTGCGACGCAACAGTTGCTGATAGTTATACTACTGCCGGGTTCATAAAAAATTTATTCTTCTATTGTTATTGTTCTGGCATCGTCTAACTCACTTTTCTTTTTACGGGTACTTAAAAAAGTATATACCGCAGGTATTACATACAAGGTTAACACCAGTGAAAAGAGAATGCCGCCCACAATTACAATACCTAAAGGTATACGGCTGGTACTGGCATCGCCCAACGATAAAGCCAGTGGCAGCGCACCTAAACTCATAGCCAAACTGGTCATTAAAATGGGGCGCAGCCTTGCTACAGATGCGTCTATTACGGCAGTGTGTTTATCGTTGCCTTGCAATTGTTTTTGGTTGGCAAACTCAACAATTAAAATACCGTTTTTGGTTACCAGTCCAATCAACATAATCATTCCAATCTGCGAGAAAATATTTAATGTTTGTCCAAACAGTTTTAATGATAGCAACGCACCCGCCAATGCCAGTGGCACGGTAAGCATAATAGTTATGGGGTCTATAAAACTTTCAAACTGCGCTGCTAATACAAGGTATATTAATATAAGTGCCAGTAAAAAGGCAAACATGGTATTACCACTGCTTTCTGCAAAGTCTTTTGAAGTGCCGGTTAATGAGCTGGTAAAGGTATCATCCATTACGCTTTTGCCAATACGTTCCATTTCTTTAATACCATCGCCCACGGTTTTACCCGGTGCCAAACCTGCCGATACCGTGGCAGATTTATACCGGTTGTAATGATAAATAGTGGGTGGTGTAACATCTTCTGAAAAAGAAACCAGGTTGTCTAAAGAAATTGATTGCCCGCTGGCACTACGCACAAAAATATTTTTTAAGTCAGATGGGTCATCACGGTTGGCTCTTTCTACCTGCCCCATTACCTGGTACTGCTTACCATCTTTAACAAAATAACCCAACCTGCGGTTACTTAATGCCAGTTGCAGTGTTTCAGAAATATCTTGTATGCTTACGCCAAGTTCACTTGCTTTTAAGCGGTCTATATCCACCTTCAGTTCGGGCTTATTAAATTTCAGATCCACATCCACACCCTGAAAGATGGGGCTCTTATTGGCCTCTTCTAAAAACCGGGGCAATATTGATTTCAACTTGTCGAAATTAATATTTTGCAGTACAAACTGAACAGGCAAACCGCCGCGTCGGTTTACAGAAATAGTTTGTTCTTGTATTGCAAATGCCCGAACATCGTTATAACGTGGCAGGTTTTTACTTACTTTATTTACCACATCCTGCTGACTAAGTTTGCGGTCTTTGGGGTCTTGCAGCGTTACTCTTACAAAACCGGTATTTGCTGTGCCACCACCGGTAAAGCCCGGCGCCGTCATACTGGTTACATGGCGTTTTTCATTTACAGAGTCTATAACAAAATTAACCAATCGGTCAATGCTTTTATCCATAGCATCGTAAGAAGTGCCTTCAGGTGCAGAAACAGTTAACCTAAAACCACTACGGTCTTCCAAGGGTGCTAACTCTTGTTGCAGGTTTTTACCCAGGTAAAAAATTCCGCCAAACGCAGCAATCACTATTACCCATGCCACCCAACGTAAGCGCATAAAACTTCCCAGTGTTCTTCTATAGCCTTCTTCCATACCTCTGAAAAAAGGTTCTGTAACCCTGTAAAACCAGGAATGCTTATGTACATTGCCACTCAGCTTAACGTTTAACACCGGTGTTAAAGTAAGCGATACAAATGCTGAAATGAGTACGGCACCCGCCACTACAATACCAAACTCTCTGAAGAGTCTTCCCACAAAACCCTGCAAGAAAATTATTGGCAAAAACACTACGGCCAGCGTAATAGAAGTAGCAATTACTGCAAAATAAATTTCTTTCGATCCTTCTTTGGCGGCTCTCCATTTATCCATACCGCCTTCCATTTTTTTATAAATATTTTCTGTTACCACAATCCCATCATCCACCACCAAACCGGTTGCCAGCACAATAGCCAACAGTGTTAATACATTAATGGTAAAATCGCTGATGTACATAATAAAGAAGGCACCAATTAAAGAAACCGGTATATCAATCAGCGGACGAATAGCAATTAACCAACTGCGAAAAAACAGGTAAATAATTAATACCACCAATATAAACGCCAGTATCAATGTTTCTTTAACCTCGTTAATAGATTTGCGGATGTATTTAGTTTGGTCGTAAGAAATTTCAAGACGTATATCCTGTGGCAGATCTTTTTTAATCTGGTCAATGCGTTTGTATAATTCATCAGCAATAGCAATATAGTTAGAGCCCGGTTGTGGCACCACGGCCATCGCAATCATGGGTACTCCGCTTTCTTTTAAAACGCTTTCTTCATTCTCTGGCCCCAGCACCGCTTCACCAATGTCTTTTAAGCGAATGTCAGCACCATCTACATTTTTTACAATCAGGTTATTAAAATCTTCCTCGGTAGTTAATCGGCCAAAGGTTCTTATAGAAAGCTCCGTGGTATTGCCCGAAATTTTACCCGATGGCAGTTCTACATTCTCCCGCTGCAAAGCCACCTGCACATCTCTTGGCGTTAAACCATACGCAGAAAGACGGGCCGGATCAAACCACACCCGCATGGCATAGCGTTTCTCACCCCAAATATTTACAGTACTTACACCCGATACGGTTTGCAACCGCTCTACAATATTGTTGGTGGCAAACTCTGTAATCTGTAATGAGTTTTTAATATTACTCTGGCATAACATTATTAATACCGGCTCACCTCCAATATCCGATTTTGATACTACCGGTGGTGCATCCAAATCATTCGGCAAAGAACGTTGCGCCTGCGATACTTTATCCCGCACATCATTGGCGGCTGCTTCCAAATCGGCACCCACTTCAAACTCTACGTTAATACTGCTACTGCCCTGGCTACTCTGAGAAGTAATGCTTTTAACCCCCGATATGCCGTTAATGGCTTTTTCCAGTGGCTCGGTAATCTGCGTTTCAATAATATCTGCATTGGCACCGGGGTAACTGGTGCGTACATTTATATTAGGGGGTTCAATAGCCGGGTAATCCCGCACTCCCAAAAACTTAAAAGCAATAGCACCAAACAAAACAATAATAATGTTTAGTACAATGGCAAACACCGGTCGTCTTAAACTTAATTCAGATAAATTCATTGCTTAATTATTTGAAAGAGTGATTACCCATTTTTATATTTTGTAACCAGCAGTGGTACACTGCGCAGCAACTGTTGCGTCGCACCCTTCAACACCATTGCGTATAGCAGCCAATAGCAACGGTTACTATTGCGCCACTTTACTCAGTTCTAATTTAGCTTCTGGTTTAATAGCCAATAGCCCTGTGGTAACAATAGTATCTCCGGCTTTCAAACCGGTAACAATCTGCACCAAAGATGAATCGCGGATGCCCGTAGTAACTGTTTCAAAAGAAGCAATACCATTTCTGTACACCACCACTTTTTTGTTACGGGCCTGTGGCAATACCGCCTGTGTAGGTATCATAATGGTATTTGGTACTTCATCAAACTGCAATTTTACTTTAGCAAAAGCACCCGGTATTAATGTTTTATCTTTCACATCTACCACGGCACGCACTCTTAAACTGCGGTTGTTTTCTGTAATAGCAGGCTCTGTAGCCATTACACGGGCCATATGTTTTTGCAAGGTTCCTTCTACCGTAAAATTTATAAACATGCCTATTTTAATACGGCTGCTGTATTTTTCAGGTACTGTAAAATCAATTTTTAATTTATCAACCTGCTTTAATGCAGCCACTATTGTTTGTGGAGTTATATAGGCCCCCATACTAATATTTTTAAAACCCAATCTGCCGCTAAAAGGTGCTCGTAATTCTGTTTTGGCAATATTGGTTTTTACAATATCAATATCTGCATTAATAGTATTTACCTGCAATTGGCTTAAATCTACTTCCTGCTGGCTGATGCCGTTTATTTTTAATAGTTCGGTTTGGCGCTCAACCGTTTTTTGTGCAGTAGCCAACTGTACGTATAATTTTTTTAGCTGTGCCTGTAAGTCGCCGTCAAATATTTTAACCAGTAAAGTGCCCTTACTAACCACATTGCCTTCATTAATATTTAAGGCTACCACGCGGCCAGATACTTCTGGTTGCAGGTTGGTTTCTTCGTTGGGCAATAAAGTACCGGGGGCTTCTATACTTTCTCTGATGGTTTGTGGCTGCACCAAAAAACCGTCAACCCTAATGGGCATATTTCGGTTGGCAGCACCTGCTGCCGGAGCAGCTTCTTTTTTTTCTTCTTTACAAGAGGCTAATAGTACAAGGCTAAAAATTATGGCCGGACTGATTAATGATTGTAATCTCATGTTGCTAATGGTAAAAGTGGGCTAAAGATAAGCCATAAACAAAGTTGCAACAGTAGATATTTATGAATGGTAATGTATCTTAAACGATCTTATCATATATCAAATAACAGGGGCCTGCAACCCATGGTTATACCCTGTTGTTTGATTAACATTCATTAACGTTATAGCTTTTTTGCAAGGCTTCTATCCATTTAAAAATTACATTTTGCAAAGCAGCTATGACTGCGGGTTTTGAATGATACCAGAACGATTGTTAATTTAATCATCAGTTATTTTGTGCATACCAGGCACAAGCAGTATTCATTACACAGGTTTCGCACTGTGGGTTGGTAGGCCGGCAGGTTTCTCTACCTAAAAAAGAAATGGCCATACCTGCGTCCCAATCTTTTTGCGGCAATACATCCATTATTTGTTTTTCAATTTTTTTGGGGTCGGTGCCGGTGGCAATGCCCAAGCGGGGTGCCACACGTACCACATGCAGGTCTACAATTACGCCTTCTGCCGGCTTACCGGCTTCTCTTAAAATTACATTGGCCGATTTACGACCAATGCCCGGCAGTGCCGTTAATTCTTCTAACGTTTGTGGAATATTGGCGTCTTTTTTAACGGTAGCAGCAATTTCTTTCAGCCATTTTAATTTGCTGCTGCTGTTGCGTACTTTAGCAATAAAGCTCATTATTAAATCATCACTGGCTTTTGAAAGTGCTGCCATATTGGGGATGGCTTTAAATAAATCTGGTGCTATTTGGTTAATATGCCTGTCAGCATCTTGTGCAGAAAGCACCACCATTACCACTAATTGATACACGTTCTTATATGCCAAAGGGTGTTGGGTTCCTTTGTATTTTTTTAAAAGCGGTTTAATAGCTTCTTTCCAGTTAGTGGCAGGCATATAGTGCGTTTTATATTTTTAAATCTACTACAAAATAGAAAAGTGGACTGATGAAAAAAAAGAGAATAGTACTACTGCAGCTGAAGGGTGCGACGCAAGGATGTTGCCCCGGAGCACAAAAGCTGGTAACAAAAACTATGTAAGGTTCATATAATAAGTTCGCTGTTTTGCATCAAAATGTTCCAACGTATTTCTTAACAAGGTTCTTGGCAATACGGCAGCGTACTTGTCTAAAAAAGCCACCAATCTTTTTTTGTCTTTTGTGCCGGCAAAGCGCAGCATCCAGCCGGTGGCTTTATGCACCAGGTCTTCTTTGTCTTTTATTAATAGTTCGGCAATTTTAAATGTATCGTCTAACTGCCCCTGCCGTATAAAATAGCAGGTACTTAAAATAGCGGTGCGGCGCTGCCACTGGTTTTTTGATGTTGCCAGTTTGTATAATACGGCCTTGGGCTTATCAAACAAATAACTACCCGTCATGTGCAGGCATCCAAGATCTACCAGATCCCAGTTATTTATACAATCGTGGCGGCGCATGTATAAATTGTAAAACTCTTTTAACCGTTCTGGTGTAATTTTTTTGTTGCGGGATGCCTTATCCATAATACTAATTGCACCGGCCCGTACTTCGTGTATATCACTTTCCAGTAATTGTTCTATTTCTTTAATGGGCATTGCAGCAAACTGTTTGGCAATGGCAAACAACTGACCCATTTTAATGCCCATAAATTTATCGGTAGCAGCTGTTTTAAAATAGCGCTGTAATTTTTGCCGCTC
>REAR01000019.1 GCA_004295245.1 Sphingobacteriales bacterium | reverse complement strand
TGGAACATAAAAAAAATAGCAACACAGAAATAACAGAAAAATAAAAGGCTTGCCGGTGCAAAACATGAAAACAGGGGTTTGGTTACAGTTTCTAATTTAGCTATTATTGTTCAATTGTAAACTGAAAGTTGAAGTTGCGTTAAAGACAAAATATTCTGCAATTGCTATTTGTTGCCGGGAGTGATGCAGCTGAAGCGTGCGACGCAAGGCTGTTGAAAAGGGTTACTACTGCTGGTAACATAAAATTTTTGTGTATAGCTTTTAATTGCTGTAAATTTCAATACTATTGTTACCTTTTGCCAGACCGCCTTCTATGAATTGTTTCAGCCTTATTAATTCTAAAATTTATTGTATGAACCGCTTTTGGGCAGTATTTATTTTTATGGTTTGCGCTAACTACATTAATGGCCAAAGCATTTATGATGTAAGTTATTATTACCAAATTGACAATCATAAGGAAGAATACCGGGCTTTGCTACAACGCTTGGAAGATGGTACTGGTTTTATACGGGTAAAATTTTATGATGAAGACGTGAAGGAAAATATTGTTGTGGAAATGAAAATGGAGGAGTACTACTATATCAACGAGAAGGGAATAGAAGATACCACCATACTGGTATTTGAAGGTTTTGAACCGGTTGTAATTAAGGGCCCCAAAAATTATGGCTATAACCCCGATATTTTTTGGCTGAAACGGGATGTGAAAGCCGGTTATTTTCAACCTTGGGGCGTTACCTCTCCCGGGGAAAATAACAGGTATGACCAAGGGGTAATAACCGCTATGAATTTTATTGAAAAAGATGCACTTACCCGAGACTTTGTGTTAGAGTATTACAGTACAACCGAACCGTTTTATAAAAATCTTTTTGAAACGGCCATTACCCGCCCGGTTAGTGTGGTACTGCAAAAGGCTAAAATGCATTTAGTAATTGTTGCTAATACAGAAGATGCGGATATTGGTGTTACCTGCGAGCTGGATAAAAAAAATACACTCAAACTTTTTAAAGAATTGTGCAGTGCAGAAATGCTGAACATTGGGTTAGAAACAGTGGTAATTGATGGCGATAACTTTAGTAAACAAAAAGTAGATGCGGCCTTAACAACGTTAAGTCCCGGTCCGCAGGATATAGTAGTATTTTATTACTCTGGCCACGGGTTTAACTGGAACAAAGAAACAAGGCAGTTTCCTTATCTTGATTTAAGAGATAAAATGTCTCAACAATTAACCGCTGCTTATACTATGAATGTAGAAGACATTTATAATCTCTTACTAAAAAAAGGGGCCCGTATGAATTTAGTGTTAAGCGATTGTTGCAATGCAGATCCCTCTCAAAACACGGTATTAGTAAGTGGCGGTGCTTCGCAGCGCACCACTTCGTTGGGTTGGGTGCCTCAAAAGTGCAAGGATTTATTTATGAATGAAAAACCAATGTCGCTGTTAATGACAGCCGCATCAAGGGGTGAATTATCTGCCGGCACCCGAGAGAATGGAGGCATATTTACCTATATGTTCAGAGAAACGCTGGGTAAGTTTATGGGCCCCTACGAAACAGCAACCTCTTGGGCAGCTATTGTTGATAATGCAACCAAAAGAACGGTAAAAAAAGCAGACGGAACCGATTGCCGTCAGCCCGATGATAGTTTTAAACCTTGCCGCCAGCAGCCCAAAGGTGTTTTAGTGGCACGGTAACTATTTTTGTGCACACCAATTTGTTACTACAGCTTGAACATTTTTTTGGCAAATTGGTACTGCCGCTTATCTTTAATAAAATTAATTAGCATGAAACAACTTGTATTGGCAGTATTATTTATTAGTGCATTAGCATGGCAGGTAAAAGAAAGCAGTTCATTAAGCAATACCAAATGGTCGGGCAGTATGAATGTGCCAGATCCTATGGGTGTGGTGCTTGATTTTAAAACAGACACATTAACCGTTTTAATAGGTGAAGAAATAGTAGAGAGCATGAGCTACACGGTAAGCGGAGATACATTGAAAATAAAAAAACTATTTGGTAGCAGCCCTTGCGGCGATGAAGAGGGAAAATACAAGTACACCATAAAAAATGATTTGCTTACCATTGCAGAAGTTGAAGATGCCTGCTCGCTAAGAGCGGCGGCTTTTTCTCCGGCCGGTTACAAAAAAGAAAAATAAACAAGTTATATAATAAACAAGAACGCCGGCAAAGCCGGCGTTCTTGTTTATTATTGTTTCTTTTTTATGGCGTCAATAATTATGCTGGCATGTTCTCTTGAGTTTTCAATAAACAAGCGGTGGGTATTCATCCCCCCGCAAATAACGCCCGCTAAATAAATACCCGGCACATTGGTTTCATGGGTTACTTCATCATAGGTTGGTTTACGCACCTCGTCGTTGGTTAAACTAATGCCTAACTGTTGCAAAAAATTAAGATTAGGCTGGTACCCGGTGGCAGCAATAACCCAATCGTTCTCTATGGTAATAACAGCATCTGGCGTTTTTATTTCTAAAGTAGTTGGTTGTATAGCGTGTACCGTACTGTTGTAATAAACTTTAATGCTTCCTTCGCCAAGGCGGTTTATAATATCGGGCCGCACCCAATATTTTACCCGTTCACCAATTTCCGGTTCTCTTATAATCATAGTAACCTGCGCCCCCTTGCGCCAGGTTTCTAATGCCGCATCTACGGCAGAGTTATTGGCACCAATAACCGCCACTTTCTGAAACGCATAAAAATGCGGGTCTTTATAATAGTGGGTAACCTTGTGTAAATCTTCTCCGGGTATATTTAATAAATACGGAATATCATAAAAGCCCGACGCAATAATAATCTGATTGCAGTGGTAAAACTGTTTGCTGCTTTGCACTGTAAAACCAAGGGCTTGTTTTGTAACTTCTTTTACTTCTTCAAACAAATGCAAGTTTAACTGGTACGTAAGCGCCACGCGCCGATAATATTCCAGCGCCTCTGCCCGGGTAGGCTTGGGGTTATTGCTAACAAAAGGAATATTGCCAATTTCTAAACGTTCAGAGGTAGAAAAAAACGTCATATTAGCCGGGTAGTGATAAATAGAATTTACAAGGCATCCTTTTTCTAACACCACATAATCAATGTGTGCCTTTTGTGCTTCTATAGCGCAGGCCAAACCAATAGGGCCGCCACCAATAATTACCAAAGAAACCGTTTTTGTTTGCATAGTGGTAAAGATACAGCCTGCAAAAATAGCTACCACAGTCACTTGCTGTTGCTTCCTGTTAGTGGATAAATACAACAGTAATTTTAAATTAGAGTAAAGGTTGGTTACCAGCAGCAGCACATGTAGCAGCATCGTTGCCACGCTCGGTTCAACGGCAGTGCAAAGGGCAACCACCGGTTTATTATAACAATGGTTTATTTTTACTTATGAATACCGCAGCGCAAATAGCCTATAAAAATACTTTAAAGCAATTTTGCCAGTCAATAATAGAGCAGCGTATAGCAACGGCCCGGCAAGCCATGGCCGCTGCACAGGAAGCTGCCAATGCAGAAGAAAAAAGTTCGGCTGGAGACAAGTATGAAACCGCCCGTGCCATGGGGCATTTAGAAAAAGATATGCATGCCAAACAATTGGCCGGCCTTATAAAAGAACTCAGTGCATTAAATGCAGTGCCCACTGGTATTATTTATCAGCACATACAAAATGGCGCTTATATAAAAACCAGCAATGGTCATTTTTTTATTGCCGCTGGCTTAGGCAAACAGGTAATAGAAAATAAAATTATTTACTTGCTTTCTCCAACAGCACCACTGGCGCAACAGCTACAAGGCAAAACAAAAGGGCATCGCCTGTTATTTAATAAGGAGTGGCTGGTGGTGGAAGAAGTATTTTGAGTTGCTTTCAAATCGTATTATATCTTAATTCTCACACAACACCCGCAATACAATTGATAATAATTTATTGGAATACTAGGGAATGGCACCTTATTTAAAATAGCAAAAAAGGCAGTTTGCAAAGCTAAAATTTATCCAAATGGAGTATGCAGCTTTTCAACTAATCGTAGCACTTTTGGCTTCAAGAAAAGTAACTTAATAATGAAAAAGCTGTTCCCCATTGTATTTGCAAGTGTTGCCTTATTCTCCTGCAATGCACAATCCTCGCAAAAAAATAAAAATAATATCAGTACAAAAAGAACTGCTGCCATGGTTGAAGGGAAAGACTACGTAATTGTAAAACGCTTTAGGGTAGAGGATAAGCAAGGGTTTGATAATCCTGTAGAAGTAAGCTCATTTGTATTACCGGCAAGTTGGCAGGTAAATAGTAATGTGCAATGGAATTTATACAGCAAATGCCTGCCTGAGATTGTACAAGTATCGGTAAACGCAAAATCTAAAGATGGAGATTTTGAACTTGCATTTTACCCAGCCACACAATCCCTTGCAACTGGTATAAATGCGCAGGTAAAATCTGCAAAAGTAATACCCGATCTGCAGCAGCTAATGGATGCAGGCGCTTTGCAGCAAACACAGTTGGCAAGGCAGGGTGGTAACAACGCATACAACCACAGGGGCAGTGCTGCAGAAGGTGTTTTGCAATTTGCCGATGGTAAAGAGGGACTGGTTTTTTGTACCCTTATGCAAACCATTGTAACCATACCCGGCACACAGGGTGGTATGGCCAGCAATATTCAATGCTATGTAGGTATGCGGATAGTACTAAAATATAAGAGTGGTAATGAAGCAATGGCTCGAAAAATAATGAGTACTTTTTTTAGTAGCACAAAACTAAACCCCACCTGGTTCAATGCCATAACAAATTTTTTTATAGCCAAAGGCAAAAATATACAAGATCAAAACTGGAAACATATACAAGAAATTCGTGCCGTGCAAGAGCAGCAGGGTAACAATATCATCCGCAACTGGGAGCAAAAAAATGATGCCAGTACTGCCGCATTCTCAAAAAATTCAGATGGCTTTGGGCAATATTTGCGGGGCGTGGAAAATTATAAAGATGAAAACGGCAACACGGTAGAACTTACCAGCGGCTATGGAAATGCCTGGAGCAAGAGCGACGGTACCTATTTACTAACTACCAATCCTGCATTTGACCCCAATGTAGAAATGGGGGATACACAAAACTGGAAACGTTTAAACAAATAAATACAACAAAGCCTTTTATGAGATACACTTACAAAACTTCTTTTTTGTTTTTTGTTTTATTAGTATGCTATGCAATAAACACATCAGCCCAGCAAAAAGTAAGTAATTACAACCTTAGTAATTTTAAATACCGTACCACAGGTTACCGGGCTTTAACTTTTACAGGCGATTTTAACAGCGGCGCTGGTAACTCAAAAACAAAAGATACTGTAAAGCAAATTTTTTTGAGTAACGGTTTAAGCGGCCAGGCAAGGTATATGCAAACGATCTCTACCGATACCAAGCAACGCTTTACTTCAATTTTTGGATTTGCAAACCCTTATGCACAACGTACAGATAAATACAATGCATCAAAAACAGCTTCTAACAGTTCACTACTAAATTTAAATTGGCATGATTTTAACCGGCTATACAAAAAAGATTTTTTTATCGAGTACGGAACAAACGCAAACATTTCTGGTGCCTTACGAAGCGAAAAAACGAATGGTGTTAAAACCAAAAGTAATACATTAGGCTACGGGCTAGAAGCTACTGCAGGAGTGGGAAAAGGAAGGCTGGAGCATGTGAGTGATGCGCAAACAGCACTTTTTATTTTACAGGATTTGAAAGACGAAGGTTTTACCGGTACGGTAAGCCCGGAAATGGTAGATAAATTTGGCCGATTTATTACCAACCTGCGCAATGGCCGTGTGTTTGATTTACGCCGGCGCACCAAATTTCAATTAAAAGAGATTGACCGGTTTTTAAAAGAAAATAAAATTATTACTGCAACAGATGCAGATGAAATAAGCATCATTAATGATAATTTGTATTTCTCTTTTAACAACGATTTTTCTCCGTTGCCTTACGCCATTCATAAAGGGTATGAAGGCGGCGATGCGCCCGGTGCTAATAACGACCCTTTCAGTATTGTGAGTTATATACCCATACAACAAGCTTATTTACAAAATATTTTTAGCGACCTTACTATTTTTCCGGATTATATATCAGAGTTTAATGTGCATACATTGCAACCAACAAATGAACAAACCATGCGTTTAAGCGGCCAAAAAATATATGCCCGTGCCAGAGGCGTTTATGCCAACAGCATCAATACATCCTCAAACCTTGCAATAAAAGCTATCATTGCACAGGCTGGTTTTGAAAAGCATACTCCTCTTAATTTGCATTGGCAGCAAAATTTTTCGGTAAATATTAATTATTACATTGGCAGAAACACCAGCAAAGCCGGTTTACGCTATTTTCAAGACAGACTTACCGATGGTGTAGCTAATCAGTTAATGCCCAAATCTTCATCTGTATACCTCAATGCGCAATATGCAAAACGTTACTATCCTAATGGACGTAGCAGTATTGAAGGGGTGGCTGCTCTTTACCTTAGCAAACAAAATTTTATTGATGGTGCTGGTGGCTCAGGTAAATTTAGTGCAGCTACGGGAGCTTTTAATACCAAAGTGTTAGGAACTTATTTTTTAAATCATAATACAGTAGTAAGAGGCGAGGCGAATATTTACTATTTCAGATCAACTTTAAAAAGCATTACTTCCACTAAGGACAGAAATATACAAGGTGGTCTTAGTATCAGCATCATACACACTTTTTTTTAGTAGTAACTTTTGCCACCAGGCCTTATTACAAATAATCAGTAACCATTGTTTAGGTTTTTCTTCTCGGCCCTGCCAGTAATGGTAGGGTTGAGAAGAAAAATGCTTTATGTATACAGCCATAGCCTTTGTTTCATTTATTAAGGCAGGCTATACTGTTTTAGCCAATCCCAATTTCTTGCTGCTGCCCCATCGGGATAGGAATGTTTTAAATCTTTAATTAAAGCGACGGTATAAACATTTAAGGGTTCGTTTGGAGTATTAGAAGTATAGGTGGCTGTTACAATTGAATTTACATTCCCCGAAATCGTAAAGTTCGGATTCAATCCAAAGTAATAAATGTGAGTTTGCGAAAACTTGTAGAGATGGCCTTTTAAAAGTGTTGAGGTAGAGTCTGTCAACATGGTAGGAAGCGAAGTCATGGGTGCTGTAGGGCCAGTACCACCAGGGCCGTAATCTTCATTACCGCTTTGAAACAGCACCGGCAATTTTCGAAGTGGATTTGTTGGCTGAGGTCCAAATATTGCAGCAGCACTTTCAACAATGGCGGCAAATGTATTACTCATTTCGTAGGCACATTTTTGAGCCATTAGCCCGCCGTTTGAAAATCCCACTAAATAAATTCTTTTATTATCAACCTTAAATTTTGAATTCAATTCACTAATAATTGATTTTAAAAATTTAATATCATCTCTAAGTATCTCGCCGGCGCAGGGTGTCCAGCCAGCTGGTTGTGCATTCCATTTCTCTGTGTTAGGTTTTGTCTGCCCATCTTCTAGAATACAATATTTCCAGGAAGAAGGGAAAACTGTTATAATGTTTTCAGTTTCGCCCACTTCTTTCCATCCGGAATTAGTGTAAAAATTTTCCCCGTTGCCATTTGTTCCATGCAGCATAAAAACAACAGGTACACTGCTACTGCCATTATAATCTGATGGTACGTGCACAAAATATTCTCTTGTATCACTATCCATTTTTATAGTAAACCTGTTTTTTCCGATAACATAACCGGTTGGTGGCGTAACTGTATCCGTATCTGCACTATTTCCTTTCTGACAAGCAATTGCGAATACAGAAATGGCTAGTGTAATCAGTTTTAGTTGCTTCATTATAATTGTTTAATAGTTACAACATAAAGATGTAGTTATTAAACGATGTACAAGTAGAACCTAAGGGTGATTTTAATTTAGTGCAGCATGTATTCTCTCAGGCGAGCAATGGCAGAGGTGCGGCTATCCACATCCAATTTAAAATAGGCATTGTTAATATGCTTCTTCAATGTGTTCATCGCTATAAATAACGCTTCCGCAATTTGCTGATTGGTTTTGCCATCATATAATAGTTTCATTACCTCAAATTCCCGTTCGCTCAGCGGTGTTACTAATAGTTTATTTATTTTATCAACAGAAAGTGAAGGCACGTGCCGGTTTGTAAGCAGGGCATGATTGCTTAACGCAATTTCTATAGTGGCATACAGTGTTTTTTCATTAAAGGGCTTCACAATAAAGCCAGCAGGTTTTGTAAGTTTTGCCCGGTCAATAGTTTCTTTGTCTGAGTAAGAAGTAAGGTAAATAAAGGGTATGAAATAGGTTTTATTAATGTAGTCAGCAATGTCAATCCCGGTTTTATCACTTTCCAGGTTAATATCCAGTATAGCAAAATCGGGCCGTTCTTTGTTCAGCTGGTAAAAAGCTTCTTCGGGGTCATAAGCAATGCCAGCTACTTCATAATTATTATTATTAAGGTACATACCAATGTTTTTGGCTATCAGCGGTTCATCTTCCACAATCAATACTTTAATACCTGTCATAATCTTGCGGTAGTTTTAAATTTAGAGATGATAATCTGCACATCTGTACCATGGCTGCCATCTACATTCATGCGGGCTTTCATTTTCTGCAAAAATGCTTTTATAATTTCATACCCAAAAGAGCTGGTATGATGGGGGTTAAAATCTTTTTGTAATCCCACGCCATTGTCTTTTACCTGCAACAGCAGTTCGTTATCGTTCTTTTTCATTGTTACCCATACAGCACCGCTTTCTCTGCCTTTAAACGCATACTTCAGTGCATTGCTTATGAGTTCATTCAATATCATACCCAGTGGTATGGCCGTATCAGTATGCAGGTTCAGGTTTTCAATACGGGTGTGTAATTCTATTTTATCGGTACCAATGTTATACGTCTGAAACAAATGATTGCTGAGCATTTTTATATACTCATTCATATTAACGCTGTTTACGACATTACCTTGGTATAAATTCTGGTGTATAAAAGCCATACTCTGCACCCTTTGTATCCCTTCTTTAATAATGGCCTTGCCTCTTTCATCGGTAAGCGTTTGAGATTGCAGGTCCAGCATACTGCTAATTACCTGCAGGTTATTTTTAACCCGGTGATGAATTTCTTTATTCAATACTTCCAGCTCAACAGCTTGTTTTTTAATGATGCTGTTTTTCTTTTTTTGTTTCTGGTACTGGTAGTAAATAACAGTACCCAACAACCCGGTACCCAGCAGCATCAGCCAAAGAATGCGCTTATTGCTGCGTTCGTCCAGAAGTAATTGTTGTTTCAGCTTATTTTCCCGGCTCAAAGAAAGGCTCAGTTCTTTTTCCTGTTGCCATTGTTTGGTTCTCAGGTTGGTTTCTGTTTCCATTGCCAGCATCATCAATTCCTGTTTGGCAATAGACGAGTCTTTAATAATATTCTCCCGCAGCAGGGCCAGCCGTTGAAAAGCTTCTTTGCCCAATTGAGAAGCTTTCAGCTTATTCAGCAGGTTCAGGTATTCAATTTCTTTTTGCTGTAAACTTATTTCAGATGCATTTTCACCTTCCGCTTTTAAACGGTCTATATTATCGGTGCGGTACAGGTCTTTGTAAATTTCTGCCTGCCTCAGCATATTGTAGGCAGTTTTATAATCTCCTTTTATACTATTAATTTCTGCCAGATAATTAAAACCTGTAAATGCCATTTCAGGGTTGCGTGAGCCTGCTAGTAAACGAGCTGTAGAATCAAAATACAATTTTGCAAACGTTTTATCTTCTTTAGCCATACCATAAACGGTTTTGGCAATGCATATTTTAATTTTTTCAGCATTATTATTTAAGAGAGGTAGCTTTTTGTCGGCAAGCTGCAACACGCTATCTGCTTTTAGCAGCTTTCCGGTAAAACTGTATACCATACTTTCATTGCTCAGCGCCTCTGTAATAACATATGCGTCTACATCGGTGGCATGTTTCAGTTGCTCAATAAAATATAAAGCACTATCGTATTGCCGCGCATTTAAATGCGCTAGCGATAATTTAGTAATCAATGCAGAAATACCCTTTTCTTCATGTAACCCCTGCTTCATAATCAACGAACGCTGAAAAAATATTGCCGCATTTTTATACCTTCCAAATGTAGCCGCAATAGTACCAATGCCTTCTGTGCAGTCAGACAGTATTTTGGTTTGTCCCGTTTTGCGCAGCAGCGGTACCGCCTCTCTGTAACTGTCGCTCGATTGCCTGAAATAACTCCTAGCTGCATATACATCCCCCAATTGCTTTAATACCTGCGCCAGCAATACCTCATTGCCTGCATTCTGGTAAATCAATTTTGCTTTTTCTAAGCAAGTAGTGGCCGCTAAATAATCTTTACCATTACTCAACAGGCCACCCATTAGCACACTGGCAGCCGCCACACCATTGGTATAATTTATTTGCTCAGCCGCAGTATAGGCTTTTTGCGCAAGGCCCAGTGCAGCACTGGCCTGGGTATTCGTTTTAGTCGCCGCCTGCAGCAGCCAGTTATTAACCTGCGCAGTATCTGCCGGTTGCCAGTTATAAGCTTGCTGAGCCGTTGCCGGCACAGTTGTAAAAAAAAATAGTATAAAAATTAATCGCAGCAATACGGGTTAAGTTACAGATAAAAACAACTGGTTAGCCTTACAAATATTATTAAAAGCAGGCATCAGGCGCTAACACCCAGGGGTTATTTGTAACCAGATACTGTTATTTATAGCAGTCACAAATCTTTAGAATTGGTTTAACAGTTTAACTGTAAGTCTAATTTTAAAGCAACAATTAAGCGAAAATTCAACCGCTGATAAAGAAGTACTCCAGCCGATTCTTTTTCAACTGTACCGGTGTGCGACGCAACGCTGCTGCGCAGTGTTACCGGGCTGGTAACAAAAAAAACGACCTGTTTTAAAGAACTGCTAACAATTGTTATCTTGCAGCTCAATTTAAAATTTGCATATGAAAGAAGTGGTTATTGTATCGGCGGTGCGCACCCCCATGGGTAGTTTTGGCGGCAGCTTAAAAAGTTTATCGGCCACACAACTGGGTGCAGTGGCTATTAAAGCGGCTGTTGAAAAAGCAGGCATTGCGCCGCAACAGGTAAACGATGTGCTGATGGGTTGTGTAATACAAGCCAACCTGGGGCAAGCTCCTGCACGGCAGGCGGCTAAATTTGCGGGCTTGCCCAATGAAGTAAACTGCACCACCGTTAATAAAGTGTGCGCCAGTGGCATGAAGGCTATTGCACAAGCGGCCCAAAGTATTTTGTTGGGCGATGCAGATATTGTGGTGGCCGGTGGTATGGAAAGTATGAGCAACGTGCCTTTTTACAGCGATGCACTGCGCTGGGGCAATAAATATGGTAACACACAATTTATTGATGGGCTGGCAAAAGATGGGTTGACCGATGTGTATGATGGTAAGGCTATGGGCTATGCGGCTGAGTTATGCGCCAAAGAATGTGGCATTAGCAGAGAAGCGCAAGATGCGTTTGCTATTGAAAGCTATCAGCGCAGCCAGGCAGCATGGGCTGCGGGTAAGTTTGATAATGAAGTGGTGCCGGTTAGCATACCGCAACGTAAAGGTGAGCCAGTGGTGTTTGCGAAAGATGAAGAGCCTTACAATGTAAAGTTTGATAAAATTGCCACATTAAGTCCGGCCTTTATAAAAGAGGGCACGGTAACCGCTGCTAATGCCAGCACTATGAATGATGGTGCGGCTGCATTGGTTTTAATGAGTGCTGATAAAGCAAAAGAACTGGGGCTAAAACCGATAGCAAAAATTAAAAGTTATGCTGATGCGGAGCAGGCTCCGGAATGGTTTACCACCACACCATCATTGGCGGTGCCAAAAGCTGTGGCCAAAGCAGGTTTGCAAATGAGCGATATTGCTTATTGGGAATTGAATGAAGCTTTTAGCGTGGTGGGTATAGAAAACAGTAAGCGCATGCAATTAAATGCGGCAACTGTAAATGTGCATGGTGGTGCCGTATCGCTGGGGCACCCGTTGGGTTGCAGTGGTGCCCGTATTATTGTAACGCTCATTAATGTATTAAAAGCAAACAATGCACAGTATGGTGCTGCTGGTATTTGTAATGGTGGTGGCGGTGCTTCTGCTATGGTGATAGAAAATGTATGAAAGTAAATAGTACTAAATAGTAAAGGCTGCTTTATTTAAGCAGCCTTTTTTTAGCCCTACTTTAAAAATATATTTAGCTTACTGGTTAAAAGCGTTAACTATCTTAAATTGCCTGTGCATAAACCTTT
>REAR01000133.1 GCA_004295245.1 Sphingobacteriales bacterium | reverse complement strand
GCGGTAATTGTTGCAGAGTGTTTTACGCCATTGTATGAAAAGTGGATTCAAACCTTACCGAACCCACAGGAGAAACTGAAAAGCATTACAGAAAAAATTCCGTTAGAAAAAAGAATGACTACCGCCACAGAAATTGCCAATATGGTGGCCTTTCTGTTATCGCCGGTAAGCAGCCATACCACCGGCCAGCTCATACATGTAGATGGGGGCTATGTTCATTTAGATCGGGCTTTATTATAAAAGTATTTTTATGAAACCAGCAGCAGTAACTCCGCTTCAGCTTTATTGGCGTCGCACCCTGCAACAGGTAGTGCCCGCCGCAACATTTGTATTGGGCTGTTGCTTGCTGTTAGTTAATGTACGGGCACAGGTAAATAACAACTATAATATCCGCTGGACAACACCCAGCACAAATGCTTCGGCTTCCATGCCCTGCGGTGGTGGCGATATTGGGATGAATGTATGGGTAGAAAACGGAGACCTGCTGATATACCTGGCACGCAGTGGCAATTTTAATGAAGACAATGCATTGTTTAAAACAGGCCGTTTAAGAATACAATTATCGCCCAACCCATTTAGCGGGGGTACATTTTTACAAGAGTTGCGTTTGCAGGAAGGTGTTGTAACCGTTACCGGTGAAGCCAATGGTATAAAAGCAACCGCCACCATCTGGGCAGATGTATTTGCGCCTGTGGCACATGTGTATGTAAGCAGTAATAAAAAAGTAAACGTGCTGGCAACGTATGAAAGCTGGCGTTACAAAGACCGGTTATTACAACCCCGGGAAAATTTTGCCAACTCCTGGAAATGGGCGCCACCAAAAAATAAAACGTATACAAGAGACAGTATTGCTTTTATAAATAAAGGCGTATTGTTTTATCATAAAAATACTGCCCAAACTATTTTTGATAGCACCGTTGCACAACAAGGCATGGGTACTGTCAAAGAGTTGCTGTATAACCCGCTTAGTAATTTAATTTTTGGCGGTTATTTCTTTGGTAAAAATTTTGTGCCTGCTGCCACCACAGAAGGAGTGTATGTGGATACCGATTTTAAAGGCTGGCAATTAAAATCGGAAAAGGCCAGCACCAATCATGCACTGCAGGTGGTATTGCATAACCAACAAAACATAACAGCAGCAGCATGGCAGGATAGTGTGTTTAATAAACTGCCCACGGCTTTGGAAAAAAACAACCGGCAATTAAACCAGCAATGGTGGCAGCAATTCTGGAACCGCAGCTTTATACATATTAACAGCAGCGATACCACTTCCTTAGGCTGGCAGATAGGTAGAAATTTTCAATTGTTTAGGTATATGCTGGCTTGTAATGCCAGCGGGCAATGGCCTACTAAATTTAATGGTGGCCTATTAACGGTAGACCCTGTGTTTACAGATAGCAATAATAAACTTACACCCGATTATAGAAATTGGGGCGGTGGTTTGCATACCATGCAAAACCAGCGGTTGGTATATTTTCCGATGATTAAAAATGGCGATTGGGATTTGCTGCAACCGCAATTACAGTTTTACCTGCGTATTTTAAAAAATGCTGAGCTGCGTTCAAAAGTATATTGGAACCATGCCGGCGCTTGTTTTACAGAACAAATGGAAAACTATGGGCTACCCAATTATGCTGAGTATGGCACCAAACGCCCATTTGGTTTTGACAAAGGCGTTGAATACAATGCGTGGTTAGAATATGAATGGGATACAGTATTTGAATTTTGTTTAATGATGTTGGAAGAAGAACGGTACACCGGCAAAAACATAAGTTCATCAATTCCTTTTATTGAAAGTTGTTTGCGTTTTTTTGATGAACATTACCAATACCTGGCAAAGCAACGTGGTATTAAAGTGTTGGATGAAAA
>REAR01000018.1 GCA_004295245.1 Sphingobacteriales bacterium | reverse complement strand
AATAGTTAGTAACCGCTCTTTGGTGTTTTCAATATTGCGGGCACTCATAATAGCAGGCACAGCGCAGGCAAAACCACTAATCATGGGCATTACGCTTTTTCCATTAAGACCCACTTTACGCATCAGCTTATCGCTTAAAAAGCTAATGCGGGCCATATAACCAGTGTCTTCTAAAACAGTTATCAGCCCAAACAAAATCATTATCTGTGGTATAAAAACTAATATGCCACTAAGGCCTGCAATTATACCATTAATTAAAAGATCGCTCCACCAGCTAACCGGTAATAAGCGGCTTACTGCATTACTTACAACAGCAAAACCTGTTTCAATTAGTTGCATGGGGTATTCTGCCAGCCAAAATACGCTTTGAAATAAAAGAAATAATACAGCCAATAAAATAATATAGCCCCAACGCCGGTGCAGTAAAACATCATCCAACCTATCTGTAAATAGTTTTTTACGCAGCGGATCGGGCTCGGCCACATGTTGCTGCATAATATGTTTAATGCGGTTGTAGCGCTGTATAATTTCTTCTGCCTGCGTTTTGGTATGGTTAAAATTATTTTTAGCCTCTATTATTTCAATAGACTCCTGCTGGTTTTGCGTAAACAAAAATTGCTCGTGGTTAATTAGATAGTGTATGGCTGTGTAATCGCTTATGTGCGGAAATAAATTTTTTACACTATCAATAGCATTGCTTGCCAGTTTGTGGTTTTCTATAAAATCTCTGCTATTGTTTTGCAGGTGCTGTTGTGCGGTGGTGGTAATGGCTTTTTTTAAAGCAGCAATACCCTTGTTTTTGCGAGGGTTAACGGGTATTACCTGCACACCCAGTTCCCGTTCCAGCCCTTCCACATTTATAACAATGCCTTTTTGTTTGGCAAGGTCCATCATGGTAAGGGCTACCACAACCGGTATTTTTAAATCAATAATCTGAGAGCAGAAGAGCAGGTTTCTTTTCAGGTTGCTGGCATCTACCAGCATCACAATCATATCAGGTTTTACTTCTTCATCCTGGTTCAGCAGCACTTTATAGGTTACCCATTCATCGGCTCTTTTAGCATATAGGCTATACGTGCCGGGCAAATCAATAATAGTTGCTTGCTGCTCAATACTAATAGCAGCACTCCCCGTTTTTTTATCAACCGTAACACCCGGAAAATTACCTACCTGCTGGTTTAAACCGGTTAAAGCATTAAACAGCGAACTTTTGCCGCTATTGGGGTTGCCCACAAGGGCTATATGTAAAGCTGGTGTTTGCACAAGGGTGCAAAAATAGCCATTCGGCGCTCACAACAAGTTACGAGATGAGTAAAAAATAAATATGGTAGCCAGCCAAGGATGTATTATAAGCAGCCGTTGCGTCGCACTCTTGTGCAGCTTAACCACATTCTTCTAAGAAAGTTTTAAAGCAGCAATATGGTTACTTATGAAGGTAGGACTGTAAATTCTTTACATATTCTTCAAACGCATCTATTCCTTTTGAAGTTATTTTACAAATAGTTTGCGGGTAATTGTCTTTAAACTGTTTTAATACATCAATATAACCGGCTTCTTTCAGTTTGTTTACCTGCACGCTGAGGTTGCCGGCAGTAGCACCTGTTTTTTCTTTAATAAAAGTAAACTCAGCTTCTTTTACCGTTATTAATAAAGAAATAACGGCCAGCCGCAATTGCGAGTGTAGTATGGGGTCTAGGTCTTTAAACATGGGCTGGTATGGCGGCTTTTCTTTGTAAATGTTTTTTGTACAAAATAATACCGGGTATCAGCCAGGCAATGATGGTAGCAATTGCTGTTAACAGCAAATCAACTTTTACCGGCGTAAACAAACAGGCTATGCTGGCAACCCAGCAAACAATACCGCCTAATAACATGGGTCTAAATTTCATTACCGCACCGGTAATAAAAGTTGGAAGACCATATATTATTAAAAACAGCGCCGCTGTAAACTCAGAAAATCTGAAATAATCTTGCTTACCGGTACTGCTTATATACACTTCATTAAAAGCACCCAACTTGGCAAACACCGCATTGGTAACAAATACCATTAAAAAAATGGCAATGCCAAAAGCCGTCCATGTATAATCTAATGCCACCTGGTTGTAAGTGCGTACGTTTTGTTTTTTTCTTTCTTTGTGAGATAGTAAAAGCTGTGGTATAACAGCCAAAAACGTAAGCAGAAAAATATCAAAGGGCAGCTTGTAATTAAAATGCAGCTCACTAATTTTTACCAAAGAGCAAAAGGCAATAACACTGCCCCACATAATAGCGGCAATGCCGGTATCGTGGTAAGAGTCTTTAGCCTTGCCAATCATTTCTGTAATAAGGGCAAGACTATCCTTCTCAGTAAAATTAGATTTCTCCGTATTCATAAAAACAGTGTTATTGGTTTTGCCGGTAAATATAAAATAGTGTTCTGCTACTGAGCAGAACACTATTCACATTTTAGTTACATTGACTTAAAAAATATTGTGCCGATGTGAGCCCCCAGCTGGGATGCAGTTCTGAAGCTGGTTTAAAACTGCCAAATAGTTCAATGGCTTTCTCAAATACCGGCTTGGCCACTGTTTTACCACCGCCAAATGCTTCTGGGGTATAAAATTTTCCTTGCGCATCCAGGTAATAAGCCCGTGGGTTGGCGGGGTCTAATTTTTTTGCTTTTTCAATATTGCTGGCAGATGCCTGGCCATATTGCATCCAGCGGGCTTGAGGGTCTACCATCATGTGGGCAGAAGCAATCATACTTTTTATAATACAGGTTTCAGCATTTTCTGCACCAGCTAATTCTTCAGCTTTTTTAATAAAGCCTTCTGCTTTATCTGCAATAGCATCGGTTTTAGATTTATCCTGTTCCATATAAGCAGCCATTACTGTGCAGTAAGAAGCATAATAATAAGGTAACCACTGTGTTTTTTCTGCTGTGGCAATGCGTTCAAAATTACCAGCCAATGCTGCCATGCTGTTATTCTTTAGTGCGTCATCCAACTCGGTAATATTTTTTTTCATAGCGCCGGTGTATTTGTCTGACTGTGCAAATAAACTGCTGGCAACAAAGAAGGCCATTAATAAGGTTACTGAGAACGATTTCATATGTGTTTGTTTTTTATGAGTTTAAAAATATAATTGAAACGGTTGTTAAAAAATTGCTGAAACAAAGAACTGCCTGTTGAACCGAGCGTGGCAACGATGCTTTATAGCATCACTATGCCGGTTTACAAAAATTATAAGTTACTATTAATGGCATCGTCGGTTCTATCTACTCCAAAACTTATAAAGGCACCAATAAATACAAACATTCTTGATGGGGGCACAATGGCTTCTTTGCGCAATGCATTGTAAGAATACTGGTAACCGTATACTTGTTTTGTATTAAACACATTGCTTACCTGTAATACATACACCGCAAAAGATTTGGCACCTTGTTTACCAATTTTGGGTAAATAGTTAATAGAAAAACTTACGTTGTGGTAGGCAGGTATGGTACCACGATCTGTAAACTTAGGCCCGTTTAGATCTGTTTGAATATTATAGTAAGGACGACCGCTGGCAAAATTGTAAGAACCGTTCAGGTTCATTTTTAATTTGGTTATAAACTTTTTTACTACCAGTGATGTGGTATGCTTTGCTGCAAAATTGGGTTGTATGGCAAAGGGAAAATTTAAAAAGTCTCGCTTGGTATCTAAATAAGAGTAAGAGATCCAGTAGTCTAAATTTTTAATAGTCTTTTTATCTCTCCAGAAAAACTCAAACCCTTTGGCATCTCCAAAGCCATTGTTGCCGGTTGCCACTTCGCGGTTGTTTACAAAACCTGTTTTTAAAAGGTTGTGGTATTTTTTATAAAACACCTCGGCACGAAACGTTATTAAGGAGCTTGTTTTTTGGTACTGCGCAATATAGTGCGATGCTTTTAAGAAACCCAGTTGAACCGGTGCTGGTAAATAACGGCGCTCGGGGTTTTGATAGAATACACCATATGCTAATGAAGCCTGACTTTGATTACCTAATTTATAAGCAAGAGAAATACGGGGTGCCAGATTGGTTTTATTTAAGTACGAGGAATGCTCGGCTCTTAAACCCGTTTTTGCTGCAACATTATTGGTTATATAAATATCTGCTTCAGCAAAACCAGATACCGTGTTTTGTTCTAACCGGCCGGGAAACTGCTGGTTGTTATATAAAGTGTACGTATTTTTTTCATTGCTGTAATTGAACTCGTTGCCAAAGCGAATGGCACTCAAGCCTTTCAACTTTTTTTCAAACACAATGCGGCTGTTAAAAAACTGAGAACGATTAGTAAGACCAAAATTTTTAAACTCTAAACCGGTTAGCAATACTTTATTGCCAGCCTCGTTAGCCATATTGCCTTCAATATCATCCTTATTAATAGAAAACGAAAGAGCCGTATTCAATTTCCAGCGGCGGCCCAAATTTTCTCGCCATGTTAGGTTGTGAAAAGTGTTCAGGTTCTTTAACCCAAATCTATCTTTATAGCCAAGACTATCTAAACTATTAACCGTAAAATCCAGCTGGTTGGTACTTAAATAACCATAGTATTTTATGATGCCGGTTTTAGAAGTTTTAATACGAAAATTAAAATCAGCATTATGAAAAACCGGTGCTTGTTTATAATCTTGCCGCTGTTTAATAATTTTAAATGCAGGCCATAAATTGGTATAGCTGTAGCCGCCACCCCAACTAGATTTTTTGTTTTTAGCCAGTTGCTGGTATCCGGCATTAACACCTAGAATGGTAACACCTATATTGGCAGATGTTTGATCTGGCAAATCAATAGACTCAAGTATTAAAGCAGATGAAAGTGCCTGGCCATACAAGGCACTATAGCCACCGGTGCTAAACACTGTGCCTTTAAATAAGAAAGGAGAGAAGCGGCCAAACTGCGCCACATTAGGCACACTGCTAAAAAAGAAATTATTTACCAAGGTGCCATCAATGTAAATTTTAGTTTCTGCAGCCGTACCACCCCGCACAAACAAGCCTTCACTTTCGCCCACCTGTTGTGCACCGGGTAGGGTTTTAATAGCGCCGGTAACATCTCCGTTGGCACTGGCCGTGGTAACAATATCTATAGAGTTTAAAACAGCAGCAGCCCGTTTACGGTCGCTGGCTTCAAAAGTTCCTGCGGTAATAACAACGGCCTTCAGTTCATTGGGTTCTTCTTTTAAAATAAGGTCAAGGTTCAACGCCTCAGCGCCAATACTAATTTTTTGTTCTATTGGTTTGTAACCAATACAGGTAACCATAATAAGATGTTCACCCGTTTCAGTGGTTTTAAAACGGTAAAGGCCGGTTGAGTCTGAGGTGCCGCCATCATAACTATCTTTTAAACTAATGCTGGCACCGGCAACCCCCTTACCCTTGGGGTCTTTAATTTTTCCGCTAATAAGGGTTTGGCCCATGGCAAAACTGCTAAGAAGGATAAGGTTTAATAGTAATGGTAGCTGTTTCACTTTCTTGTAAATTTATCTCAAAAATAAACTGGTTTATAATATAAACCAAATTTTGAATAAATTATTTTTGTGAGGTCAGCAACAATGCAAGGCTCAGCAGCCGTTGCGTCGCACCCTGCAACGGCATTGCAGGGCCTGGCGGTTTTAGCAGATTATTGATGTAGTGTAACTATGAATCAGAACACTTTTAATAGAATCTTAAAGCTCCAGAAAATAACCAATAGGCCCAGCAAAATAAAGGCAGTTTTTCTGGGTAATTTTCCAGCCAGTTTTGCAGCAATAGGGGCAGCTACAAAGCCCCCAACCATTAGTGCTACTATAACCTGCCAATGGCTAACACCTAATAAGGTAAAAAAAGTAAAGGCACTGGCCAGTGTTACAAAAAACTCAGTTAAGCTTACCGAGCCAATTACATATTTAGGGCTTCTTCCTTTATTAATTAAAGTAGTTGTAACCAGCGGCCCCCAGCCACCGCCTCCAAAAGAATCTAAAAAGCCCCCAGCACCTGCCAATGCACTGTAATGCTTGAATTTTTTTTGTGGTTGTGCTTGTCGAAAAGCATTGATCAAAAACTTAACACCCAAAAAAAGTGTGTAGCAGGCAAGCAGTGCTCTCAGCCAGATAGAATTGGAGTCTCCTACCCATTTTAATAAAATAGCACCCAGTATAGCACCAATTACACCGGGTATAACAAGTGCTTTAAATAATTTTTTATTTACGTTGCCAAATTTATAATGGCTGTATCCGCTGGCTGCGCTTGAAAAAACTTCTGCTGTATGTACGGCACCACTTATAGATGTAGGCGGAACACCCACTGAAAGTAACACGGTAGCACTTGTTACGCCATAACCCATACCCAATGCACCATCTACTAATTGTGCTAAAAAACCTGCCAATACCAACCAATGAAAATTAGGATCCAGTGTGCCATACCATTTAACCGTATCATCGGCTATTTGCTTAAATGGTATATAAGAAAATATAAAATGCCCTACCAGCATAAAGGCAAAACCCAATAATGAATAAGTAGCTATTTTTTTCCACCGTTTTTCAGTTGTGGCGGCATCATTTTCAATTAAGGTACGTGTAATCTCATTCATCTTCTTCACCTTGTACTCAAAGTTGCCGTTTAGTTTACTGCGTACCACGTGCAGGTTTTCTATCACATCATCCAACTCATCAGGCAATGCGTTATTTAATACTTCTTTAATGCGTTTGGCAGCTGTGGGAGATTTGCCATTGGTAGAAATAGCTAATTTTAAATTCCCCTTTTGCACAATGGAACCTAAATAAAAATCGCACAGATCGGGTGTGTCTGCTACATTTACTAACAACCCTCTTTCGTTAGCAGCAGCTTTTATTGTTTTGTGCAGTGCAGGATTATCGGTAGTACAAATAACCAATTGTTTTTCTTCAAGGTGGCTTGGTTCATATGGCTTTACCAGTGTGGTGCAATTAGGATAGTCTTTTATAAAGTTAAGCAAGGCCGGACGAATAAGCGGTGCCACAATTGTTACAGTGGCAGTGGGTGTATTGCGCAACAGCGATTGCAATTTTTCTAATGCCACATTACCACCACCCACCAGCAAAACATTTAAATGTTCCAGCTTTAGAAAAACCGGGTATAAGTTATTTTTACTATTCAACTCAGTTGTTTGCATACAACGAAATGTTTTTTTGAAATGTTAGCAGTAGCAAATGCTGCACTGCATTATTGGGCCTTGATACATACATGTATCCTACTTGAAATTGTGTTTTTAGTTTTGATTTAATGCCGGCGGTTAGTTGTACTCTGTTTTGATCAAAGCCCCAATCAGAAAATTGGTGCTGATGCATATACTCATTAGAGGCAGATAAAAACCACTTTTCAGTAATAGTATAGGTTATGGCTGCTTTGGCTCTAAGGCGATACGCGGTGTATGCTGCTTTTTTTAATGTAGGCTGGTAAAACCGCTGCTCTGTACGGGCCCTTAGCAGTATTTGTAGTTTCTTTTTAGCAAGCGGCTGTTGGTATTGCAGTTCCTGCCAGGTTCTGAACTCTTCACCAAACTCATGATTACTTTTTAAAAAAGAAGTACGGGTGTAAAATAACGCCACACCGGCGGCACTGCTCCACTGCTTATTAAAATGATACCGCAAACCTGTTCTGTATAAATATTGAAGTGCTGCTATTGTATTGCCCATGGTACGGTAGCTGGCATCATTATGCCATTCAACTTTTTTATTAATAGCAACAGGCACCTGCACCGTAAACCATGCGCCGGTTTTGGGTCTTTGCTGTGCCTGCATTTTTGTAATACTGCCTGCCAATAATAGGGTGGTTATTATTTTGTTCATTATTGTTATGCGGTTGAAGGGTGCGACGCAACGGCTGTTGCTCAACGCTTCAACTGCTGGTTTCATTAATATTCTATTTGTTCTATCCATTCTTTTGCAAACGGTGC
>REAR01000219.1 GCA_004295245.1 Sphingobacteriales bacterium | reverse complement strand
GTAAAAACTTACCACTAGGTTAACTTCGGTACTTAAACATTTTAGCCTGTCGCCCATTATTTTAAAAGGCGTTTCAATATCCGAAAAGGTAAAAAATTTAAACGTTTTTAACCCTTTGGTATAGCCTTCATCATGCAAAAACTGGGCGTAGTCGGCATCGGCTTTTTGTAAAATGCGGTAAATTACTGCCGATAACGGGTATTGGTAATTAATGGGCAATGTAGCCCCAGTGGTGTTTGTAGTAAGTTTTAGTTTAAAGCGCATAGGGTAAAAGTATCCATCAATTTCCGCTCACAATCTAAAAACATTTTTACTACTTACCGCTTTATTTGCGCAACAATGTTGTTACGTTTTAATAAAATTTACCCTGGCCAAAATCAAGTAAAATATACCCTACAAAAAAAGCGAGCCTAGCCCGCTTTTACACCTCGTAAATTTATTTAATACAATAAAACATACAAATGCTTACTATTTAAAAAACGCTAAAAACCGCTGATTTTGAGGGTTTAAATAATCTTTAAATGTGCTAAGCCCATAAAAACCTTGTTGGCTTAGCCAGCTGTTGTTGGCATATATTTTTATATCGGGGTTTAATATATAAATGCCATTTTTAAGCCTTAGGAATAGCTTTTTATTGTACTTATCGTCTCTATTTATTTCGTTTTTTGCCAATAACGACGATATGTAGGTTCGTTTTTTTCTAAAATCGGGTATAATACTATCGGCTATGCCCTCAAAAAACGTGGTAAATATTTCAGTGTATAATGTACCGTTATCCATTTTAATAGCCATGGATGATAGGCGCATTTGGCTAGTGGCTAATACAAATTGTAGCATCCAATATTCGCCTTGGTGGGCATCAATTTTAATTAATTTATCGGCAAACTGTAACCTAATAGGCTCGTTTTTATAGTACTTAAATGCGTTTTTTATAAGCTCGTTTTTTTTACCTGCGTTCATTAAGGCATTTACTAAAGTTACCTGTAAGGCATTTTTACCAAACATATCTACTGCTGTGGTATCGGCACCGTTATTAACCAAATAGTTACAAATTTTTTCGGCACCAAAATAACAGGCCAGCATTAATGGCGTGTGGTTTACTTCGCTGGGATAATCAATACCATATTTTTCCAGCTTAGGGATTAAAACTTTTAGGTTATCCGTAGCGTACTCGTTGTAGGTACGGCGCAAATAGTTTTTTCCCTCAGTTGCCCAGTTGTTTGCCGCATTGTATTTTAGTACCGATAGCTGGTTTAAATGCGTAAGGTTAAAGTTTATAATGGCGTGGTTAAACAGTTTATCTTTGGCTTTTTTATTGTAAAAATCTTTGTTTAAGGCCTGTGGTAACAATGCCAGTAAAGCTTCGTTATCTAATGGAATGTAAGGTAACGGTTGTTTTTTTAAAT
Organism: Sphingobacteriales bacterium; assembly: GCA_004295245.1. Lineage (GTDB taxonomy): Bacteria > Bacteroidota > Bacteroidia > Chitinophagales > Chitinophagaceae > JACMLD01. The sequence goes on along the minus strand of REAR01000219.1, from coordinate 485 downwards.
ACTGGTTTTTAATGGCTTCGGCTTGTTCGTCTTTACCTTGTTTGGCAAGTTTATTGGCTTCTTTTGTCCAATCCTCTAAAGTTGATTGTTGGTTGGCAAGGCTTGTTTTGGTTTTAAAATCGGTTAAATCTAGCAGGTGCAACAGCTCGTTTTTTTTGTTGGTTTCCAGCACATACAGGTTGTGCATAGCCCGGGTAATGCCCACATAAAGCGAGTTAATGTAAAATTTATATTCATCCAGGCTTCTATCGGTTTTGTCTTTATTTCGCGAATAGTTAAAACTTTCTTCGGTAATATCCTCTTTATTAATACCGCTGGCAATGGCCCTAAATTCGGCAGCGTTGTTAGATAAGATGTTGAAAAGTATAATGTTTTCGTACTCCAGCCCTTTAGCTTCTTGTATCGAAAACAGCAGCGGCGTTTGAAAATACTTGCGGGCTTCGGCTTTATCCTCGTTACGCAAAACCAAAATGGCAAACTTTACC
>REAR01000218.1 GCA_004295245.1 Sphingobacteriales bacterium | reverse complement strand
AGGCATGACGTTTATAAACGCTCTGCCATTATCTTTGCATCTCTAAAAAATGGTGTACAATGAAGATTATGAAATTTGGCGGCACGTCTGTAGGCAAACCAGAGCGTATGCACCAGGTGGCGCAATTAATTACTAAGGATGATGAACAAAAAATTGTAGTGTTAAGCGCTTTAAGCGGCACCACCAACGCATTGGTGGGTATTGGCGATGCTTTAAGCAAGAATGATAAGGAAGCTGCCAAACAGCAAATTGAAAAATTACAGGCACATTATAACAACTTTATTAAAGAGTTGGTGAAGCAACCTGCTTCTTTAGAAAAAGCAAAGGCTATAATAGCAGAGCATTTTGAGTTTTTGAACATTATACTTAAAATTTCTTTTAACGAAGCGCTGAATAAAGATATACTGGCACAAGGTGAATTATTAAGCACCAAATTGTTTTGCGTGTATCTGGAAGAACAGGGTATTGCACACCACCTGTTGCCTGCTTTAGATTTTATGAGTATTGATAGCAATGATGAACCGCAGATTGGTAGTATTAAAGTAAAATTGGCGCAAATATTAAAACAACATGCTACTACCCCTTTGTTTGTTACGCAGGGCTATATATGTCGCAATGCCCGTGGAGAGGTAGATAATCTGAAACGTGGCGGCAGTGATTACAGTGCTTCTTTAATTGCAGCAGCAGCCACTGCTACTGCCTGCGAAATTTGGACAGATATTGATGGTATGCACAATAACGATCCACGTGTTGTTAAAAAGACATTGCCTATTGAACAGTTGAGTTTTGATGAAGCGGCTGAGCTGGCTTATTTTGGTGCAAAAATTTTGCACCCGGCTTCTATTTGGCCTGCACAACATTATAATATTCCGGTGAAGTTATTAAACACCATGCAGCCAGATGCCAAGGGAACTTTGATTGTGGAAGAAGCTGCTACCAAGGGTGTAAAAGCAATTGCTGCTAAAGATGGTATTATTGCTATTAAAGTAAAAAGCAGCCGTATGTTGCTGGCCTATGGTTTTTTGCGCAAGATATTTGAGGTGTTTGAAAAGTACCGCACGCCTATTGATATGATTACTACTTCTGAAGTAGCGGTATCATTAACTATTGACAGTAACATGCATTTGGCAGAAATATTAAAAGAGTTAGAACCTTTTGGCACGGTTGAGGCAGAAGACAATCAGGCCATCATTTCAATTGTAGGTAATGAGTTGGCTACTACAGAAAATTTGTTAAGCCGTTTATTTGATGCATTAAAACCGGTACCAGTGCGCATGGTAAGTTATGGTGGCAGTCCGCACAATGTATCTATTCTTATACCAGCCGACCAAAAGACCACCACCCTGCAATTACTGAATAAAGGATTGTTTAATTTAGATTAAAGAAATATCAGATCAATAAAAAAAGCCGGTCAGTAACCGGCTTTTTTTATTGATAGTGGTTGCATTTTACTGGTTATAAAAACCCGTTACAAGTAAGAGTACATTTTTTTTCATTGCTTTCTATAGCCAGTTCAATTATTCGGATGGTATTATGTGCCATTTGCGGAGTAACTTCTAAAGGCATGCCTAATACAATACTGTTGTAAACACCGGTGTAATAATCGGTATGAGTAGCGGGTAATGAAGGATATTTTTCATTGATGATTTTGCCATCATATTCGGTATGCAAATGCCCCCAGGTATTTTTGGATTCAATACCATAGCCGATAGCTGTTGGCAACATACCCGCTTTTAATTGTTCTTCCTGGGGGTCCATTCCATACTTTATAAAAGATCCTTTCTCGCCATGCAATTGATAACGTGGCCCTGCTTCTCTTACCAACATGCCCGCTTTAATGCGCACCTGCAATATGCCATACCCTAAACGTATATCAAAATAATCATCGGCCTT
>REAR01000120.1 GCA_004295245.1 Sphingobacteriales bacterium | reverse complement strand
TGTGGAGCGCCTACTATCTTAAAAAAGCACAGCCGCATTTAAGTGTTACCATACTTGAGAAAGGTATTATACCCACCGGTGCCAGCACCCGCAATGCGGGCTTTGCCTGTTTTGGCAGCGTAACAGAATTACTGCACGACATCCGCACCATGGGGCAGGATAAAACCATGGAGCTGGTACAACTGCGCTACGATGGCCTGCGCCGCATTAGAAAAGTTTTTAGTAAAGATGAAATTGAATACGAGCGCAACGGCGGTTACGAATTAATTACTGCGGCACAATACCCCAAACTAAAGCAACTAAAAAATGATATTGGCTTATTAAATATTTTGCTGCGTAAAACTATTAAGCAGGATAAGGTTTTTAAACTGGCCGATAAACAGCTTACAGCTTTTGGTTTTAAAAGCACACAATACCTGGTGGGTAATAAATTGGAAGCACAACTGCACTCTGGTAAACTGGTAACAGCTTTGTTGCAAAAAGTGCAGGGCATGGGGGTGCAGGTAATTACACAATGCCATGTAACATCTTTTGATAAACAACATGGCCTTGTTAGTTTAAACACCAACCTGCCTGTGCCGTTAACGGCTAAACAAATTTTAATATGCACCAATGGTTTTGCAAAACAGTTATTACCTGCGGTAGATGTATTGCCACAACGTGGACAGGTTTTGGTTACGGCTCCCTTAAAAAAAATTCCTTTTAAAGGGTGCTTTCATTACGATGGCGGTTTTTATTACTTCCGTAACTTGGGTAACAGGGTGTTGCTGGGTGGTGGCCGCAACCTTGCTATTGATGAAGAGCAAAGCAACGAACTGATTATTACGCATAAAATACAAGATGGATTAGAACAGTTTTTAAAAGAATTTGTACTGCCCGGTCAACAATACACCATTGAACACCGCTGGAGTGGTATTATGGGTATGGGCAAGCAAAAAATGCCAGTGATAAAAGAAGTACAAAAAAATATTTTCTGCTGTGTGCGCATGAGTGGTATGGGTGTGGCACTGGCACCGGTGGTAAGTAATATGGTGGTTAAAAAAATGCTGGAATCAAAAAAATAAACCTGCTTTATAATACTGCTACCCGCATTTATAAACCTGCGGTAAACGCTTCCAATTGCTCTAAATAAATTAATTGGTTTAAAGAGCGGTTTAGGTTTTGTTCGGGGTAGGTGGTTTTGTAATAAATATCGTTGTTTAAAAAATCGGTGGTAAAGCGCAGGCATTGCATATACGTCATTAATAATCCGGCTTTGTGTATATGTTTTATTTCTGCTGTGGTAAAACTATCTTTCATACCCTGCAGGTAGCCGTTCATTATGGCGTTATAATAATCGCCATTTACATTTATATATTCCCACTCGTTGCTGTTTTCATTGTGTGTGCAGGCCATGGTGCGTATCATATCTCCAATATCCGAAAAGAAATAGCCGGGCATCACTGTATCTAAATCTACCGGGCAAATGGCCTGGTGGGTGCTTGCATCAAACAAAATATTGCCGGGTTTGCAATCGTGGTGCATCACTCTTTTTTTAAAAGCAGTATCGCTGGTAACGCGGTTATAAAAATCAACCAGGTAGTGGCGGTTGCGCAGTTCAGATATTACATGTGTGGCCCGCATCAGCCGGAAGATAGCAGCTCCTTTAATAGCATTTTCAAATTGCTGGTAACGGTGCGCCAGGTTATGAAAGCCCGGAATGATCTCATATAGTTTATTTGAATCAAGCCCGCTGAGTTGTTTTGTAAATGTGGCAAAACAATTTGCAGCAGCCTGGGCTTGTGCGGGGCTGTTGGCATTTTCAGCGCATAACTGTTTTCAAAATATAAAGTAGCCCGCCAAAAATTTTCCGCCTCATCCTCCCAAAAATAGCTGCCATTTTTACTAGTTACCAAACCTGCAATGGCATTGCTGTTTTCAGCGTTGCTTAAATAGTTTTGAACCATGCAGTAGTTCTGAATAATATTTTCTGGCTTTTTAAAGGTGTTTTTATTAATAGCCTGCAATACCATGGCAGGGCTATTTTTATAATGCACGCAATAGGTGTGGTGTATTAAACCGCTGCCCAATGCTTTTATAGCAGTAGGTTCGTTACCAAATTGTGTGGCTGCTTTTTGTACCAGTAGTTCGTTCATAAACGTTCAAATTGCCTGCTAAGATAAGTGTTATGAATAT
>REAR01000017.1 GCA_004295245.1 Sphingobacteriales bacterium | reverse complement strand
TTTTGGCAATTACTGGCCCGCAATTTTGGTATTAAAATAAATGCAGACGCATTTGAGGCAATTGCAAAATCGGTACCGGTTACCGTATTGGCAAAACATAAAAACCAATTGCCGGTATTAGAAGCGTTGCTGCTGGGGCAGGCGGGTTTGTTGCAAGGAGATTTTACTGAGGATTACCCTAAATTGTTGCAACGGGAATACCAGTTTTATCAAGCTAAATACCAATTGCAGCCACTAAACCAGCCCGTGCATTTTTTGCGGATGCGTCCTGCCTCTTTTCCTACAGTGCGGCTGGCACAACTGGCGGCGTTGGTGTATGATGCGTCTCATTTGTTTTCTAAAATTAAAGAAGCCGCTACTGTTACAGCGCTTATTAAATTATTAAATGTAACCGCCAACGATTACTGGCATTATCATTACCTGTTAGAAGAAGCCACCGGTTATAAACCCAAAAAACTAGGCCGGCAAATGGTAGTAACCATTATTGTTAATACCATTGTGCCGGTGGTATTTGCGTATGGGCTATTGCACCGCAATGAAAGTATGAAAGAAAAAGCCCTGCACTGGTTGCAGCAATTGCCGGCAGAAAAAAATAATATTACCCAAGGTTGGCAGCAGTTGGGTATTGCCAACCAGCATGCGTTGGATAGCCAGGCTTTAATAGAATTAAAAACACAATACTGCAGCAAAAAGCGCTGCCTCGATTGTGGGGTGGGCAACGCTTTATTAAAAATGGTGCAATAACTGTTTTACCAGTTATAAGTTATTACCGTTTCAATATCGGGGTGAATACTTTTTTGCACCGGGCAGCTATCGCCCACACGTTGCAAAATAGTACGGTCTTTTTCAGACAGGTTCAGCGCCTTCGGAAAATCAATCGTTATTTCTATTTTACCCACACGGCGCGGATCGGCATACATATGTTTTTGTATTTGCAGCGTGGCGCCGGTTAAATCAATTTCCATATCGGTGGCTTTAATACCCATAGTGGTAATAATGCAAGTGCCCAACGATACACATAGTAAATCCGTAGGAGAGAAACGTTCTCCCTTACCACGGTTATCAGTAGGAGCATCGGTTTCCATTATAGAGCCGCTTTGGTTGTGCGTGGCCTGGCAACGTAGCTGCCCCTGATATATAACACTGGCTGTTGGCATAAAAAAAGTTAAAAGAGTTTTTAGTGGAGTATTTTTGTCTAAATTTACGTTAATAGATAAAACGCAAAAATAGTGAAGCGATTAATATTATCAGGATTGTTTTTAGTGATGGCCGCAACGCTTACTGCGCAAAACAATAAGCCGGCAAAAGATAATAAAAACACCGAAAAAAGAGACCGCTTAAACGCACGTCTTAAATTGCAGGAAGAGGTGGATCCTGGTTTTAAAAAGCACAATGTATTTGGTATTAAACTGGCTTCAGATGGCTACGGCATCAGCTTTGAAAAAGCAAAATATAAAGATGTAAAAAATGCCCTGCTCTTTCAGGTAGAAGTAGGAGAAAAAAAACACCCCAAAGAAGAACGCCTCACTTCCAGCTTTGGCCCTTTTGGCCAGGTAAACTCAGTAGTTATTGGCAAGGCTAATAATTTTTACCAGTTTAAATTAGGGGTAGCGCAAATGAAAATGATTGGTGGCAAAGCCAATAAAAATGGTGTTTCTGCTTCTCTGTTATATGGTGGCGGCTTGTCATTAGGCTTATTAAAACCTTATTATATTGATGTGCAGATTAGTGGCAGCGGTGCCCGTGAACGGGTAACTATTGATAGTATCTTTAATAATCCTAATAAATACGAGTTTATTATTGGCGGCTCTGGTTTTACCTATGGTTGGAACGAGTTACAAATAAAACCCGGCGCTCAGGCCAAAGTGGCCATGCGCTTTGATTATGGCCGCTTTAACGAAACCGTGGCTGCCATAGAAACCGGCATCACAGCAGAGTATTACTTTAGCAAAATACGCCAGCTGGCCGATATTAAAGAGCGCCAACTATTCTTTAGCGGCTATGTAACCATCCTGTTTGGCCGTCGTAAAAAACCGCTCTAAACATTTCATTGCAAACCTTGTTTTTGTAGTTATTTTTGTGTGGTTAACCAGCCGTGGTACTACTATGGTGCTTTGGTTGCGTCGCACACTTGTACAAAAAGTCGGAAAATCGGCAAGACCGAACGTCCGGAAGCTGATTGCAGATAGTGTAAAATTCTTTCGGACTTTCCGACACCGGACTTGCGGACTTGTATTCAACTGTACAAGTGTGCGACGCAAGGATGCTGAACAAACATGCTACTGCTGGTTACACAACCATAACTTTTATAATTAGTACTAAAGAATAAATATGCAGGAACTACCCGTTGTAGCAGCCATTAGTGAAGAGAGTAGTAAAATTAAAAAACCCAATTGGCTGCGTGTAAAACTGCCTACCGGAGAAAACTATCGCCATGTAAGAGAGCTGGTAGACACTCATAAATTACATACCATTTGCGAAAGCGGTAATTGTCCGAATATGGGCGAATGCTGGGGCGCTGGCACCGCCACTTTTATGATATTAGGAAATACCTGCACCCGCAGTTGTGGCTTTTGCGCCGTAGCCACCGGCCGGCCCGATGCTATTGATTGGGATGAACCACAACGGGTAGCAGAAGCCATTCATTTAATGAAAGTGAAGCATGCGGTTATTACATCGGTAGACCGCGATGAAATAAAAGACGGCGGCTCTATAATTTGGTACAATACTATTAAGGCCGTAAAAGCTTTAAACCCCACTACTACTTTAGAAACATTGATACCCGATTTTAAAGGCGAGAAAGAAAATATACAACGGCTGATAGATGCGGCACCAGAAGTGGTGAGTCATAATATTGAAACAGTGGAACGCCTTACCCGCCGCGTACGCATACAAGCTAAATACTGGCGCAGCATGGAAGTTATAAGAACCCTTAAAGCAGGTGGCATGCGCACCAAAAGTGGTATTATGCTGGGCTTGGGTGAGGCTAAAGAAGAAGTAATACAAACCTTAACAGACCTGCGGGATAATGGCTGCGATGTGGTAACCATTGGACAGTACCTGCAACCCACCCGCAAGCATTTGCCGGTAGATAGATTTGTACACCCCGATGAATTTGCGGAGTACAGAGAGATTGGTTATGCACTGGGGCTGGATTATGTAGAGAGTGGCCCGCTGGTACGTTCTTCTTACCACAGCGAACGACACGTAATTGCTGGCTATGGTAAAGAAGCCTGGCTAAAAGAAAAACAAATACAGCATGCATAAGCATTGGTGTAAAAAAAATATAATAGGGGTTATGCTGTTTTTGCATGCCCCTTTTTGTTGGGCACAGGTGCAATGGATAAATGTAGATAGCGTGTATGCACCCTTGCCAATGGGTGTGCAGGTGTTTAAAAGCACCAGCACTATCAATGGGCGCCCATCAGTAGCGTATTATGTGAGTGCCAATTTAAAAAACCGTGCATTAATTTTTGATGCAGATACCAGCAGCAAAAGAAGATTGACACCGCAACAGTTTTTTGATAAAAATAAACAACCATTGTTGGTGGTAAACACCACCTTCTTTTCATTTGCAACCAATCAGAATTTAAATGCGGTTGTAAAAAACGGCCAGCTGGTAAGTTATAATGTGCATACCATTGCGGGCAGGGGTAAAGACACGCTTACGTATCGCCACCCACTGGGCAGTGCCATTGGCATTAGTAAAAAAAGAAAAGCCGATGTGGCCTGGTTGTTTACAGATTCTGCACAGCGAAAAGCATGGGCAATACAATGGGCGAATGGTTTTATAAGAGATTCAATTCCTGCTCTCGATTTTAATACTGCTGTATTGAATACTTCAATTATAAATGGTCATCAGGGTGAGATTGCGCTGTCGTTAAAAAAATGGAAGGTGAAAACAGCCGTTGGGGGTGGCCCGGTATTAGTGCAAAATGGCATTGTACAAATTTCTAATAACGAAGAATTAAAATTTGCAGGTAAAGCAATGGATGATAAACACCCCCGCGGGCCGTAACCCCGGAGTGGCAGAAGGCGTGTCTTTAACTGAACTGGCACAGCTTTTAAAAGAGTTAAATTGTACCGAAGCAATGAATTTGGATGGAGGCGGCAGCTCTTGTATGTTAATAAATGGCAAGCCTACTATTAAAGTATCTGATAAAGAAGGGCAACGCCCCGTACCCGCTGTGTTTATAATTAAAACTACCCAAAAACGCTAGATGGCATAATTTTGGTTTACTAATAAAAAATTACACTATGAAACAAGTAAAAGTATTAATTGCAATGATGTTGGTGCTGGCCACCGGTACCTGGTTGGCTTGTTCTAAGTCTTCAAACGAAGCAACAGCAAATACCCAATTAAAAATTCGCTTAACGGATAATCCTTATAATGCCACGGAGGTAAACGTAGATATATTAAAAGTGCGGGTTAATTTTCGGGATGACTCTACTGGCTGGAGAGATTTAAATACCCATGCAGGTATTTATAACTTATTGGCATTACAAAACGGGGTAGACACTTTGCTGGCTTATGATACGGTGCCGGGTGGCGTATTAAAAGAAATACGTTTTGTATTAGGTAGTCGTAATTCTATTAAAATAGACAGCACAGTGTATCCGCTAACAATACCCAGCGGCAGTGAAAGTGGTTTAAAAATAAAACTCAGCAAAAAGTTAAATGCACAACTTGATTCTGTGGTAATAGATTTTGATGCAGCATTATCCATTTTAAAAACCGGTGTAGGCGATTATAAATTAAAGCCCGTGCTTAAAATTAAATAGTATTCGTAGCCTATTAAAAGCCCTGCAGCATTTGCGGGGCTTTTGTTTTTATTGGGTGTTTAACAGCTTCTTAATAAGGCATTGGTTTTTGTTTTGTAATTTTCACCAGCAATGGCTACTAAAAAGAAACTGGTGGTACTTACAGGTGCTGGCATCAGCGCCGAAAGTGGTTTGCAAACCTTCAGAGACGGAGATGGTTTGTGGGAAGGATATAATGTACAGGATGTGGCCACCCCGCGTGCCTGGCAACGCAATCCGCAACTGGTATTAGATTTTTATAATTACCGCAGACAGCAGGTATTAAATGCGCAACCTAATGCAGCGCATTATCAACTGGCCGCCTTGGAAACAGATTTTGATGTTACCATTATTACACAAAATATAGATGACCTGCATGAGCGGGGCGGCTCCTCCACAATCATTCACCTGCACGGTGAAATTTTAAAAATGCGCAGCGAAGAAAATGAATCGCTTATTTATGATATTAGAGATACCATTAAGATAGGAGATAAAGCAGCCGATGGAGCACAATTGCGGCCTGCCATTGTTTGGTTTGAAGAGCCGGTGCCTTTAATTGAAGAAGCCATTGCATTGACCATAGCAGCAGATATATTTGTAGTAGTGGGTACTTCACTGGCAGTATACCCGGCTGCCGGGTTGCTACGCTATGCACTGCCGCATATTCCTAAGTTTATTGTAGATAAAAAAATACCGGCCGCACCCACATCAATGCAAATTAGCACTATTGAAAAACCTGCTACAGAAGGATTGCTTCTTTTAACTGAACTATTAAAAAAACACTGCTAAATGTTAGCACCTCTTATGACTGCCAACACTACTAAAAAAAATCAACTTTTTTCTGCAGTGGTATTACCGTTGCTGGGTTTAGTAGTGCTGATTATACTCATAATGGCGGGCATTCATTATGCCATTAGTTGGTATAATAAACCAGCAACAACAATGGTGGCTACTACGGCGCAAAGAATCAGCACCATTGCTGCGGCTGATCTATATGATCTCTCCGGCTCAGAAGCCAGTGGTTACAGCAACCCATTTAAATTGTTTGATGAAGATTGTGACCCGGCAATAAACCCTGAAAAAATTCCTGCTACCAATCCATTGCCCTCCAGCAAAGTGTTTATTTTTTACCCGCAAGGCAAGGGGCACCGTATTGTAATAGATTTAAAAGCTATTCATCATTTAGAAGCGATGTATTGGTACGACAAAGCTTTTGAAAGTGATAGCATCTGGTTGTATGCCGGCGATATGAAAAACTGGATACCAGTAGTGGCTTATAAAACCGGCACACCTGCTACCTGGGGTTGGAAACAGTTTGCCATTAACAGCAGCACCCGCTATCTTATGATACGGTTTAACAGCTATAAATCTGTTATCAGCGAAATGGTACTATATGGTACTGCTAAAGAACCTTTGCAAAATACCATTGCAATAAAAGGCAAACCAACAGCAACCGTATGCTTTGAAAAATTTGTGGGTGTAAACAGTTACGATTATCCATCGCTGGCATTGATGCAACCGATGCACCGCATACGCCTGTATCAAATGATGGGCTGGTATGATAATGACAAGGCTGATTACCCCGCAAACAAAACCAATTTCAACCACGATTATAAACCCCAGCCGCAGCTATTGGAAACCTATGCAGATAGTTTGCAAAAAGCCGGTAAACAAATCTGGATCAGTGTGCGGGGTGTGCCTAAATATTTAGAAGCACAATCTGTACAAGAGAAAGGAAAGCCCGTTACTGTAATTGGCATGGATACCGAAGATCCGTTCTCTTATGAACGCCACGCAAAAACGTTTTATAATCTTGCCGCGTATTATGGTAAGTCAACTGTGCCCGGTAGTAGTTTGCAGGCCATCAACCATAATAACAAAGCATCGCTGAATGTTATTAATACATTTGAAAATGGTAATGAAGAAGATGCTTACTGGACTAATAATTATTGGACACCCATGGATTACTTTGCGCTTTCAACAGCCGATTATGATGGCCACGAAGGACGCATGGGTAAACAATTGGGTATAAAAAATGCCAGCCCAAGTAGTTTACTAATGGCCAGTGGAATGATTAAACTGGACACACAACGTACCCGTACTTTATTATTTCTTTGCCAGCAATTGCGTACCGATCAGCAATTTATTTGGCAGGGTGGTGTGCAGTACCACCATTATAGTAACGATGAAAAAGATAATTCAAAGCCGCCCACTAAAGGCATCAGTCCGGAAGAAGATAAGTTGCGTGAACGCCTGGCTAAAGTAAAAACCTTTCACAACAAATGGCTGCCCGGCATACCCGTTATATTGGGCGAAAATGGGTACGATCGTCATCGTTCTTCGTGGCAGGCGGCGCCCTTGCTGCCCGGTTATAATGAAGAGCAGAGCCAGGGCATTCTTACCATCCGTTCTGTAATAGCCGCTTTTGCATCGGGCATTGATGAATATATTTATTACATGATGCGCAATGCCACCAATAACGATGATGCACCCGGCACTTTTGCCACCAGTGGTTTTATTGGTGGTCCGCAAAGCAACCGCATTTATCAATCCTGGTATTATGTAAGCACGGTAATGCAGCATTTAAAAAATTACCAGCCCGATGCCGTGGTAAAAGAAAGCGGCGATGTATGGAGCTATCGTTTCCGGCACCAGCAATACAAAGACAGTGTGGCCTATTATATGGTGTGCCCTACTACCAATGGCAATAAAATAAACAATTATAGATTGTATTGTAAAACAGCCGGTGGCAAAGCAATTAAACAGGTAAATTTAAAAGACAACAACACTGCGGGAACAGTTACTACTATAAAAAGCGGTAATGGTTTTTTTGAAACAACAGTATCAGAAAACCCGGTATTTGTTTTTTTAAAAGAAAATAAATAGGTAGCCAGCAGCAAATCATTCTTCAGCTACTGTTGCGTCGCACACTTGTACTGTTGAACACAAGTCCGCAAGTCCGGTGTCGGAAAGTCCAAAAGAATTTTACACTATCCGCCATTAACTTTCAGACTTACGGTCTTGCCGACTTTCCAACTAACTGCACAAGTGTGCGACGCAACGGCTGTCCAATAGTATTACAAATGCTGGCTACATAATTATATTATTTGGTTTCCTACTTAGCAGCAGGCTCAATTAAATCCCACAGGTTGCCATAGATATCTGCAAACACAGCTACGGTGCCATAAGGTTCTTTTTGCGGGGGCCGCACAATGGTAATATTTTTTGCAAGCAGGTTGTTATAGTCCCGCTCAAAATTGTCAGTATATAAAAATAGAAATACACGTCCGCCGGTTTGGTTACCAATACGGGTGCTTTGTTCTTCTGTAGCAGCTTTTGCCAATAATAGGTTACAGCCGCTGCTGCCGGGAGGGGCTACTACCACCCAACGTTTGGTGGGGCTCATTACGGTATCTTCTACCAATGTAAAATATAATTGCTGTGTGTAAAAGGCAATGGCTTCATCATAATCTTTCACCACAATACTGATGAGGGCAAGTGATTGTTGCATGGGTTGATGGTTCAATTAAATTAATAATCTCTTGAAAACTGGTTCTCTAACAATTTTTCTTTAAAGGCTGCTTTAAATGTATAAGCAAAAGTAAAAACGAATGCTCTGGTATCTGCCTTGCCAATTCGCTGGCTGTAAAAATCGTTTGTGTTGTTGGTAAAACCATTTTTAAAAGTATTAAATACATCGCTTACAATGAGTCCTACCCGGGTGTTGCCTTTACCTATTTTTTGTTGCATTCCGATGTCTGCAAAATATTGTGCTATTCGTTTTCCCTGTGGTGTGGCAAGGGCAGAGTTGTAGCTGCCGGTTATTTGTATTTTACATCCTTGCCAGGGGGCTAGGTTGTTAATTAATTTGGCATTCCAGCCCACTGCATTTTGAGCAAAATCTTCTGATAATACCTGACCACTTAATTGTTGTTTAAATAAGGAGGCGCTGGCATTTACATCATAAACCTTAGAAGGTTTTGCTGTAACAATAGTTTCGATACCATAAGTAATGGCAGTACCAATGTTTACCGGAAAAGTTAAGCTGGCACCATTGGGTTGCAGTTGGGCATAAGGCCTTATGGTATTTAAGGCATACCTGTAAAAAAGGTTTGATGAAAAAGAGGTATTGTTCCATTCTTTATTATAGCCCAATTCAATAGCATGTATTATTTCGGGCTTTAAATTGGGATTGCCACTATGCGGGTTTAAAGAATCAGTAATATCTATAAATGGGTTTAGCTGACCAAGGCCTGGCCGGTTAATTCTTTTTCCATAACTGAATTTAAAATGACTGCCGGGTGTATTGTAATAAACAAGGCTGGCGTTTGGAAATAATTTCAAATATTGATTACTGAATTTTGAAGTGTTGTTTTGTGTATGGCCGTTATTATTTACCTGTTCTGCCCTTACGCCAAAATCATATTTCCATTTTTTTGAGTCGGCGGTTCCGGTATAGCTTCCATAAGAAAAGTAGAATGCATGCACTTGCTCTGAAAAAATAAAAATATTACTGGCCGCAGTATTAGTAATGTAATTGTTGTTTACCAGGTCGGCTGTTAAAAAATCGGCCGTAATACTTCTGAAAATTCCTTTGTAACCGGTTTCAAGAATACCCTTTTTTGAAACAGGGGTGGCATAATCTATCATGGCATTAGAGATTTTGCCGTTCTCATAATTGTGAGTTTTTTGATAGCTTGGGTTGCTGATAATAATATTGTCTTTATCTAATTGATGAGAGGTGATGGTGGTATTTTCACGATCTCTGTTTAGCGATGATGTCAGGTTTACTGAAAAGAGTTTCCGGTCGTCCTCAAACTTACGGTTATACCCCAAAGCAAATTCTGCTACTTTAGACAGCTCATACTCCAGAGAATGGCGGTTGGTATTGCTGTTTAAAGTCTGGTTTTGTTTATATAAGGTACTGAATAGATTTTCATCGTTATCCTGTCCCTCTTTATTTCCAATGGCTTCAAAAGAAAAGCTATGAATGGCATTAGGAGAAAAATCAATATTCAGTTTAAGGTTTTGCAATTGGTCTAACCGTTTATCATCTCTGTGCTGATTCAGCTTGTATTCATCTGGCAGAAAAAAATTAGTTCTGTTACTGCTGATGGTTCTTGTTCTTCCGGCAAAACGATTATCATATCCTAAACCTAAGTTCCATTTTTTGGTTTTATGATTTATAATTGCAGAACTGTTTATACGGCCACGGGCGCCCATACCTGCTCCAAGGGCAATGGCACCATTGGTGCCGTTTTGTTTATTCTTTTTAAGTTTTATATTAATAATTCCGCTTTCTGCATTGGCGTCATAACGGGCTGTAGGGTTACTGATTATTTCAATGCTTTCGATACTGCTTGCTGCAATCTGATCTAAATTGGTAATGGCCGAGTTTCTGCCATTTATGAGTACCAACGGTGTTTTCCCCCTCAGGGTTACAGCCCCCTCCGCATCCACACTTACTGTTGGGGTATTTTTAAGCAGGTCTGTTGCCGTACCCGAAAGAGCAGTAATATTAGCTGCCGCATTTACTATAAACCCTTGTGGTGTTTTTTCAATTAACTTTTTTTGAGCCGTTACTATAACACTTTTAAGATAGTTGTCATCTTTTGAAAGTATTAAATTTTCAAGGTTTACTGGTACATGGGCGTTTGTTAAAGTAACCGGAAGCATAATTGTTTTATAGCCAACCAGGCTAAGTTTAAGCAAGTAACCACCAGGCATTATGTTAGTAAACAAAAAATGCCCTGTGCTATCAGTAGTAGTGAACTTAATAGCTTTACTGGTATCGGTTTGCCGGTATAGTATTACCGTAGCCATTTCAAGAGGTATTTTTTTTTCAGTAAGATGGCCTGATAATATAGTGCCTGTTTGCGCCTGGCTGGATAAAGCTATTGCAAGCATTATAATAAGTACAAGTACCTTTATATAAGAACGGGGTCTGAAATGATGCATTTTAGTAGTATAATGAATGTTTCGACTGCTGACTAATCTTATTTAAAGAAATAAATTGTAAAGTACTTACTTCTGCAGCAACCCTAAGTTAAAAAAAGTTAAAGCAGAACCATTGTTAGATGTAATAAAAGACCCGGTACTGCTGCATACCGGGTCTTTTATTACAATATCAGCAACAAGGCAATTTTATGCGGGTGTAATTTAGGCAGAGTTGCGGCCGGCATTGATAATACCAAACGAACAGCGGATGATTAATTTTTCGTAAGTCTCTTTAATAGGTTTGTTTAATAGTTGTTCTTCCATTTGACGGATGCGTGCTATGGCAAATTGCTGAATGGTGGTTAAAGGCAATACAATGCGTTCACGCATTTGTACAGATAATTGCTCAACCGGGTAATCGGCCATCAGTCCGTTTTTACCCGTTATTTGAAAAATCATGCGTTGTGTCAATTCGTACTCATTATAAATTTTATTCCATGTTTCTCCAAATCGCGGATGTTCTGACAAGTATGCGGTCAGCGGAAAGAAACATTTCTTCATAGCCATTTCGCAATTATCAATAAGTGTTTTGAAGAAGAGCGAATTTTGATAGAGTTGTTTTACTTGCTGCAGTTTGCCTTCTGTTTCTATCTGTTGCAAGGCACTGCCCACGCCATAATAACCTGTTACGTTTTGCTTCAGCTGGCTCCATGCACCCACAAACGGAATGGCTCTTAAATCTTTTAGCGACAGACGTGCACCACTGCTGCGTTTAGCAGGGCGGCTGCCAATATTAGTAGCCGCATAAAATTTAAGCGGACTTACATAAGAAAGGTATTCTAAAAAGTCGGGGTGATTTTTTAAAGCACTGTATGCTTTAAAACTTTCATCGGCTAATTGTTGCAACAGGGCTTCTTCATTTTTTTCCAGCGTAATATCTTTTGTAGAGAACAAATGATTGGAAATACCTGCGGCTAATAATTGTTCCATATTAAATTGTGCACTGTCTATAGTGCCAAAGTTGGAGCTTACGGTTTGCCCTTGTATGGTTAATTGTATTTCTTTATTAGAAATGTTTTTACCCATGCTGGCATAAAACTTATGTGTTTTACCACCACCTCGGGCAGGAGGGCCGCCGCGTCCGTCAAAAAACACCACATCAATATCATATTTGCGGGAGATAGCAGTTAATGCTTCTTTAGCTTTATAAATACCCCAATTGGCCATCAGGTAACCACCATCTTTAGTCCCATCGCTAAAGCCCAGCATTATGGTTTGGCGGCGGTTGCGGCGCTGCAGGTGTTGTTGGTAGGTAGCATTTTCATACAAGTGTTGCATTACTGCTGCA
>REAR01000071.1 GCA_004295245.1 Sphingobacteriales bacterium | reverse complement strand
AGGCTTGAAACAGTTTTAAAAAAGTACGGCGATTCAAAAAATGAATCGCCGTTTTTTATTGTTCTGGTTGTGCATACCAGGCGCGGTATAATTTTTTAAACAAGGGTTCTATAGCAATAAATAACAAAAAGCTGCCTGCAATTTCAGCAATCAAGTAATGCAACTTCTCTCTTCCAAATAACTGCTGGTGTAAAACAACGTTTTGATAATAGTACACATCAGTATGTATATAGTGCAGGTAAGCATAGTAAGTACTTACCAATAACAAGGGGATAAACACAAAAGAAAACGTAAAAAGATTTAGGCTGATGCCTATAGGTGTACTGCGGATTTTATCTTTAAACAGGCTGATGCTGGTTAAGGCAAAAATTAAAATGTAAACCAATGCAACAATGCATGTGGTTAAAGCATTGGCATCGCCTAATAATAAAAATATAGCAGTAAAAATACTTAGTAACGCAGCTGTTAGTAATGACAGAAAGAAAATTTTAGTGGTGCTATGCCTGAAAATAAATACTAATAGGGTAATAATAAGTATAGTATAATACCAAGTTCTTATAAGTTCATATAATTTCGAACCCTCCCACCGGTATTTTTTTTCTGTAATATTATTAATAGCGCCCCCTACGTCAGATAACTCATATTTAAAACTAGCCTTGGCATATTGGCTTAAATCTCTATACTCTTCAGGCAATAAGTTTTGAAGGTATGTATTTTTTCCCCGTTCATATTGCGGGTAGTATTTCTTTATAAGCAATTCTAACTCTTCTAATACTTTTTTGCGATTAACAGGCTGGTAGTTCTTTATAATGGTTTTGTATAAATCTAAACGGGTTAATATAGAATCCGGGCTATGTTCATCAGCGTCTGAAGTGGTGGTTAGTAACTGGTAGTTTGGGCAGGTGTAAATTTTATAAGTTGAATCACTGATTTTAATAAGACTGTCTGCAGTATTAATAGTAGAATAAAATTCAGCACTGTCTAAAAATTTGAAATTATTGCCAATCGGGTAATAGACTTTATCATAAGTGCCTGCTGAAGCTACTGAATCAACCAGTACAGTAACTTCTTCAATTGTATTATCAGCTTTTATTGGTCTTGTAATTTTAGCAGATAATTTAATGGTATCCAGGTCCCAGTTTTTTTCCAGAGAATCGTATTCTACCAGGCAAATTTTGGTATTAATGTTATTTACGTCTTTCACTAGTTCTGTACTGTTATACGCCCGGTTGGCAACATAGCTTTCAACTATCGCTGGTACAAAAGGGCAAAACGCCATTAACCCAATTGCAATAAAATAAAGGGTAAAAGTTTTTAATCCATCTCCCGGTTTTTGAATACCAAACCGTTTAAATACATTAAAACGCAGCAGATAAATGATCCATACAATAAAACCAATTACACAAAGCAGGCTTATTAAGGTGGCCCAAACGGCAATGCCAGAGTTATTTCTTGGGTCTGCATTACTCATAAAACTTAATATCGTAATACCTACAATAAACAACAAGCCGTAATACACCACCAAATGGGTTCTACTACTCCAGGTGTTAGGTTTGTGCAATAGTAACTGTGTATCCAGCTTATTTATAAAATCGGGGGCAAGGGGTCTTTTTATTCTCATTATTACAACTTGTGGTTGAATAGTATTGGTTTAGTACAAGTGTGCGACGCAACAGCCGCCGGGCTTTGTTGCCATGTTTGCGTCATTAAAAATATCTTTTGGTTGAGTAAGTAATATCTCTGAAATAATTGATAGGTATATTGCCATTTACCAGTGTGGTTATTATTTGCTGTGCACTGTATGCCGTAGATGTAATGGTGTAAAACCCGCCGTTGTATTGCAGTTGCACCTGATGTGTTGTTAATAATTGCATTAATGCATCGCGGCTCGCCGTTGTTTCTACCTCTATGGCCACACCCTTGTTTTGAAGGCTGCTGGTGTTTACAATGCAATGCCCGTTTTTAATAAGCATTACATCATCAGCAATCTTCTCCACTTCGTGCAGCTGTTGCGAACTGAGGATGATGCCCATTGGCTGGAGGGCAGATTTTGCCAGGTATTTTAAATCAGTAAGTATGGTTTGTTGTGCATTAATATCGAGATTGGCTAATGGCTCATCTAATATTAATAGCTGTGGTTTTTGCAATAATATGCGGGCAATTTCAAAACGAGTGCGGTAACCACTGCTTATTTGGTTCCAGGTAAGGTTAGCGTATTTAGAAAGATTCAGACGCTCCAGCATAAAATCAACCATCAAAATATTTTCATCGCCATAAATACCGGCAATAGAAGCACTAAAATGCAGGTTGTCTTTTAACAAACCATACCACCGGGGTATACGCTGGGGTATAAATACCACGTAGTTCTTAATAGCAAAATAATCGGGCTTTTGTAAAAGAGTGTATTCAATACTGCCATTGTCTAAGGCCAGCTGGCCTGCAAGGCATCTCAGCAGCGTAGTTTTGCCATTACCATTTTCACCAACCACTCCTAAAATAGCACCTTGTTGTAATTGTAACGATATGGGCTGTAAACTAAAATTTCCAGAGCTATATGTTTTAGAAAGTTGCTTTGCTGTTACCAGCAACTGAGGCCTCGGTGTATTGTTGGTAGCTGCATTAATCTGTTGCAGCAGGCTATTGGCTAGCTGCTGCCAATCTTTTGTTGGGTTGGCCGCATCGGGCTGTTTACGGTAGGCCTGGCTCCATTCTATGGCTTGCCTTATTAATTGCGGCGCAGCCGTATCGTAACAAGCATCTAACATACGGCGCACGGCCAGCGAAAAATCATTGTGTTCAAGGTGTGCAGCAATTTCTGCGGTAATATGTACAGGCATGTATTAAAGATAGCAAGCGTTTCTATTAATAAAAATATAATTATGTTACCTGCAACAGTAACTTTTTTCAGCAGCCGTTGCGTCGCACACTTGTGCCATAGTAACTACAGCAGCAAAAACTAATACTTATTTGTTTACTTTTACCACGTAAATAAAGCTGTATGAACAGACCAATACGTGTGCTGGTAGCAAAAGTAGGTTTAGATGGCCACGACCGTGGCGCCAAAGTAATTGCCACTGCTTTACGAGATGCGGGTATGGAGGTAATATATACCGGGTTGCGCCAAACGCCGGAAATGGTGGTAAGCGCCGCTTTACAAGAAGATGTGGATGCCATTGGCATTAGTATATTAAGCGGGGCCCACAATACGGTATTTCCAAAAGTATTGGGGTTAATGAAAGAGAAAGGTTTAAATGATGTTTTGTTAACCGGTGGTGGCATTATACCCGATGAAGACATTAAACAATTAAACGAAATGGGGGTGGGTAAAATTTTTACCCCCGGTACCAATACACACGAAATAGCTGATTATATTAAGAACTGGGCTGTTAATAACCGTAAGTTTTAATTATTTTTTTGGTGTTGCTGTAACCTTTGTTTTTATACATCGTTATACTGGTATAAAAACACAACGCATTATGAAACGCATTTTTACACTGGCAGTAGCCGTAAGCCTTTTATCAGCAGTAACCGCACAAGAAAAAAAAGTATATAGTACCAGTGGTGCTGAAGGAGCCATCTTATCTTTTTCACAAGTTGAAAGAAATGGTAATACATTAAACAGCGCAGGTCGCTTTACCGCTTTCTTTCACGCAGGCACCAATTTACATTACGATTTTAGTGAGCATGCAGGTTTGTTTACCGGCATTAATATGAAAAATATAGGTATTATACACGATGATGGTATTAATATCCGCTATAAAAGAAGAGTGTATACGGTTGGCGTACCGGTGGCATTAAAGTTTGGCAACTTAGCGCAAAGAAATTTTGGTTATATAGGTGCAGAGGCCAATCTTGCCATTAATTATAAAGAAAAGCAATTTATAAGCGGAGACCGTGCGGGTAAGTTTAACGAATGGTTTAGCAACCGCACTCCATTATTTATGCCCGCTGTTTTTGCCGGCGTTCATACCAAAAACGGTGTTGGTCTTAAGTTTCAGTACTTTCTTAATAATTTTTTAAATCCAGATTTTAGTGCCAATAATGTAAAGCCGTATGCTGGTATGGATGCTAAAGTATTTTATGTTACTCTGGGGTATGATTTTGATATTAAAAAGGACTTTAAAAGAAAGCGAAAATAAAATGTTTGCATGTTTTATTTAAGAAGGCGGCACATAGGGCCGCCTTCTTATTTTCTTTATGTTTGTAATGAATTTTTATAAACTATATACCATGTATCAAACCATTCTCACACAAATAGAAAATGGCATTGCCACCATTACTATTAACCGACCTGATAAATTAAATGCACTGAATAAAAAAGTGATAGAAGAGCTGGGTGCAGCTTTAGATGAAGTATATAGCAACTCATCTATAAAAGCGGCTATTATTACGGGCAGTGGCCCAAAAGCATTTGTGGCCGGTGCAGATATTAGTGAGTTTACCGGGCTGAATGGAGATGGTGGAAAAATGCTGGCCCAAAAAGGACAAGACCTGGTGTTTAATAAAATAGAAAATAGCCACAAGCCAATTATTGCCGCCGTAAATGGTTTTGCATTAGGTGGTGGTTGCGAGTTGGCAATGGCTTGTCATTTCAGACTGGCGGCAGAAAATGCACGATTTGGCCAGCCAGAAGTAAACCTTGGCTTAATACCTGGCTATGGCGGCACACAACGATTAACGCAATTGGTAGGCAAAGGCAAAGCAATGGAATTAATGATGACAGGAGCAATGATCAGCGCTGCGGAAGCTTTGCAATCGGGGTTGGTGAATTATGTGGTGCCTGCTGCAGATTTAATTACAAAAACCACCAGCTTACTGGAGCTGATAATAAGCAAAGCGCCTGTTGCTATAAAACATGTTATTGCTTTAACCAATATTGCAGCTGTTGGAGATGCGGATGGCTTACAAAAAGAAGTGGCTGCGTTTGGAGAACTGTTTGACACAGCAGATGCAAAAGAAGGGGCAACCGCTTTTTTAGAAAAAAGACAACCTGTTTTTAAAGGCATTTAAAACTATTAGTTTAAAAAAATAAAAACCCGTTGCCTGGCAGCGGGTTTTTTGTTGCTGGGTAACGTACAACTGCTGAAGGGTGCGACGCAACGGCCGCTCAAGTGCTTGTTGACGCTGGTTAACAAAGGCATAATATACAAATAACACTTAGGTAATGATTAGGTAACATTAATGGCTAATTTTTGCTGCTACCGTTTGTAGATCTGTTATGAAAAGCGGGGCATGAACTGTGCACGGTACTGAAAATCAGGCCACGAGATAAGGCATATATTATCTTTTAATTGCAAAACCCTGCCAATCTTGGTGGGGTTTCTTGGTAAGAGTTAACAATTTGGTAATACACATTTGGGGGGCTTACAAAATTATAATATCACATTTGCGCTGCAATTAAAAGATAACCCAACATGAATGCCCGAATTGGCTGGCTATTCTTAGTATTATTTATTACTAGTAGCACAAAACTGATGTCGCAAACCAATGCTTCAGAAAAAACAATCACTACTTCAAAAAAAGAAGAGAAAAAGCATTGGTATGAAACCATCTCTTTAAGAGGTTATATGCAGGTACGCTATAACCGTTTACTGGAAACAAACGATAAACTGAAATGCGAACAGTGTGATAAAAGCTGGGGAGAAGGAGGGGGTATCTTTATTCGCCGTGGCCGATTAATTTTTAGTGGCAATCTTACAAAAAACATTTATTTCTACTTACAGCCCGATTTTGGAAGCTCAACAGGAACGACCCAGCATATTTTTCAGCTAAGGGATGCATACTTTGATATTGGTTTTGATAAAGACAATGAGTTTAGAGTACGAATAGGCCAAAGTAAAGTGCCTTTTGGTTTTGAAAATATGCAAAGCAGCCAAAACCGTTTGCCATTAGACCGTAATGATGGGATAAACAGTGCTCTTTCAAATGAGCGAGACCTAGGAGCATTTTTTTATTGGGCACCTAAAGAAAAACGGGATATGTTTGCCATGTTTGTTAGAGATAACCTAAAGGGTAGTGGAGATTATGGCGTGTTTGCATTTGGATTGTATAATGGCCAAACTGCTAATCGGGCAGAGTTAAATAAAAAACTTCATGTGGTTTCAAGATTTAGCTACCCGATAAAAATTGGCAAACAAATTATTGAACCGGGTATACAAGCTTATGCCGGAGATTATGTGTTGCCGGCTGATTTAAGAACAACTGGTGTTAAGGCTGTAAAAAGCTTTGAGTTTAAAGACCAACGTGCAGCTGCTAGTTTAATATTATATCCCCAGCCCTTCGGAATACAGGCGGAATATAATGTGGGGAAAGGTCCTCAGTATAACCCGGCTAAAGATTCTATAGAAGTGAAACGCCTGAATGGGGGATATATAACCTTATCTTATAAAATAAAAGGAAAGAATGAAATGGTTTTCTTTCCCTATACTCGTGCACAACATTATACTGGTGGAAAGAAACACGAATTGGATGCACGCAATTATAATGTAGATGAACTGGAAGTTGGATTGGAGTGGCAGGTGAATAAAAATTTTGAATTTACCACAGCCTATACCTTTTCAAAAAGAAGATTCGAAGATTCTAAACTTAAAAATAATTTACAATCGGGCCGCTTATTACGCTTGCAGGCACAATTAAACTTTTAAAACAACTAAACTATGGCAGCAAATTCATTCTTAAAAATCTTCATGCCTAAAGACAGAGTGTTTTATTCTTTGTTTGAAGATGTAGCGGGTACCGTTTCTCAAATGGGTAAGCTAATGAAAGAAATAGTAGCTGAGCCGGATTATGATAAACGTGCCGGCCTAATTTCTAAAATGGAAGATTTTGAGCATATTAACGATGATTATACCCATCGAATTTTTACCGAATTGGGCCGTAATTTTATTACCCCTTTTGATCGTGAAGACATTCACTATCTGGCTAGTGCTTTAGATGATATTGCTGATTATATCTATGCTTCTGTTAAGAAGATAAATTTCTATAAAGTAAACCCTAATGATGTAGGTATTCAGAAAATGGCTGACCTTATAGAACAGGGCTGCGAACAAATTAAGAATGCAGTTACTGAATTACGCAATATGAAAAATATGCGCCAGATAACAGATGCTTTGGTTAAAGTAAACAGCATAGAAAACCAGGCAGATGATATTTTTGATATGAGCATTGATAGATTATTTGAAACAGAACCAGATGCTAAAGAAGTAATTAAGAAAAGAGAAATTTACCAGGTAATGGAAATGGTAACAGATAAATGCGAAGATGCCGCCAATGTTATTGAATCCATTGTAATTAAATACGCTTAATTTTTAATTACTTAAAAAAATTACATGTCATTAGTTGTAATCATAATTGTACTAGCGTTGATATTTGATTATATCAATGGTTTTCATGACGCCGCCAATTCTATTGCCACGGTGGTGTCTACAAAAGTATTAACGCCCTTTCAGGCAGTACTGTGGGCGGCACTTTTTAACTTTGTGGCGTTCTTTCTTTTTAAAGATCATGCAGTTGCCAATACTATTTCAAAAAGTGTGCAGAAAGAATTTATTACACTTCCGGTTATTTTATCAGGGTTAATAGCTGCCATTTTCTGGAATTTATTAACCTGGTGGTATGGTATTCCTTCTTCTTCTTCTCATACACTCATTGGAGGATTTGCTGGAGCGGCCATTGCACATGCATATATAACAACAGGCTCGGTTTCGCTCAAAAAAATTGTTGAGAGCCAATACATCATTCAAATTCTCTTGTTCATTTTTCTTGCGCCAGTCATTGGTATGCTTCTATCCATGTTTATTTCGATAGTCACAATTATGCAAAATGTTTGGCTGCGGCTGGCAATTATTATTATTATGGGCTCTCTTACCATATGGATGTTTGGAAATTTTCAGACCAATAAAATGGCCAAGAATGTTGAAAAATTTTACAAGATAGATAAACTGAAGAAAGAAGTGGCTGAACACCCTGAAAAGCAGGTAGAATTAGATGCCGCTAAAGCCAAATTAAATGCGGCAGTGCCGTTTCTTTCTAATTTTGATAAGCTGGGTGCAGATAAAGTAGTAGCACAAATTGCTACAGTTGATGTTAATGTTGATAAAGACAAACTTAAAAAAGAAATTGCTAAGGCAGATAATAGTATACTGCGCTATTGCTTAATTGGTGCCATCCTTATTTTCATGATTTCTTATATTTATTATGAAAAAATTAAAGAACCCAATGCTAACCGTATTGCTGGCATGTATAAAAGATTGCAATTGCTTTCTTCTGCAGCATTTAGTATTGGCCATGGCGGTAACGATGCACAAAAAGTAATGGGTATTATTGGTGCTGCATTAATTGCAGGCGGACAAATACAAGACTTTAAAGAGTTGCCCAATTGGGTGCCACTGGCTTGCTATACGGCTATTGGTTTAGGCACTATGAGTGGTGGATGGAAGATTGTAAAAACAATGGGCACACGTATTACAAAAGTTACACCGCTAGAAGGAGTAAGTGCAGAAACTGCAGGTGCTATGACCTTGTTTATGACAGAACAATGGGGCATACCCGTAAGTACCACACACACAATTACTGGTTCTATCATTGGTGTAGGCGCCACAAAACGTTTAAGTGCCGTACGCTGGGGGGTTACTATTAATTTGCTTTGGGCATGGATACTAACCATACCTGTAAGTGCCGTGCTAGCGGGTATTGTTTATTATATTGTACATTTTTTTGTAAAGTAATAGTTATTTACCAGCATTGGTAAATAAAGCAACATCGTTGCTACGCTCAGTTCAACCACATATCATTGGTTGAACTGAGTTTTTTTTGTCAGGTATTATTTTTCAATTAAGACTTCTTCAATTTGGTATAGCTCAAATTCTGCAATACCTGTTGGCCTTTTCTGTTCAGTAATTTTAAGTTGTATTGTAGTTACTTGCTGCGCCGGAAAACTGATAATACGACTATTGCCAATAGTAGTGCCTTTAATTTCTTTTACCAGTTCCTGTTTTTCATTCAACAGGTGTATAACAAAGGCCGCTGCGTTTTGCCCTTTACTTAAATCCTCCCGCAGGCGAATACAATTAACAGTAGTTGCCTGTTTAAATTGTATACCTACTGTGTACAGTTCAGTAAGTTTTATTGCCTGTGTGGTTACCGTTTTACCGTCATTCAACGCAGGGCAGGCCACCTTACCATTGTGAGGTATTAAAAAGCCACTTGCTTTAAGCGCAAGATTATTTTTAAAATTTTCATCCCTTAGTTTTTTAAAATCAACCAGCGCTGCAGAATCGTTTGTATGAAAACGCCCTGTTTCAGTTGGCGGAACATTTAATAGTAAGTTAGCCCCACGGCCTGCACTTTTTAAATACAATTGAAAAAGCTCCGCCGGTGTTTTTACTTTTTCATCTTCTTCTTTATGCCAAAACCAACCCGGCCTGATGCTAACATCACACTCCGCCGGCACCCAAGCCTTGCCAAATTTGTTGCCACTGTTCAGTGTGTCTGTTGATGGGGCACCCAAACCTGCAGTGAAGCCAGCTGTATCCAAAGTGTTCCAATTGGTGGTTCCGGCAATACCTCTTTCATTGCCCACCCATCTTATGTGCGGCCCAACATCGCTAAACACTACTGTGTTGGGCGATAGTTTTTTTACCGTTGCTCTAAACCTTGCCCAATCGTACACCTGTTTCTTTCCGTTGGGCCCTTCACCATTAGCGCCATCCCACCACAGCTCCCAAATGGGTCCGTAATTAGTAAACAATTCTTTCATCATGTTTATAAACACATCATTGTATTTATCGGTGCCATAGTCGGGGTGGTTTCTATCCCAGGGAGAAATATATACACCAAAACGCAAACCGTATTCTTTACAAGCGTCCGATAATTCTTTCAGCACATCGCCTTTACCATTGCGCCATTTACTTTCTCTTACGGTATGTGTTGAGTATTTGCTGGGCCATAAACAAAAACCATCGTGGTGTTTGGCAGTAATAATAATGCCTTTAGCACCTGCTGCTTTTGCCACACGGCACCATTGGCGGCAATCTAAATGAGTAGGGTTAAATATATCTTCCGGCTCATCGCCATGGCCCCATTCTTTATTGGTAAATGTATTAGGGCCAAAATGTGCAAATAAGTAAAACTCCATGCCTTGCCAGTTTAATTGTTGCACACTGGGTTTGGGCGTTTGTGCGGTGGCATGTATTTGTAATAAAACATAAGCCAGCCAAAAAAATAATTGCTTCATTGTTTATATATGATAGTACCGTTAATTTAAAAAGAATGCTATTTGCTGTTGCCCATATAATTAAATGTTGAACCGAGCGTGGCAACAATGCTCAATAGCAGCACCGCTGCCGGTTAACAAAATTTATTTACCATAATTTTTAATGCATATGGCATAAGCATACGGCGCTTTCATTTTATTGGGGTTGTAAGCCGGTAACTGCACCACTGCATTTTTTCCCTGTTGTTTCCATACCAGTTTTTGTTGGGTGCTTAAAAATTCTATAGTGGTACCTGCAGGCAAAACCATATCTTTTAAAACAAGTTTATTATCATTAGGGTATCGCGGAAAAATGGCATACAAATTATTTTGTTGCGGGTTGTAAGTAAAAAATAATTCTCTAACTGCAAAACCGGGGTCGGGGTCTACAGTTAATTTCAGCATTACATCGCCACCGGTTTTCCAATCGTCGGTAGCATGTGCGTTTTTGTATTTATAATCTTTGCGGCCTTCGCTCCACTGAAAGGGTTGTTTCCAGCGGCGGGTGTTGTAAATAGCAGCACCATTAATTTGTAACCATTCGCCCATTTGTAATAAACGCTCTTGCATAATGGGCGGAATTTTTCCGTGTTCATCAGGCCCAATATCTAATAAAAAGTTACCACCCCTGCTTACTTTATCTATCAGTGCAATTATTAAAGATTGTGTGCTGTTATAATCCCAAGCATCTTCTTCGCGGTTATAGCCATAACTAAAACCCATACCGCGGCTTTCTTCCCAATCATGGTTTGGAAAATCCATATCGGGCTGGTACTCGGGGGTAAAAATACCGCCATGTTTAAAGCGAACATCTTTGCCCCAGCGATCGTTCACAACAATCTTCTCTTTTACCGGGCTTTCATTATACACCCAGCTTAAAAACTCCTGGCTCTTCCATGTTTCTGGCGGGGCATCCCAATCGCCATCGGTCCAAAAAACATCGGGCTTATAGGTATTAATAAGGTCTTTCATTTGCGGCCAGGTATGTGTGGCAGCAAATTTTGCAGGGTCACTCTTCCACAAGGGATTAAACCATTCGTATAAAGAATAATACATGCCGGGTCGCACCGAAGTTTTTCTTACGGCTTTAAACAAATCGCCCAGCAGGTCTCTTTTGGGGCCGGCGTCTACTGCATTCCACGGAAAGCCCCAGGTGGTGTTTGCTTCTTTACTGGGCCACAGTGCAAACCCATCGTGATGTTTTGAAGTAAGCACAATGTATTTAGCACCGCTGCGCTCAAATAATTTGGCCCACTCATCAGGGTTATATAGCTCTGCTTTAAAGTCGGTGGCTAAATCGTAGTAACTGCGGTTGCCAAATTTGGCCGCGTGAAATTGCTGGCGGGCTGTATCGTTGGTTTGCAACCCGTATTGATACCACTCTGCATAATTACCCTTGGTACACCAGCCCGGCACGGCATATACACCCCAATGTATAAAAATGCCAAACTTGGCATCTTTAAACCAAACCGGGGTTGGGCGTTTGTCTA
The DNA here is from genome assembly GCA_004295245.1 of Sphingobacteriales bacterium. Classification (GTDB taxonomy): domain Bacteria; phylum Bacteroidota; class Bacteroidia; order Chitinophagales; family Chitinophagaceae; genus JACMLD01. The sequence goes on along the minus strand of REAR01000071.1, from coordinate 25,461 downwards.
AGCTTTGCCAATTGGGTTGGTAAGGTTGTGCAGCCACCTGCATTGCGGTTATAACAAGGCAGGCAATCAGTATTCTTCTCATAGCTGAAGCATTTTTAGTATACTCAAGTTAGCAAAGCTGGTTTATAATTGTGGTAGATTTTTTTGTAGCCGGCAGCGGTGCTTATGGCGGCAGTTGTTGCGTCGCACACTTGTACTAAGGAATTTTTGATTTAAGATTTGAAATCAGAAAATTTCAAATGCTGAAGTGTGCCCCGATAGCATCGCACAAATCTACTCGGGGTTTGCAACGAGCAAGGATGTTTAACCGGAGTTACTATGGCTGGTTAAAAAAAACTATTTTATGAACTTGCCTATATAGGGCATTTGCTTTAATTCTTTGCGTTCAATTTTTACTACAAAGGCTGTAAACAATGCAAAAAACAAAGTGCCTGTAATGGTGCTAAACCATAAATTAGTATATAATTGCTGCAGCCCCATATGCACCAGCACAATAATAACCACCAATACAATATAGGCGGTTAGTTTTTTGCGGGCATAGGGCACGGGGTAATGTTTTTGCCCTAGTTTATAGCTCAATATCATCATAAACAAATAGCAAATAAAAGTAGCAATAGCCGCACCAAGGTAATGCCATTTAGGTATGAGTAAAATATTAAGCAGAATGGTAACTGCGGCACCTGCCAATGTTATATATGCACCGTACATATTTTTATTAGTAAGCTTGTACCAGATGCTGAGGTTGTAATAAACGCCCAGAAAAATATTGCCCAAGGCTAGCAGGGGTACTATGTAAATGCCTTCTCCCCAATTATCTGAAGTAAGCGTGATGAACCATTTTAATACATCCAGATAAAGCCCCACTATTAAAAACATAAAGCAACAGGCAATTACAAAAAACTTCATTACACGTGCATAGGTTTTAGGGGCGTCTTCATCTTTTGCTTTGCTAAAGAAAAAAGGCTCGGCTGCCATGCGAAAAGCTTGTATCATAATAGTGATGAGTACTGCAAGACGATAGATATTTGCAAAAATTCCCAGCTCGTGTTTGGCTTCTTGCGCGGGTAAATTAACTACCTGTTGGTATATTAATCTGCTTAGCACATCGTTTACCATGCCGCCCAGACCTACTATTATAAGCGGATAGCTGTATTTCATTATTTCTTTCCAAAGCCGGGTATTGAATTCAAACTTCAGGTCTTTTAATTCTGTAACCAGTAATAGAAAGGTTACAATACTACCGGCCAGGTAACCTACCATATAATAACCAATGCCAAAATCTTTATTATAAATAAAATTTAGAAAGCTGTTACTGTTTTTTTCTACCTGTGCCGGTATTACGCCCATAAATAAAACCACCACTAAAATAGTAGTAAGCGTTCCGGCTACTCTTACAAAAGCGTATTTACGGGGGCGGTTTTCCTGGCGCAGCCGGGCAAAGGGCAGTGTGGTTAGGGTATCAAAAAAAAGAATCCAGCACATAAAAGTGATGTACACGGGTACATTTTCTAAAGCGGCAACAGCAGCTATTTGGTTACGAAAAAACAACAGCAGCAACGTAAATAAAATGGTAGTGCTGAAAATAGAAATGGATAAAGTATTGTAGAGTTGATTACGGTCTTTCTCTTGCGAGAAACGGAAATAAGCCGTTTCAACACCATAAGTAAACAACACGTTTAAAAAAGGAATGATGGCAAAAACCTGCGAAAGGTCGGCCGTGTCTGCCGGTTGAGGAAAAATCAACGGCAGCGAAAAATTAAGTAAGTAACCTAAAAAACGATTGACAATTGTGGGAATGCCATACCAGAGTGTTTGCCCTGCCAATTTTTTTATACTGCTCAAAACGTGCTATTTATACAAAAATAGTTTTTTTGCCGGGTGCTGCTTGTTTTTTACCTTAGAAATACTTGCAACGAATCAGTTTGTTGTTACATCTTTACCTTTAAATTAAAACTCATGAAAAGGATATGCTTATTAGTCGTTGTAATATTTGCTGCCGTGTTTACGCAAGCCCAGATACAACCTGTAGAAGGTACTGTAGAATTTCAGGGCACCAAACAACCCGCTACTGTTATTGAATTGCCTTACCCCGAAGCCGTAGTTGAAAAAGCCATTGAAGATTACCTGAAGAAAAAGGGGCTGAAGGCTACAGAAACAAGAGGTTTTAAAGTGGTGCGTAATTATAAATTAAAGGATACAGATGAGTTTAACAGCGACTTGTATTTTAAAACAGAACGGAAGAGCCGTAAAGAAAAAGATATTACGGTGCTTTATTTAGTAACTGCAAAAAATGGCGAAGACCTTAAAACACGCACATTGGCTGGTGCACCGGTTGCGGTTGGCGCTGCTGCTTTGTTAACAGACATGAACCCTTCTATTGATGCTTATAACCTTGAAGTAGATATTACGGGGCAGGAAGAATCAGTTAAAAAGTATGAAAAGAAAGCCGCTTCACTTGAAGACGAGCAGAAAGATCTGGAAAAAAGAATTAAAAACTTGCAGGATAAGTTAGCTGAAAACAAGAATGAGCAGGTAAAACAAAAAGAAGAAATTGGTAAGCAAAAGAATATACTGGAAGTTTTAAAAGGCAAAAGAAAGGTTAAGCTATAATAAAATAAGGCAGCTATATTTAAAAACAACCCCGGTTTTAGCCGGGGTTATTTATGCCATATAATATGGCAAGCAATCGTTCTGCTAATGTATTGAAATTTTTTACAAAACAACCATTGGCTGTAATTTCTTTATTTTTTTTGAGCCCAGGTATTTTACTGTTTTACCCTGCTGATAGCTTATAAGCGCTTCATTGCCTGCCAGCAACTTACTAACAGCTGTAGAATTGTTGATTTTTGCTAAGGGTTCTTTTAATGTTACCATCCATATTTTATTAATAGTTGCTTTTATAAGGGTATCGTTTTGCAGGCCGGGTACTGTTGTATTACTAAATATCACCGGACTTTTAATAATATTCTCGTTTACCAGCACCTCGTATTTTTGGCTTCCTATCCAAACATTTTTAATGGCTGGTTTTTCCATGTGCTTGGTTTCGGCATATATAAAATATTGCAATGGTTTTTTAAGAGGTATATCTGTTACTACCCCGCTCTCGCTAACAGATTGTTTTTTTTGCTGCGCACCACCCAATACTTCTCTGCTGTAAACATGCAGTTTTACTATGGGGCTTTTTTGCGCTATTGATATTAATGTAGTAATAGCTGATAAGAGTGTAATTACTATTTTTTTCATACAAGTGTAATTGTGTTATTAATATAAGTAGGATGCTGATAGTATAAAGTTGCATAAAAAAAGCCCTGGCTAGGAGCCAGAGCTTTAAAAAGCTTTTTTTTAATTATTCCTTCACAAACCGCTGTATGAACTGTTGTTTATAATCGCTACTGGTAATGGTTAAAATATATGCGCCTTTACTCAGCCTACTAACATCCAGACTACCGTTTTGATAACCGTTTTCTTTTTTGAGCAGTAATTGTCCACCCGTATTGTAAACCTGTAAAACCACACGCTGTATAGTAAACATATTACCGATGCGGTAATCTATGGTTGTGTTAGCAACGGTCGGAAATACTTTTGAAATAAAGTTCTTGTCGTTTCTTACGGGGTCATTAATGCCGGTACTTTGGTTAGGCTGAAAATCAGGAGTACCCAAATTTGCGTAATACATGCCGTTACCATGCGTGCCTAATAATAAAATATTATCCTGTGGTCTGTAATCCATAGATTGTATGACAGCAAAATTTAAGCTGGTAGATCCTTCGCGTGTCCATGTTATGCTGCCACCTGCTTCTAAAGTGGTACCAATATTTGTGGCACTGTATAAGCCTGTAGAAGTGCCGATATAATATTCTTTTACAGAATTATTAGATCCATCTTTTTTTACTACAATCATACAACTGCGGAATGAAGGCAGTGTAATATTACCCTCTGCATTGAACCAGGTTGGGGTGGCTGCTTTAGCATTTTTGGTCCAATAAACGCTGATGGTATTATAGTTGGATACTGTAATCATTACTTCTTCATCGTTGTTTGGGTTGATTGCAATATCAGAAATATTACCTCCCAAACCAGAGGGTGTAATGTCTACAGGCACGGTAGTGGCAGCTACATTGCGAGGATCGTTTAATCGAAAAACTTTACCATTGGTAGTACCAATATAAAGTACATGTGCAGAGATGTATGGACCACGACTCACTTCTAAAGCACGGATAGCAATATTAGTACTGTTGGGGTTTGCCGGGTTTACAGCACTTGCAATGCCCGACATGAAACTCCAGGTGGAACCAGTAACCGTAGAAGCACTGGTAGTTCTAAAAACTTTGTTGTAATTAACGTAGTATAAATCTTCCGGGTTGTCAAAGTCTCCTTTAAAATAGGTTACAAATTCGCCATGCCCGCCACCGGGGTTTGCTGTAATATCAATTGTTGGACGGATGTTGGTGGCTGCTGCAGTGGTTTGTCTTAAAATACTACCAAGCTGAGAAGAAGTAAAAACACGGGCAGTACCAGAACCCAATGCGCCAATAAAAGCAGCACCTCCATCGCCAGAGTTAACTCTATCGTAATTATCAGGAACCGTTGATGCAGCCTGTCGTAAATAAGTACCATTATCCTGCGCACCACCCATAAAATTCATGGCACCAGAAAAATTATCTAATGTTACGTGATAGTACTGAAGCGTTGGATAGTTGTTGAGATTTGTCCAGCTTACAGGATTAATAGCTGTTACTGTAGCACTGATATCGTTGGCAACCTGTAAGCCTCCATCATTAGCACAAATAGCTCGGTTAGCATTTGTGGGGTCAAATATCAACGCATGCATATCGGGGTGGCTATTATCATAAAAAGAAATGCCGGGGGTACCGGTGGCGCCCCACCATTCGTAACCCCCAATCCAAGAAGTGTTATTGCTGGTAGCAAACCCATCTGTAGAGCGATATAAATTAGTGCCGCCTAAAAAAACCACATTGGCATTATCTGGCTTTACGGCTAATAAAATATTATAGCCACCTTGCGAAGCAATGGGGTCTATTGTATTTAATTGCCCATTAAAATCGGGCATATTAGCAGATAAATTGGTAAAGGTGCTGGCTCCAAAATCAAACTTAAACATATCTAATTCGGGGTTGGCCCCGCCGGCACTTTCTTGCGAAAGTCCGTTTTCATAAGTAACATATAAAATATTTTGATTTGATGGAGCCAAGGCTAATACAATACGTTTGCTGATGTAAGAGGTGTCTGTAGCCGATGCACTTAAAACATCGTATGAATTACCCCGCCAGTTGGCAATAGAATCTGCTGCACCACCCGGCCCACCAGCAAAACGAACCCATGAACCAGCATTGCCGGTAGTAGAGCTCCATAAACCTCTTTGAGCAATATTAGGAAAGCCACCATTTACACCTAAGTAAAGTTTGCCGGTACTGGTGCATACCATATCCATTTGACCAGCATCTGCTGTAGAAGGACTGCGGCCATTAAATATTAGCTGGAAAGAAGTGCCACCGTCAGTTGAACGGATTACTCTTCTATGGCCACAAATATATAGATGGCCGTTTGTGGGGTTTACAATAAGTTTATGAACAATGTCAAACGAGTTATCAAAGGCCTCTAAGGTAAAGCCACCGGGGGGTGGCGTAACCCCAGTTACGTCTAATGTTAACCGAGACCAGGTAATACCATTGTCAGTAGATTTTAAAATACCATAACCCAGATAAAAAGCGCCAGTGCCGGATGCCGTGTTGCCCAGTGCTTCTCCGCCTGCAGCATACCAGGTGTTTTCAAAACCGGTGCGAGTGTCTTGTGCTAATGCGGTTACGTTGTGCAATTCACCAGTAGGTGTTACACGTGTCCAATTGGTGCCTCCGTCTGTTGAGCGAAATAAACCGCCACTAACACTGCCTGCAATAATAACCTGGTTACCTGCGGTGCCAAAACGTTTATCAAAAGCAATGGCGCGGGTGCGGCCACCTACATTATTGGGGCCTGCTTGTATGTAGTTGTTATTTACAAACATTCCAAACTGACCGGGGTCTGCCTGACGAATTGGGATACGTTCTGCCTGTTGTAAGGCTTGCTTGTAAATGTCTTTAGGAATTTTTCCTGTAACAGGATCTTTAAGCATATCAAACTCGTACCGCAGGCGCTCTTTTACAAAGAAGGCTTTTTGGCTTTCTTCATCTGTTTCGCTTGCTTCGGTTTCTGTTTTTACTTGTAGTTTTTTTTGGGGTGTAATTTCATTTTTAAACAACCACCAACCACCGTAACTAATAAGAGCAACGGGCAATAAACCTAAAATTAATTTTCTTAGCATGACAACAGTATTATAGTTCTGTATAGTACACAAAATACGTAATAATCAGAAAAAGAGTTGTGTTGTTTAACTGCTAAAAAAAAGCTGCATGCGTTTAGGTAACAGCTTGTTTTGTACAAAGCTTATTAAAGCGGTGGCTGTACAAGTGTGCGACGCAACGATGGTGAATAACTATCTGCAGCCGGGCTCAAAAAAATGCCTTAAAAATGGCAACTTCTCCTTTACTTTGCGCCATCTTAAAACAACTTAAATGGCACTTAAAGATATTCAGAGTGTTGGCAGCAAAGATACCCGCAGTGGTTTTGGTGATGGTATTGTGGAAGCTGCCCGTAAAAACCCTAATGTGGTGGCACTTACTGCCGATCTGGCCGGTTCTATGAAACTGAACCAATTTATTAAAGAGTTTCCGGAGCGTTTTGTGCAATGCGGTATTGCCGAAGCAAATATGATTGGTATTGCTGCGGGGTTAACTATTGGCGGAAAAATTCCGTTTACAACAACATTTGCCAATTTTTCTACCGGCCGGGTGTATGATCAAATTCGCCAGGCTGTTGCGTATAGTAATAAGAATGTAAAAATTTGTGCCAGCCATGCCGGTTTAACGTTAGGAGAAGATGGTGCCACCCATCAGATTTTAGAAGATATTGGTTTAATGAAAATGCTGCCGGGTATGACAGTGATTGTACCCTGCGATTATGAGCAAACAAAAGCTGCTACTATGGCTGTTGCAGCATATGAAGGGCCTGTTTACCTGCGTTTTGGCCGCCCCAGCTGGCCCATATTTACAACCGGTTTGCCTTTTGAAATTGGCAAGGCCCAACAATTTAGCCAGGGTACAGATGTTACTATTTTTGCCTGTGGCCACATGGTGTGGAATGCCATACAAGCAGGTGTGCAGTTAGAAGAAAAAGGCATTAGCGTGGAAGTAATAAACATACACACTATTAAGCCTTTAGATGAAGCAGCTATTTTAGCCAGCCTTACAAAAACTAAATGCGCCGTAACGGTAGAAGAGCATAATATTATTGGAGGCTTGGGCGATGCTATTGCCCAATGTGCTGCAAAAAATAACCCGGTGCCTATTGAAATGGTTGGCACTAAAGATACGTTTGGAGAAAGCGGCACCCCTAAAGAATTGCTTAAAAAATATGGTTTAGATGTGCCCGATATTATTGCAGCTGCAGAAAAAGTAATAAAAAGAAAATAGCCTTCTTTGCATAAGACACTACAACCCTTCACCTCAATTGAAGGGTTTTTTTATGTACCAGCAGTAGTGGCTCCGGTAAAGCATCGTTGCGTCGCAATCCGTTCAACAGCAGTACAAGCTTGAACGCAGCCGGCAACTTTTTTTTAGCAAGCACGGCACATCAAACAATTTACTTAACTTAATAGGCAAAACTATAACGATGGCTTTGCAACCCTGGCGCACTGGTAAAGTAATACGCATAGAAAATGAAACCCCCAGCACCCGCAGGTTTTGGATAGAAATACCAGAGCTGGCTTCTTTTGATTTTGAACCCGGCCAATTTGTAACCTTAGATTTACCCATACATGAGAAGCCCAATAAACGCTGGCGTAGTTACTCAATAGCAAGCTGGCCAAATGGCACCAATGTGTTTGAGCTGGTAATTGTATTGCTGGAAGGTGGCGCAGGCACTACCTATCTATTTAACGAGGTAACGGTAGGTACAGAAATACTGGTAAGAGGGCCTCAAGGAGTATTTATATTACCAGAGGTAATTGAGAAGGATTTATACTTTATTTGTACTGGTACGGGCATTGCCCCTTTCCGTTCAATGGCGCATCATATATTAAATAAGAATATTGCGCATAAAAATATCTACCTCATTTTTGGCTGCAGAAAGTTTGGAGATGCGCTTTATGCCCCCGAGTTAAAAGAGCTTACCCGTAAAGTGCCCAGCTTTTTATTTTTAACTGCTTACTCAAGAGAAGAACCGGGCAACCACGATCATTTGGTGCGCATTGGTTATGTACACGGAGTGTATGAAGAATTAATTAATGCAGCTACCATTACAGATGCTGAAGGCAACAAGCAATTGCCGCCGGCTAATTTTTACTTATGTGGTTGGAAGAATATGATTGATGAAGCCAAACAAAGAATACAGGCCCTTGGTTATGATAGAAAAGCCATCCACCAGGAATTGTATGGGTAATACTTAACTGGTTTTAGTTTTAAATTCTTTATCGGTACTTATTTTTATTATCTGGGCTGCTTTGGTATCTTTTTGATTATCGGTTAATTTACCCAGTGCTTGTTGCAGCCTTAATATTTCTGCGTGAGCATGCAAAACTTCTTTTTCTAAGTCTAGTATTCTTTTCTCCTGAGATTTAAGGCGGATGGTCTTCCACACAAAAACAGCGGCAAAAAAGCAAGCAATAAAGAGTGTTACGTAAACAAGGGTATTCATAGTGGCAAGTTTGCTCACGTAAATAAAATGAAAAAAAGCTGTAATATATAACAGCTTTCTAATTTTTTTATTGTGTGTAAGAGTAGCCCCTTAGGGCAACTTAATATTAAAGATTGATTATCTATGAATTAGACTTTGCCCCCCCGGTTAAAATTTTTTTTCTCAAATTACCATCCGGCAAGTTTTCTTTAGTGGTTTCTGAGGCCGGAGCTGTTATGGAGACAATGGGTGTTTTGTGTGCTTCGGCTTTTTTATCGGCCAATTCTTTTTGCAGGCGTAAAATTTCGGCGTGACTCTTTAGCATATCCTGCTCTAGCTGCAGCATGTTTTTTTGAAACCCCTTTTGCTTTTGGTTACTGATTATGTAGCCAGCAATGAAAAAAAGCACTGAAAAAACTACTAATAATAAAATATGACTCAGCTCTAATGATGCAAGCATTGTATTCTTGTTTCTATTATTTAATGGTTTGTCTTAGATGCCTTACCGTACAAAATTAAAGATATTGGCTTTAATAACAGTAATTAATCCTTTTATCAGTTCAAATGTTTTTCCACCAGTGTTTGTATTTCGCTAATAGGTATTCGTTCTTGCTGCATAGTATCTCTGTAGCGTATGGTTACCGTATTATCTTCTTTGGTTTGATGGTCAATAGTAACACAGAAAGGCGTACCTAATGCATCCATTCTGCGGTAACGTTTGCCAATGGCGTCCTTTTCTTCATAAAAGCACTTAAAAGAACTTTTACATGCATCCATCAGCTGACGGGCAATTTCAGGCAAGCCGTCTTTTTTTAATAAAGGCAATACTGCCAGTTTTATAGGTGCCAGCTTTACCGGAAACTTTAATACCACCCTGCTATCTGGTTTTTCTGGTGTGCTTAAATCTTCTTCTACATAAGAGTGACTCATTACTGCCAAAAACATACGGTCTAAACCAATGGATGTTTCTATTACATACGGAATATAGTTGCCATATGGTTTGCCTGTTGCCGGATCAATATCATTATCAAAATACTGTTGCTTTTTCTTACTAAATTCCTGATGGCTCTTTAAATCAAAATCGGTGCGGCTGTGTATGCCCTCCAATTCTTTAAAACCAAAAGGAAAATCATATTCAATATCGCAGGCGGCATCTGCATAGTGCGCCAGCTTTACATGGTCGTGATAGCGGTAGTTGCTTGCAGGTATGCCTAATGCCAGATGCCATTTTAATCTTTCTTCTTTCCACCGCTCATACCATTGCTTTTGTGTGCCGGGCCTTATAAAGAACTGCATTTCCATCTGCTCAAACTCACGCATTCTAAAAATAAACTGCCGGGCTACAATTTCGTTTCTGAAAGCCTTACCAATTTGTGCAATACCAAACGGTATCTTCATACGGCCGGTTTTTTGCACATTTAAAAAATTAACAAAAATACCCTGTGCGGTTTCTGGCCGTAAGTAAACCTTATTGTCTTCTCCGTCTGATGAAACCGTTGAACCAAATTCAGTAGCAAACATCAGGTTAAACTGCCGTATATCCGTCCAGTTACAGGTACCGCTTACGGCACAACTAATTTTACTTTCTTCTATTAGTAATTTAAGCCCGCTAAAATCATCAGACGCTAATAATTTATCCATCGTTGCAAGCAAGGCAGCAGCTGCTTCTTGTTTTTCTGCCTTTAGCAGTTCATCTGCTTTCGCTTCTATTAAATGATCTACCCGGTAGCGTTTTTTGCTATCCTTATTATCAATCATGGGGTCGTTAAAATTATCAACATGCCCGCTGGCTTTCCAGGTGGTGGGGTGCATAAAAATGGCGGCATCTATACCCACAATGTTTTCATGCAATTGGGTCATGCTCTTCCACCAATAATCTTTAATATTCTTTTTTAACTCGGCACCCCATTGGCCATAGTCGTATACAGCGCTTAACCCATCATATATTTCGCTGCTGGGAAAAATAAAACCATACTCTTTACAGTGGCCAATAATTGCCTGAAATTTATTTGTATCGTTTGCCATAGTGGCGGCAAAGATAAGAGAGTTTCTTTGTTGAAACCGGGGCAAGCCGGCCAGTAAATGGCCTTTTTTACATGTTCTTTTTTTGTGAACGGGCAGTAGTATTGCTATTGGGCAATAGTTGCGTCGCACCCTTCAGCTTTTTGTACGTTAATGCAGCTTTTCGTTGTTAATATGCCGTTGCGCATCCCGTATATTTTTCTTGTCAAAATTTTTTTGCAAAGCATCGGTAAGGTTCACACCGGTTTGATTGGCTAAACAAATTAATACCCATAATACATCGGCCATTTCATCGGCCAGTTCTTTGCCTTTATCAGTTTCTTTAAAAGACTGGTCTCCATATTTACGCACCATTAGCCGCGATAGCTCGCCTACTTCTTCCATTAAAATACCCAGGTTGGTAAGCTCATTAAAGTAACGTACGCCAACGGTTTTAATCCAGTTGTCTACCTGCTGTTGTGCCTGGTTAATGGTAAGATCCATATAATAGTATTTATGTAAAGGTATAATAAAGCAGTGTTTAATAGCAGTACTGCCGTTGAACGGATTGCGACGCAACGATGCCCAACCGGAGCGTTGCGGCTGGTAGTATTATTCTTTATTTTTTGTGTCAATAATAATAGTTACCGGCCCATCATTTAATAATTGCACCTGCATATCGGCACCAAACTCGCCGGTAGCAATGGGTTTTTCTAAATCTTGCGATAGTTGTGTTATCATTTGCTGATATAGTGGTATGGCAACAGGGGGCTTGCTTGCTTTTATATACGAGGGACGATTGCCTTTTTTGGTAGATGCGTGCAAGGTAAACTGGCTGACTAATAAAATTTGACCATTGGTTTCTTTAACAGAGCAATTCATTACACCCTCGGCATCGTTAAAAATGCGCAGGCCCACTATTTTATTACTTAGCCATACAATATCCTCACTGTTGTCAGCGTCTTCAATACCCAGCAGTACCAGCAAACCTTTTTGTATGCTGCTGCGTATGGTATTATTTATGGTTACGCTGGCTGTGGTTACCCGTTGTACGACCGCTTTCATGTGTTGGTAAAACTTGTTTTAATTTTAAGTACACAAATTACTATTTATGCGCACAGCATTAACAGCGGAAATAAGTTTTAAAACATTCAGAAGCGGGGGTAAGGGCGGACAAAATGTAAATAAGGTGGAAACTGCTGTAGAGGGCAGCCTGAACGTTTCTACGGCTAAAATATTATTACCAGAACAAAAAGAAATTATAGGTCAGAAACTGGCTAATCGTATTAATTCGGAAGGGTTTTTGCAAGTAAGAAGCCAGACATATCGTACCCAGTTGGAAAATAAAGCGGCAGTAATAGATAAAATGTTGCTTTTAATACAACAGGCACTGGTAAAAAAGAAAGCCCGTATTGCTACCAGACCCTCTAAAGCCATTAAACAAAAAAGGCTGGAGGGTAAAAAGAAAAAAAGCAGTACAAAAGAACAACGAAAAAAAGTACGGTTTGCCGATTGAAAACTGACAACACTTTTTCTATGAAAAAACTACTGAAACTACATTTGCCGGCTTTACTATTGATGCTGGTGTTATTTAATTCTTGCGCCAAAGAATACAGCGGCAGCGGATGGGCCACCCCTAAAGAAGATTATAACCTGGTTATTAACTTTACACCTGTGGTAGATACTTTAAAGCTGAGTTTTGACTCTACCTATAAAAATTATTTTGATGAGCCCTATAAAGTTGCTGCCTTTAAATTTTATATCTGCCAGTTTGATTTAATTAATACAGATAGCAACAGGGTTTACAATGTTAATAAAGACAAATACTTTTTAATAGATGCCGCCGACTCTACTACCTGGACGGTGAAACTTTCTGCAGTACCCTTTCGCTACAACCGAATTTCATTTACGATAGGTGTGGATAGTGTACGCAATGTAAGCGGGGCACAAACGGGTGCATTAGACCCTGCCAAAGGTATGTTTTGGACCTGGAACAGTGGCTACATTATGGCAAAGCTGGAAGGCACTTCTCCAGTAAGCAACCAGCCTAATGGAAAATTCGAATATCATATTGGTGGTTTTAAAGGTGTTGAAAACGCCATTAGAAAACCGTTACTTTTGTTTCCGTTTGGGTTGTACTCAGAAATTAAACCCAACACAAAAAGTATTATTAGTGTAAATGCAAACGTAAACGCTTGGTTTTATAACCCGCATGATTTAAAAATTGAAGAGAACCCTGTGGTAACCACACCCGGTATTTTGGCCCGCAGTGTATCAGAAAATTATTCTAAGATGTTTACGGTAACTGCTGTTAAGAACGAATAAATAACAATGAAAAAAAAACTGCTTACCATATTATTTTTATGCGCAGGTGCAATAGCCTGGATGCAGGTAAACAGTTGTAAAAAAAACGACACTAAAGCAGGCCCCACACCGGTTACGTTTACCACACCGCCGGGCTTTCCAGTACCGCAATATAGTTTTACCAATAACCCGCTAACACAAGAAGGCATCAGCCTAGGCCGGCGTTTGTTTTACGATGGGCAATTATCAAAAGATGGTAATTTTCCCTGTAGTAGCTGCCACCAGCAATTTGCCGCCTTTGCCACTTTTGATCATGATTTGAGCCATGGTTTTAACAACCAGTTTACCACCCGCAACTCGCCGGGTATTTTTAATTTGGCATGGCATACAGAACTGCATTGGGATGGGGGCATCAATCATATAGAAGTACAACCACTGGCACCCATAACAGCTTCTAATGAAATGGCTGAAGATATAGGCACTGTTATTAATAAATTAAAAGCAGATAACAAATACCCCGCACAGTTTAAAGCTGCTTTTGGTACTGAAGAAGTAAACAGCCAACGTATGTTAAAAGCATTGGCGCAGTTTATGGTTACCATGGTATCTGCAAACAGTAAGTACGATAAAGTAAGAAACGGGCAGGCCAGTTTTACCAACACAGAGCAATCTGGCTATACCATTTTTCAAAATAAATGTGCCGCCTGCCATAAAGAACCACTACTTACTGATTTAAGTTATCGTAACAACGGTATGGATCTGCATCCTTTTTTATTAGATAATGGCCGCATGCGTATTACCAATAAAAAAGAAGACTCGCTAAAGTTTAAAGTACCCAGTCTAAGAAATGTATTGCTTACTTTTCCGTATATGCACGATGGAAGATTCTATTCAATAGATCAGGTATTGAACCATTATGCAACTGGCATTATAAGCAGCCCCACCTTAGACCCGTTGCTTACTAATAAAATTGTATTAACTACTACAGAGCGTACGCAGTTAAAAGCGTTTTTAACCACACTCACCGATTCTGTTTTTATTGCTGATAAACGTTTTGCGCAGCCCCAATAAAATTTTGTAACCAGCAGTGCAACTCCGGTTAAATATTGTTGCTCGTTGCAAACCACGAGTAGATTTGTGCGATGCTATCGGGGCGCACTTGTGTTAAAGAATACCGGTCTGCAATTGAGGAAGCGGCTTACATAAATAGCATAACCCTTTCTGACTTTAAGTGTTGCTGAAATACCGACTTACTGCACAAGTGTGCGACGCAACCACTGCCGGGCCATGCACTACAGCCGGTAACAAAAAAAATTAATTGTTTTTAAATGGAACCACCATTTCAAAAGCAGGGATAGTTACCTGAAACGATTTTTTATTGTTCAGATTTTCCATTTGATAAGTGCCATACATTTTGCCCATTTCTGTACGCAGGTTACAGCCACTTACATACTGGTAATTTTCACCGGGCTTTAATACCGGCTGCACACCCACCACACCTTCTCCTTCCACCTCGCGGTGGCTGCCATTACTATCAAAAATATACCAATGACGGCGGTGTAGTTTAACGGGAAAATTATTGAGATTCTCTATGTGAATGCGATAAGCAAACATGAACTCTCCCTGCACCGGATTACTGTAATCTGGCTGGTAAAATGTTTCTACCGAAATTGCAATGCCTTCAGATACGATAGAGTTCATAACAGGTTTCTTCTGGTAGGAAAGATACTAAAAAAGAGCCGCCGGCTATTATTTTTGTTTACAACTGTTGGTTTTTTATTTGCCTCATAACGTACCTTTGCGCCGGAAAAAATAAGTAATTACACAGTAACCGATTGTAGTAATTTTAAACAGAAAATTTATAAGCAAGTATGAAAATAGCAGTAGCAAAAGGAGATGGCATAGGCCCGGAAATAATGCAAGCAGTGTTAGATATTTTTTCAGCCAATAAAGTACCGTTGGAGTATGAATTTGTTGATATGGGAAAGTGGGTATTTGATAAAGGCTTCAGCAACGGTATGACGCCCGAAGCGCAACAAACTATAGAAAGCCTGGGTATTTTATTTAAAGGCCCCATGGAAACACCCAAAGGAAAAGGTGTAAAAAGCGTAAACGTTACTGCCCGCAAAACATGGAACACTTATGCTAACAAAAGAGTATTTCAAACATTACACGGCGTAGATACAGTATTTAGTAAAGCCGGTATACCTATTGATATTACCATTGTAAGAGAAAACATTGAAGATACTTATGGTGGTATAGAGCATATGCTTACCCATGATGTGGCATTGGGCCGCCGCTTTATTACCCGCCCCGGAAGTATGCAGGTAATAAAATATGCTTTTGAAATGGCGCAAAAAAAAGGCGCCCGCCGCATTACTTGCGGTCACAAAGCCAACATCATGAAAATTACAGACGGGCTTTTTTTAGAATGTTTTTATGAAGTGGCAAAAGAATATCCTGAGCTGAAAGCCGATGATGTAATAGTAGATGATTTATGCATGAAGCTGGTGGTTAGGCCGCATGAGTTTGATGTGGTGGTGCTTACTAACCTGCAGGGAGATATTGTAAGTGATTTGTGTGCCGGTTTGGTAGGAGGCTTAGGCTTTGCACCTTCTGCAAACATTGGCGACCATATTTGCATATTTGAAGCCGTACACGGTACAGCGCCAGATATAATGGGTAAAAATATTGCCAACCCAACAGCATTATTATTAAGTGGCTTAGCAATGCTGCGCCACCTGGGTTTAATGGAAAATGCCGCTGTTATTGAGAATGCTTTGCTATATACGTTAGAGCAAGGCGTACACACCGGCGACTTTGGAGATAAAACAAAACCATCTGTAAATACCACCCAATTTGCCAATACAATTATTGCCAATTTTGGTAAAACACCGGCACATGGCCTTAAACCACTATTGCCAAACAAACCCATTACTCAAACCATTTATAAATTGGATAAGAACCCTCTTATAATGAGTAAAGAAATGGAAGAAGAAACCATTGTAGGGGCCGACTTTTTTATTGAAAGTTCAGAACAACCCTTAGATGTTGCCAACAAGTGCCTCCTGCATGAAGGTAGTTTGTACAAGCTGGTAACCATTACTAACCGCGGCACACAAGTATGGCCCAAAGGCAGTGTGTTTACCAATGTAGTAAATCAATACCGTTGCCGTTTTGAAAGTATCAATGATGCACCTTTAACACAACAGCATATTGTAGCATTATACCAAAGCTTAACTGCAAATTTTAAAGTGTGCAGTATGGAGGTGTTAAATATGTGGGCAGGTAAAAAAGCATATAGCCTGGCACAAGGGCAGTAAACAAATTTGTTAACCAGCAGTAGATTTTTTTTCAGCTGCTGTTGCGTCGCACTCTTTTACTGTATAATTATAATTCAGCAAAACCCGGTTAGTGCCGGGTTTTTTTATGGCATAGGTGTAACTTGTGTGCCAGTTAAATAAATAGTCTATGTCTCAAACAACAATGAAGTATACAAAAAATGATGTAACGGTTATTTGGAAACCCGATGTATGCATCCATTCAGCAGTTTGTGTAAAGGGCTTACCCGGTGTTTTTAATCCGCAACGCCGGCCTTGGATAGATATGGAGCAGGCAGATACTGCAGCTATTATTGAGCAGGTACGCAAATGCCCCAGTGGTGCTATCAGTTATGTGTTAAGCAATGCCACAGAAGCCACAGCACCGGCCGCCACTGCAAATACTACAATAAACGTACTGCCTAACGGCCCATTTATTATTAATAGCGAATGCCTTATTAAACACAGTGATGGCAGCGAAGAAATTAAAACAGGTAAAGTAGCTTTATGCCGTTGCGGAGCATCGCAAAAAAAACCGTATTGCGATGGCAGCCATCGCAGCAATGGCTTTCAGGGTTAGTCAGTGGTATAAACTACCATATATAGCATGTATAAAATGCCTAGTGCAAACAGTGCAAAGAGTGCTATGTAGTGGCAACTTAAATACTTTTTTTCATCTTGTTCCCGTTCTTGCATGCGGGCACGGGCATATAGTATAAAAAATATAATAGCAGTAATACTACAGGCAATAACAGCAATTATAAAAATTGGGTAAAGCAATTAAATTTTTTTTGAGCCGCTAAAGCCATTTTTTAACAACCACTGCAAAACCTTATCTCGGTGATCTCCCTGCACAATAATTTCTGCATCTTTTGCAGTACCGCCACTACCACAATGATTTTTTAGTTTTTTGCCCAGTTCTTCTAAATCAGGCACAGTACCAATAAAACCCGTAATTAATGTAACTGCTTTGCCAGCCCGGTGTTTAGTATCTAGCCGAATGCGTAGTTTTTGTTGTGCCTGCGGCAGCGTTTCAACAACTGCTTCATCTTCTTCTATTTTAAAACTTGGGTCGGTGCTGTATACCAATCCATTTTCGGCGGCTTTGTTTTTTTTTGACATACCAATTTATTTTCTAATCAGTCAATTACTGCTTTTAAGCTAAGGTCTATACTCTTAGCCTGGTGAATAAGGGCGCCTATACTAATATAGTCAACACCGGTGGCTGCATAGCTTTCTAAATTTTCTAAGTTAATACCGCCGCTGGCCTCTGTTTCGTACTGGCCGTTTATTAATAACAATGCTTCAATGATTTGTGCGGGGGTATAATTATCCAGCATAATACGGTGTACTTTACCCACAGCTAAAACCCTTTTTACATCTTCAATAGAGCGAGTCTCTACTTCAATTTTTAAATTTGGGGCAAGGGTTTGCGTATAATGATAAGCCCTTTCAATTGCTTGTTCAATACCGCCACAATAATCAATATGATTGTCTTTTAGCATTATCATATCATACAAACCCATCCGGTGGTTAAACCCGCCACCAATACGAACGGCCTCTTTTTCCAACAGCCTGAAATTGGGTGTGGTTTTACGGGTATCTAAAATATTGGTTTTATAGTTCTTTAGTTTATCGGCATAAATATGAGTTAGCGTGGCAATGCCACTCATGCGCTGCATTGTATTTAACACCAGTCTTTCGCATTGTAAAATGGTAGGTACCGTAGCCGTTACTTCAAAAGCAATTTCACCGGGCTGCATGGTTGCGCCATCTTTTTTAAATGGGGTAAATAAAATGGAGGGCTCTTTATATCTGAAAATTTTTTCGGCCACATCCATGCCTGCTAAAATACCGCCCTGTTTAATTTTTAGAATGGCTTTGCCACGGGTACTGGCAGGTATGCAGCATAGGGTGCTGTGGTCTCCGTTGCCAATATCTTCTTTTAAAGCCTGTTCAATTAAATGCTGTAATTGCTCATCATACGTTTGCATGCAACAAAACTACATAAAACTGCCAAGTAGCAGGGGCATAAAAAAAGCCTGCAAACTGCAGGCCTTTTTTGTGTATGTAGTGGTTATTCAGATTGAAAAGCTATTTCTTGCAATACTTGTTTATTATCTTTTAGTTTCATAAACAGCTTGGTGCGATAATTACCGTTTTTTGTATGTAATATACCAATGCAGAATTTAGAGCCGTTGTTTTCGCCTTTATGCTTCAGTTCAAAGTTTTTAACATTGTTGCTATTGAAAAAATCTTTCAAAATCATTTCGGCCTGTGTGCGGCTATAGTTATCAGATTTATCGGGTAGGGTTAAGTCTACCCGGTTATCAAAGTAGCGGGAAAGTTGGTTGGCATTACCTGTTTTTAAGGCTGTTACCACATCATCCATTTCTAAGGTAGTGGTAAAAGAACTGAGAAAAAATGTAAGCACAAATAATATGAGCCCCTGATAGGTTTTCATGAGTTTTCCATTTAGTTTTTTGGTAAACAGTGTTCAGAGGGGGCGGATAGATACGTTTATAGTGTAACTAAAAATATGCCAACTTAAAGTTTGCGTTAAAAAATACGCGTAAGAGGGTACTGCTTTTGCAGAAAATACGGACCTATGATTGCTGCTATGAAATACTGCTGTTGAAACGAGCGTGGCAACCAAAGCTGCATAAAGTGCTGCAGCTGGTAACAAAAAAAGCCACCCCTAAGAATAAGGGCGGCTTATTGGTTGTTTATGAAATCTAAATTTTAATGCTTGAATTGAATGATGACTCTGAAGCTGGCGCCGCCAAAACTTACATCCTGATAAACAGTTAATGCGGTTTCTGAAAGTGTTTGCACCGTACCACTCATGGTGGTGTTAGTGCCACCAGTTAATGTTAATTGTGTATTGTTGGTTAAAACCCAATTAAAATTTTCTGTTTGCGGGTCAGCGCTATCGCATTTGGTAGCACCTTCGTCCATAACGCCGGTGCCGTTGGTATTAAAAGTAAAACTGTTGTCTTTTTCGCAATCATCTGTGTCGTCTGCGGTATCAATAGTACCGTTTCTATCAGCATCTATACCCGATGTTTGGTAGAGCCATACTTTTTGTGTGAGCAATTCTGCTGCAGATTTGCCCGGTGTACTGCTTTTTTTGCAAGAAGCAGTGGCCAAAGCCAGCATGATAAACGCAGAAAGGATAAGTGTTGTGTTTTTCATGTGTTTTGATTTTTTGTACGTGGTATAAACTGTTTTTTTCTTTGTTTTATTGTGCCACCACCCTGGTATTAAAGCGTGAAAACTTTTATAAATGGTCATATTGGCAAAAGAATTGCAAGCAGGTTGTTCGTATTTTTACCCGCAGGCAGTTTAGGGTATGCTGTTACAGGGCAATAACTAGTTTAAAAAAAACAGATTGCTTAGTTACTAATACCAATTATAATGCCTGAACTTTTTTAAACTTTTTTGTATGCTCCAAACCGCAGAAGACATCAGACAATTAAATGAAAAAATTCAATACCATGGCGCTTTTATAGACCGCCTGCGTGAAGAAGTAGGAAGGGTAATTGTAGGCCAGCAATACATGCTGGACCGTTTACTAATTGGCCTTTTAAGTAACGGCCATGTGCTGTTAGAAGGGGTGCCGGGGTTGGCCAAAACATTAACCATAAAATCTCTTGCGCAGGCTATACATGCCAACTTTAGCCGTATACAGTTTACGCCAGATTTATTGCCGGCCGATGTAATTGGTACCATGATTTACAACCAGCAGAAAAATGAATTTATGGTACGCAAAGGGCCCATTTTTGCCAACTTTATTTTGGCCGATGAAATTAACCGGGCTCCCGCCAAAGTGCAGAGCGCCTTGCTAGAAGCTATGCAAGAGCGGCAGGTAACTATTGGCGATACCACTTTTAAACTGGATGAACCTTTTTTAGTATTGGCCACACAAAACCCATTAGAGCAAGAAGGCACGTATGCTTTGCCAGAAGCACAGGTAGACCGTTTTATAATGAAAGTAATAGTGGGCTACCCTTCAAAAACAGAAGAGCAATTAATCATTCGGCAAAACGTGCAAGGCATAAAAGCAGATGCCATTAAACAAGTAGTTTCGGTACAGGAAATACTACAGGCAAAAGAGTTAAGCCGCAGCATCTATATGGATGAAAAAGTAGAAGCCTATATATTAGATATTGTTTTTGCCACCCGCTTTCCAGAGCAGTATGGTTTACAAAAATTAAAACCATTGATTGCGTATGGCGGCTCTCCCCGTGCCAGTATTAACCTGGCCCTGGCGGCCAAAGCAAACGCCTTTTTAAACAAACGTGGTTATGTAATACCCGAAGATGTGCGCACCATTTCAAAAGATGTATTGCGCCACCGCATTGGGCTAACCTACGAGGCCGAAGCAGAAAATGTAAACGTTGAAAATATTATAGACGAAATTTTGCGTACCATCAATGTGCCGTAAATAAAGCATAATACCAGCAATGGTTTTTCATGGCATCATCGTTGCGTCGCAATCACTTCAACTGTTGTACAAATAGCAACTAATAAAATTAAATACACCTGTTTGCTCACCACTACCGAAATATTAAAAAAAGTAAGAGAGCTGGAAATAAAAAGTAAGAAAATTACCCAGCACCTTTTTACCGGAGAGTATCATTCTGCCTTCAAAGGCAGGGGTATGAGCTTTAGAGAAGTAAGAGAATATTATGCTGGTGATGACATTCGGTTTATAGACTGGAACGTAAGTGCCCGCTTCTCCCACCCATTTACCAAACTGTTTGAAGAAGAAAGAGAGTTAACCGTAATGCTTATGATAGACATCAGTGCCAGCTCATTATTTGGCACCGTAAATGCCACCAAGAAAGATCTGGTAACAGAAATAGCCGCCGTGCTTACCTTTTCTGCTATTAGCAATAACGATAAAGTAGGCGTTATTTTCTTTAGCGATAAAATTGAGTTATTCATACCACCCAAAAAAGGCAAACAACATGCGTTGTATATAGTACGAGAGCTATTAACTGCCGAACCTAAAAGCAAAGGCACACAAATAGCAGAAGCCCTGCGGCGTTTTAATGGCACCACCCGCCAACGCAGTATTGCTTTTGTGCTAAGCGATTTTATGGACCACCGGTTTGAAGATGCATTAAAAGTAGTAGGCCGCAAGCATGATATCATTGGTATTAAAGTGTACGACCCTATGGAAATGCAGTTGCCCGATGCCGGCCTGCTACAGGTAAACGATGCAGAAACCGGAGAACAACATATTATTGACAGCAGCGATTATTGGGTGCGCAAACAATACGAAGAACATTTTTTTAAGCATACCGACTGGTGTAAAAGTGCCTTTTTAAAAAGCGGCTGTGATTTATTGCACGTACGCACCGATGAAGATTATGTAAAAGTGCTCCAGAAATTTTTTATTGGAAGGGCCTGACAGAAGAACCGTAGTAACAATGAAGGAACAACGCACATATTTTTTTTTACTGATGTTATTGCTAAGCAATCTTTGCCTGCAAGCACAAACCATACGGGTAAAAGCGGCGGCAGACCGTAATAAAATTTTAATAGGAGAGCCCATAAATCTGCAATTAGAAGCTGTTGTAGAGGGTGCCGTTGCTTTTCAGTGGTTTGATACAGACTCATTGCCCCACTTTGAATATATTGATAAAGGAAAAATTGATACCACCAACAACGGTGCCACCACAATCTATAAACAACAACTTATCATCACCAGTTTCGATTCTGGCAGGTGGGCCATACCAGCATTGGTAATTACCAGCGGTAATAAAAATTATCTTACAGATTCTTTGCCCATATCGGTTGCTTTTACAAATATGGATGCCAACCAGGACTATCATGATATAAAAGACATTATTACCATCGAGGCAACTGCTACAGATTATTTATTATGGATAACAGGTGCAGCCGGGCTGCTGGCCTTACTTATATTTTTGTATATATGGTGGCGCAGGCGTAAACAACAACCAGCTGCCCCAGCAAGCAAAGCAATGCACCCCCCGCTGCAACAAGCCTTGCAAATGCTGGCCCAGCTAAAAGAAGAACAGGTGCAGCTATCTGTAAAACAATTTCATATACGGTTAAATGATGTGTTGCGAAATTATATTTACCGTAAAACCGGTATAGCTACAGCAGAAAAAACCAGTGGCGAACTATTGCTGCAGGTGCAAACTTATAAAATGCCGCAAGATGATTTGATTGTATTGGCACAAACACTGCGCCTGAACGATGCGGTGAAGTTTGCCCGTTTTGTACCAGATGCAACAGAAAATGAAAACGCATGGCAACAAGTAACAAACACCATTCAGCAATTAGATAAACTGATACATTAAACTTTTGTGATAACAGAATACTTTCAACATATCAGCTTTGCGCAACCATGGTTCTTTGCATTGTTTGCATTGGTGCCAATATTACTGTGGTGGCAATTTACAGGTGGCAAAAAGCAAAAGGCCAGCATTACGGTTTCTTCTATTGCGGGTATAAAAAATATCCGATCGTGGAAGAGCAGCCTGCGCTGGCTTTTAACGGCTTTAAGAATGCTGGCTATCAGCTGCATTATTATAGCTTTGGCAAGGCCACAAACCCGTAACGATGAAGAATTGGTGAGCGGAGAAGGTATAGACATAATTTTATGTATTGATGTTAGCGGCAGTATGCTGGCGCAGGATTTTACACCCAACCGATTAGAAGCGGCCAAAGATGTAGCCGCAAACTTTGCAGCCGGCCGCCCCACAGATCGTATTGGTGTGGTTATTTTTTCCGGAGAAAGTTTTACCCTTTGTCCGCTTACTACCGATCAGAATGTGCTGCGTTCTCAGATATACAATATACAAAGTGGTTTGCTGGAAGATGGTACGGCCATCGGTTCTGGCCTTGCTACCAGTGTAGACCGGTTACGGGCCTCACAATCTAAAAGCAAAGTGGCTATTTTATTAACCGATGGAGAAAATAACGGCGGGCAAATACCCCCACTAACGGCTAAGGAGCTGGCCAAAGCAACCGGCGTAAGAGTGTATACCATTGGCGTGGGTACAGAAGGCATGGCCAACGTGCCGGTGCAAACACCTGGCGGCGGCGTAGTGCTGCAGCGGGAGAAAGTAAATATTGATGAGAAACACCGGTGGCAAGTACTTCAGGGCAAAAGATAACGAAGGACTAAAAAATATTTATAGTGAAATAGATAAGCTGGAAAAAACCCGGGTAGAAGTAACTGCTTTAAAACGCTACAACGAAAAATTTTTTCCCATTGCTTTAGCCGCCCTTTTCTTTTTGCTGCTGGAGATACTATTACGCCACACCCTCTTCAGAACATTTCCGTAAGTGCTAGTTGTTTTTTGGTAACCAACCGGGGTAACTCCGGTGAGGCATTGTTGCGTCGCACACTTGTACGGTTGAAGCTTTAACCCCCCTAATAGTCCAAGTATGCAAAGGCCATAAAAAGGTAGTCTGGCGCAGGAATGAGGCGAAGCAATGTGTGCTGGCTTCCTGTGCCTTCGAGGTTGGCAGAATTATATTTGGGCACAGGAAGCTAAAGCACAAAACCCTTGCCTCATTCCTGCGCCAGCTTGCTGAATGTTAAGAGTACATACTTAGACCAGATAGGGGCAAACGTCAGCAAGCTGGTTTAGCGAATTATGTAAATGGCTAATCTTTTTTGTAAAAAATATTTAAGCACCATTGCTCCGCCAACCTTCAATGGCTGAAGGGTGCGACGCAACGATGCTTAATAGCGGAGCTATGCTGGTAACACTATTCCTTTTATTTTAAAATTCAAAACTGCCTATAAAAACACCAGCCTTTTTTTCTTTACTCATTTGCAATGTTATCAGCCGGCGTTCTTCTTTACCACTGGCATAATGCAGGTACACTTCTGCCAGCACGGTGGCGGGGCCGGTTAGTTTTACCTGCCGCTCTCCGTAATAATTCACTTCAATTTTATATGTGCCTTTAATGGCCTGCTTTATTATAAATTGTTCGGGGCCGTAGCCATTCGTCATATCATCGGATATACGGCCACCCACGGCTGTGTTCTTATGGGCGTAGTAACATTTTTCATTGTTGGGGTCGGTTACCCATAAATCAATATCGGTATCGTTGGTGTTCCAGTTTAATACCACCCGCACATCTACCGGCATGGGGCTTAGCAGTTGGCTGTTTATTTTAGTAATATCCAGTTGCTCTTTATGTAAACTAACCAACTGGTTTATTTCTGTAACAATCACTTCTTCTATACCCAGGTAATTGCTAAGGGCATTGTTGCTGTATGGGTGTGTGAGTGCGGCATACAACGTATCTAATGCCTGCTGGTAATAACCACCACCGGCAAGGCTTAGCCCATAATCACGAAAGCTTTGTGGCTCCATAGCCCGCCATTGCAGTACTTTTCTAAAAATATAAATAGCTTCTTCGTGCTGGTTGCAGGCTCTTAGTGTATAACCCAGTTGCCGGTACAGCTCGTGGTTTTCTACATCCAGTTCGGCCAGGTTGCCCAGTATTTGCAGGCCGGTGCTGGTGTCATTGTTTTGCAAAAAATAAGAAGCCATATCAAAATAAAAAGAAGGGGTGAGCAGGTATTCTTTGCGCAGGCTAAGGTATTGCTGGTAACGGGTGGCTTTATCGGCCGCTGCAATTTTCTTTAAATAACTGCGCTCAGGCTTCCACTCCACCGCACTGATGCCCTTGGGTGTTTTATTGAGGTTGCTATTGTTATTGCCTGCCTGTTCTTTGGTAGTTACTATTACCACACCGTTGGCGGCGCGGCTGCCGTATAAGCTGGTGGCCGCTAAATCTTTCAGTACTTCTACATTGTCAATATCATCAGAAGCAGGAAGTGTATTGGTAATTGCTCCATCTACCACATACAAAGGCGCTGCATTACCATTTACACTACTACTGCCACGTATTTTTATTTTAGCAGCACTGCCGGGCCTGCCATTATTGTTGGTTATGGCCACCCCTGCAGCCCGTCCTTGCAATACCTGGGCAAAGTCTGTTGTTTTTACTTCCCTGTCATCTTCAATGTTAATACTGCCGCTAAGGTCTCTTCTGCGTGCAGAGCTATAACCTACCACTACTACTTCTTGCAAAGCCTGGTTCATAG
>REAR01000016.1 GCA_004295245.1 Sphingobacteriales bacterium | reverse complement strand
CAATAAACCCACCGCATTTTATAATGGGCCTATTTTTAACGGCAACGAAATTGTTACTGGTAAAGCGGTATTAACCAGTAACGGTGTAATAGAAGCCGTGGTGGATGAAGCCGCCATTCCTGCAAACTATGAGCGTATTAATTTGCAACAGCAATTACTGACACCTGCATTTATTGATTTACAAATTTATGGCGGCAACGGATTTTTATTTTCTGAGGCATTAAGTATAGAAGCCTTGCAGGCTACTTACCAATATTGCAGGGCAGGTGGCGCCACCCATTTTTTAATAACCATTGCTACAAATACGGATGCCGTTTTTTTTAAGTCGTTAGAAGTAGCTAACCAATATTTACAACAGGGCGGCAAAGGTTTGGCTGGTGTGCATTTAGAAGGGCCTTATATAAACCCCAATAAACGCGGCGCACATGTATTGGATTGTATTAAGCAGCCCACACCAACTGAAGTGGCTGCGTTTTTACAAGCAGGTAAGGGCCTTATTAAAATGATGACACTGGCGCCAGAGCAATGCGATATTAGTATAATAAAACAATTACACGATGCAGGTGTGGTGGTAAGTGCAGGGCATAGCAATGCCAGTTATGAACAGGCTATAAATTCTTTTGAACAAATAACCACCTGCACACATTTATTCAATGCCATGTCTCCCTTACAACACCGGGCGCCGGGTATGGTAGGGGCCATTTATAATCATGCTACCGTGTGCAGTAGTATTGTGCCCGATGGCATACATGTAGATTTTGCAGCGTTGCGCATCAGCAAAAAAATAATGCAGCAGCGGTTGTTTATTATAACAGATGCCGTATCGGCAGTAAGCAACGGGGCTTACCAGCATGTATTTCAGCAAGACTGCTATGTGTTGCCCAATGGCACATTATCGGGCTCTGCATTAACCATGTTAAAAGGTGTTCAAAATTGTGTACAGCACGCCGGCATTACACTAGAAGAAGCCTTGCGCATGGCTTCATTGTATCCTGCAAGGGTAATGGGCTGGCAGCAACTGGGTAAAATAGAAAAAGGATATAAAGCAGAACTGATAGTATTGAATGAAAATTTAGAACTTACTGCTGTGTATGATTAAATAAAATACTACCAGCAGCGGTTTTTCATAGCAGCACCCTTGCGTCGCAATCCGTTCAACGGTGTTTCTTTTGGCAGCAGTAGTTTAACTGTCTTTCCATCGCCATAAATGCATACAGGCATACGTGCGGTAAGGGCTCCATTTTTTTGAAAGACGCAACATGTCTTCTTTTAATTGCTTTTTATCAGTGGGGTCTAATTTATAAATACCAATCATGGCTTGTTGTATGCCTAAATCATCAACTGCAAAAACATCTTCACGGCCCAGCGTAAACATCAGCAGCATTTCGCAGGTCCAGCGGCCTACCCCCTTTATTTCTGTTAAATAAGTAATCACTTCTTCATCACTCATTTTTTTCAGTTGCTTTTGCTCCATCCCTTTTTCAATGGCAAAACGGGCTACGTTTTGTACATAATTTGTTTTGGCATTAGAAAGCCCAATACTTCTTAAAGTGTCAAAAGGAGTATTTAATATTTGTTCAGCCGTAGGTTGCTTATGGTACAAAGCCAAAAACCGTTTCCATATCACATCGGCTACTTTGGTAGACAATTGCTGGCTCATAATAGAGCCGCATAAATGCAAATACACATTTTTCTTAATGCGCAGGCTGAAGTCATCGTGCCGGTCAATAATCTTCTTTAATTTTTTGTCTTTGGCAAGATGTTCTTTGTAGGATGTTTTCAGATCAGTCATACTATAAGCGGTGTAAATAAACCGGCAGGCTGAAATTAGTTATTGCGGCAGTAAATATCAAATAATGAACAAGCTTGCTATTTACGGCAGCCTGTTGCTGCAGTTTGAATGTATGAAATAGCCTTTGTAACTTCTTCTTTGGTAGTAGGTGCCCCTAAACTAAAACGAATGGAAGCAAGTGCCGCTGGCTCTGATAGCCCCATTGCCTTTAATACATGGGAGGCTTGCATTGTTACAGAAGAACAAGCCGAGCCGGAGGAAGCAGCAATATTTTTGCTGAGGCGCTGTAGCATGTTATCGCCTCCGGTAAAATCAAAACAAACATTTAAAACGTTGGGTAAACAATTCGTCAATGTTCCGTTCAACCGTACCCCTTCTATGGCAGCAACGCCAGTCCATAACTGGTTGCGTAATGCGGCCAGCTGTTTTCCGTTAGCTTCAAGTTTTTGCTTACACAAATCAGCGGCAGCACCCATGCCTGCAATACCAGGTACATTCAATGTACCACTGCGCAAATTTCTTTCATGCCCGCCCCCTACCTGTAAAGCGCTGATTATAATTTTGGGCATCTTTTTTCTTATGTATAAGGCACCAACACCTTTTGGTCCGTAAAATTTATGTGCAGAAATAGATAACAGATCTATCTGTTCAGTAGCAACATCAACCGGTATTTTGCCAATAGCTTGTGTGGCATCACAAAAAAATAACACATTGTATTTATGGGCAATTGCTCCAATTTCTTTTACCGGTAATATGTAACCTGTTTCGTTATTAGCATACATAGCTGCAATTAAAACGGTATCGGGTGTAATAGCTGCTTCCAGCGCTGATAGGTGAATACTGCCATCTGTATTTACAGGTAATATAGTTACACTTATACCTTTTGTAGCAAGCAATGCATATACATCTAAAACAGCTTTATGCTCGGTGGCATAGGTTATAATATGCGGTTGCCGTACAAGAGACTTTTCAACAACGCCGCGTATTGCCAAATTGATTGATTCTGTGGCTCCTGAGGTAAATATAATTTCATCGGGTCGTGCGTTGATAAGGCTGGCTGTTTTAGCACGGGCTCCTTCAACAGCTTCTTCTGCCGTCCAACCATACACATGAGATTTGCTGGCTGCGTTTCCAAATTGCCGGTTGAAATAGGGCAACATTATTTCCAACACTGACGGGTCGCAGGGCGTGGTAGCATTATAGTCCAGATAAATCACTTCACTCATAATAAGAGAATATTAATCGTGCCTTGCACCTTCTTTTACTTTAAAAACATGTAACACATAAGGAAATAAGGCTTCCATACTTTCTTTAACACCACGGCTGGAGCCGGGTAATGTAATTACAAGAGTGTCTTTAATAAAGCCAGCAACACCACGGGATAACATAGCATAAGGTGTTCTTTGTTGCCCATAGCCTCTGGCCGCCTCCATCATGCCGGGTACTTCACGGTCTAACAGTGGTTGTACGGCATCTGGAGTAACATCTCTCGGAGAAAGTCCGGTACCCCCTGTTATTAAAATCAGTTTATAGTTTTGTGCACAATATTTTTTTACGGTAGCCTGTATCAGTTCAAACTCATCTGGTATTATTTCATAAGCATCATTGGTTATTTGGTACTTTTTTAAATGTGCTTCTATCATCAAACCACTTTTATCTGTTTTGCTGCCGCTGGCAACACTGTCTGAACAAACTATCACAGCCGTTTTTAATCCTTCTTGTGGGGTATATTTAAAATCTGTTTTGCCGCCTTGTTTTTGTTCAAGCCGGATAGTGCCAATTTCAACGCCTTTATCAATGGGCTTCAGCATATCATAAATGGTTAGTGCTGTAACAGCGGCACCGTGCATAGCTTCTACTTCCACTCCTGTTTTATAAATGGTATGTACTTCTACCGTTATAATAATTTTTAATCCATCTAATGCATGTGTAATTGCTGCATATTCAACCGGCAATGGGTGGCAGTCCGGAATCACATCGCTGGTTTTTTTTATTGCCAGTAATCCTGCTGCTCTTGAAAATTCAAAAACATCTCCTTTAGGTACCTGCCTGTTTTTAATTGCCTCAATAGTGGCTGCTTCTGATACCTGTAATATAGCAGTAGCAACGGCTTGCCTTAAACTGCTTACTTTATGTGTAATATTAACCATGGTTGTTTGTAATTTCTTTAAAAACTATTTTCAGGTATTTGTTTTCCATTGATGGCTGCTGTCTTCAAATATTTCCTTGCCCCAAACCGGCAACTCTTTTTTAATCAGCTCCACTGTTTCACTACAGGCCTCAATGGCTGCTCTTCTATGTGCCGAAGAGGTAAACACAAATAAAGAAATTTCTCCCGCATTTACTTTACCCAGACTGTGATATACATGCATACAGGTAAGTTCATACTTTGCAAAAATAAACGCTCTTATTTCATGCATCTTCTCTAAAGCCATTGGTTCGTAGCTGGTATATTCAATGGCCGATACTTTTTTTTCATCCATCAGGTCTGCTCTTACTTGCCCCAAAAAAATACTATGCGCACCAATACTTGTTTGAGCGCTGTGTTTTTGTATGCTTTCTCCAACAAATGCTGCACCAATGGCACCTTTTACAAATATGTTTTTAAGAATCCTTTCTTTACTCATACTGGTTTTATTGTTTGGCTTTTCCAGCCGGTAATACCGCCTTTTAAACTGTAAATTTTTTTTGATTCTCCAAATATACCTGCTAAAACAGCCACCGCTTTTTTACTGCGAACCCCTGATTGGCAAAAGACCACTACAATGTCTTTCTCTATTTCAGTGGCTCTGGTATCTATTTCAGAAAGTGGAATCTGTTTATTTAAAAACTCAACAATAACAGGTGTTTCATCCATAGCTCTTACATCTATAATTTCAATAGCAACAGCTTTTCGTAAGCTATCAAACTCCGCAACGCTAATTTCTAAAGCAGTCGTACTGTTTCCACAAAGCCACTCGTAATCCATTTTTTCAAAGGCTGCCGTATCTGTTGGTATCAATAAACTTGTTGTTGCATTTGTTGCAATTGAAAATTGATACGATTGATTGGTAAGTGCATTAAAAGTCCACAAGCTATTTACAAGCAAGGTACCAATACCGGTAATTAATTTAATGGTCTCGTTTGCCTGCATGGTGCCAATAATACCTGGTAATACCCCCAGTACTCCTGCCTCCTCACAGTTCAATACGGTTCCCTCTTTTGGCGGCTCCGGAAAAAGGTGTCTATAATTTGCCGGAAGTGTATTACCTGTGCTGTGGTTAAATACCGCTACCTGCCCTTCAAATTGTGAAATGGCTCCATAAACAAAGGGTTTATCAAGTAGCACGCAGGCGTCATTTACAAGATAGCGTGTGGCAAAATTATCACTGCCATCAACTATCACATCATACTCTTTCAGCAGCGGCAATGCATTTGTAACGGTCAGTCTTTGCACATACGCTGTAATATGAATAGAGGGGTTTAAATTTTCCAGAAATGCTTTTGCTGTGGATGCCTTTGGCAAGCCAATATCCTGCATGCTGTATATTGGCTGACGATGCAGGTTGTGTATCGCTATCGTATCATCATCAATAATACCAATCGTTCCAACACCGGCTGCAGCCAGGTATTGTAAAACAGGGCACCCCAAACCACCGGCACCAATCACCAATACTTTAGCATTTAGTAATTTTTGCTGTCCATCTTCGCCCAGTTCTTTTAGTAAAATCTGTCGCTGGTAACGTTCATATGGTTGATGGTTTGCCATTATTAGCCGCCGGAAAATGGAGGAAGCAATGCAACAGTACTTCCATCCTTTAATTTTGTATTGCCAGATATTATTTGTTTGTCTACAGCAATCATATACTTTGCTGTAGCAATAGCCGGATACATTCTACTAAGCTCGGCCAGAAGTGTATGGGTATCTGCCATCTCATTTACCTGCAACTCGTGTTTGGAGGTAATTTCCTGTAATTGCCCAAATAATAATACCGTGGTTGTCATTGCTGCACAAATTTACTTTAGTTCACTTACTTTATACGTTCAATAATTATTTCCTGCAATCCTTTAATATAGCGGCGCCCCGCGGCGTTGTCTGCTGTAGAAAGTAATGTAATATGTTCTGGTAATTGTTGTGCATTTATATTTGCTTCTTCTGTAACAATCAAAACACTGTTTCCTACAACAGTATTATATAATTCGTTCCAACAAAATACTACTTTGTAACCATCTGAAGCAATATAGGTAACGTAAAATTCACTTGGCAATCTTGGTGAGGTAATTGCAAACCACTCAATAGAAACTGTGTCTGTTGGTAAGCTTCTTTCCTGCGCTTTTAATAAAAATGGATAAGTAATAAAAACAAAAAGAAGTAGACGATTCATAAAGAACTGTTATGCAGTTGTAAATAAAAGTTTATAAGCAGCAATTAATAGAACTAAAGCCAGTAAATAAGTTAAAATATTGGTTTTTATTTTTAAAGCACCCACATACGCCCCTATAAGTCCGCCAAAAAAAGCAATGGCCACGTATAGGTACATATCATCGCTAAACTGTATCCCTTTGTATAGTTGCCCAGCAAGGCCAGATAGCGAGTTTACAAAAATAAACAAGGCACTAATAGCTGCTGTTTGTTTCATATCCGTCCACCTTAGTAATAAAAGAAGGGGCGATAGAATAATACCTCCACCAATTCCAATAAGTCCTGATAAGAAGCCAATAATAGCGCCTATTAATAAACACAGTGCTAAGTTTGCTTCTTTGTTAACTGCGCCTTCGGGGTTTTTAAAAAACAGAAAGCGGGCAACCGGAATAAGCAATGATAAGCCAAGTAGTTTTTTATACAGTACCATATCAATTGAAATCAGCCCACCCAAATAGGCCATTGGCACAGAGGCAAGTGCCAGCGGTACAAATAATTTCCATTTAAAATAACCACCCCTATAAAACTGTATAAAAGAAATAATAGAAACAAAAAGATTCAACAGCAAAGCGGTAGGCTTCATAACTTCTGGTGCCATACCATACATGGCCATTAAGGCTAAATAACCACTAGCTCCACCATGCCCCACAGATGCGTATAAAAAAGCTACTACAAACAGTAAAACAAAAAAGACCCAGGTAATATCCATTAAACGTATCATTAAACTGGTAACAAATGAATTTCTACAAAATCCCCCTCCTTATAAAGAGTTATATCTTCTTCTATTTTAATAAGGCAATTGGCATTTGCAAACGAACGCAGCCGATAGGACTCCTGCGCTTGCAGCGGCATAACACCCTCTATATTGTACCATCCTTTTAAAAAATGCGTTAACCCGGCATTTTTTTTATAAGCAGCCTGCAAGGGCACTTTTATTTTTTTTATGCAACTGCTGCTATGCGCCATGTGCCGCAACGCCATTTCCACATATTCGTAAAAACAGGTTAATACAGAACCTGGGTTGCCCGGTAAACCAAAAACCAGTTGATGCCCTTTTGTTCCAAAAAAAAGTGGTTTGCCGGGCTTTTGTTTTATTTTATGAAATACCTGCTTAACACCTGCTTTGTTTGCAGCGGCTACCACAAAATCATAATCGCCAACACTAACGCCACCTGTTAATAATACAACATCACTTTTTGCTAAAGCTGTATTTAAAATATTGGTAACGGTTTCTAAATTATCTGCTGCCTCATAAATAGAAATGGTGTGTAATTGTAATTGCTGTAAAGCAGCTGTTAACTGGTAAGAGTTAGACTCATATACCTGGCCTTTTTCTAAAATAGTACCAGGTGCCTGCAGCTCGTTACCTGTAACAATAATACTAACCGATGGCTGCGGATACACCATCACTTCATTAACACCAATACCAGCTAAAAAACCAATAGCAGCCGGTACTAATAAAGTGCCTGCACTCATGGCCAGCTCACCGGCGGTAATTTCAGATCCACACAACCGTACATTTAAGCCAGCTCTGATTGTTTCATCTGTTATTATTAAATCAGTGCCGGCAATACTTGTTTTTTCTTGCATTACTACGGTATCTGCACCGTTGGGTACGGGGGCTCCTGTAAAAATTCGTGCTGCAGTGCCAGCTTCTAACGCAATAGTGTTGTTGCTGCCAGCTGCAATGGTGGTGGTTATCTGCAAGGGTTTGCCCTGCTGTAAATCTTTAAATGCAAAAGCATATCCATCCATTGACGATTGGGGCCATGCTGGTATGTTTACCGTTGCAAAAACAGCTGTGGCTAATACTTTACCGGCTGCATTGCTTAAAGAACAATGCACCGGTGCCAAAGGTGTTACCGATGCCGTTATTAATTCTTGTGCTTCTTGTACACTAATCATTTTTTTTATTGTAACCAGCAGCAGTGCTGGTGG
>REAR01000002.1 GCA_004295245.1 Sphingobacteriales bacterium | reverse complement strand
TTCGGGTATAGAAGTAAAAGAACTGCGGGTAGATGGCGGCGCCACTATTAACGATATGCTGATGCAGTTTCAGTGCGATACTTTACAGGTGCCCGTGGTGCGCCCCACGGTGTATGAAACCACAGCGCTGGGAGCGGCCTACTTAGCAGGCCTTGCCGTAGGCTTTTGGAAAAACACCGATGAATTACAACAGCAATGGCAAGCCAATAAAACATTTAAACCCACCATGCCGGCTAACCAGGTGCAACAACTTTTAAAAGGCTGGCAAAAAGCAGTAAAGGCAAGTATTGCGTGGACGGATAATTGGTGTTGTTTTAAAGTAAGGGCATTTTTATAATTCAATGTTTTTATTAGTAAACCGGCGGCAGTTTTTCATAGCATCATCGTTGCGTCGCACACTTGTACGGTAAGTATAAATGAACAAAGAAGAAAATAATTTGCAAGCGCATATAATAAACACAAAAGCAGCAAGGTGTATTGCTGCACAAAGAACAAACAGTAGCAGTGTGCGACGCAACCACAGTTGCAGTAACCACTACTGCTGGTAAACATATAAATAGAAAGATGAACAGAAACGAGATGCTGCAACAGTTAAATACGTTTCACAATGAGTGGGATGTATTAATAATTGGCGGCGGTGCCACGGGCCTGGGTGCTGCTATTGATGCAGCCGTGCGTGGTTATAAAACAATTTTATTAGAGCAAAATGATTTTGCCAAAGGCACCAGCAGCAGAAGTACCAAACTGGTGCACGGCGGTGTGCGTTACCTGCAACAGGGTAATATAAAACTGGTGATGGATGCATTAAAAGAAAGAGGCTATTTAAAAAAGAATGCACCACACCTGGTAAAAAATCAGCAATTTATTGTACCCAACTATAAATGGTGGGAGGGTAGTTTCTATGGACTGGGTTTAAAAGTATACGATTGGATGAGTGGCACACTGGGTTTGGGATCTAGCGAATGGTTGAGCAAAGAAGAAGTGCTGGAAAAAAGCCCCACATTAGACCCCAGAGAATTACGGGGTGGTGTATTGTATTACGATGGTCAGTTTGATGATGCAAGGCTGGCCATTAATATGGCGCAAACAGCAGCGACCTACCATGCTTGTGTACTTAACTATTGTAAAGTAACCGGCTTCTTAAAAGATGTACACAAAAAAATATGCGGTGTGGTTGCAACCGATACTATAACGCAAACTACTTATCAAATAAAGGCAAAGGCTATTATTAATGCCACCGGTGTATTCAGCGATGCGGTGCAGGAGATGGATGAACCGGGGAAAGAAAAAACAATCAGTCCCAGCCAGGGGATACATATTGTATTAGACAAAGAATTTTTACCCGGCAATGCGGCTATTATGATACCGCATACCGATGATGGCCGGGTATTATTTGCAGTGCCCTGGCATAATAAAATAATTGTAGGCACTACCGATACACCCGTTACAGCTATTGAAGAAGAACCTAAAGCGTTGGCAGCGGAAGTGAATTTTATAATCAATCACATAGGCCGCTACCTTACCAAAGATCCGGTGATGAGCGATGTAAGAAGTGTGTTTGCCGGGTTACGTCCGCTGGTAAAGGGCAGTAGCAAGAAAACGGCCGAGCTTTCAAGAGACCATGTAATTACTGTTTCAGAAAGTGGGTTGGTAAGTGTATTGGGTGGTAAGTGGACCACTTACCGAAAGATGGCAGAAGATGTGGTGAATATTGCTGCAATTAACAGTCAGTTGCCACAGGTGGAATGCAGTACCAAAGAAATTGCAATACATGGGGCAAAGCCCACATCAGCATACGATAACGATTATTACTATTATGGTACCGATTGGCAATATATTGTAAAGTTGATGGAAGAAGCGGATAGAATGAAAGAGCCAATACATGCCAATTTACCGTATACCCATGCGCAAATAGTTTGGGCCGTGCAACAAGAAATGGCTATGACAATTGAAGATGTTTTAAGCCGCAGAACACGGGCTTTATTATTAGATGCCCGGGCAGCCATAGAAGCCGCACCATTGGTGGCAACTATTTTGGCTGGTTTATTAGAATGGTCAGATGTGGTTAAAGAAAAACAATTGCAAGACTTTTATAAACTGGCAAGTTATTACCTGCCATAATTTTTATTTGAACAACCAACTTAAACTAACGATTTATGAATGCTTTTTTGCCAGAATTTATTGGAACCATGTTGCTGATACTATTAGGTGATGGTGTGGTGGCCAATGTTGTATTAAACAAAACAA
>REAR01000001.1 GCA_004295245.1 Sphingobacteriales bacterium | reverse complement strand
AAAAAATGTGTTACTACAGGAGTCAACCACTTTTCATTTTACCGCCTATAATAACCTGCGTATTATAGACCGTATCACCACTTTAACCGCCATACAGGATGTTACCATGCCCGATGTAAAAGATGGTTTTTTAGGATTGCGTGTTGCACACGAATTGGAATTGCCTTCAAAAGACGAAAGGGAGTTTACAGATGCCAAAGGCAATATTACCATTGTACAACCGGCTGATGATCATGCTGTTTCCGGCAACTATATTACCAGTCGTGGTATTACCGGCGATGCCGCCTGGAGCACCCGGGCCGAATGGTGTATGCTTTACGGTAAAATGGGTAACGATACCATTAGTGTGGCTATTATAGATCATCCACAAAATATTGGCTATCCCACTTATTGGCATGCCCGCGGGTATGGCTTGTTTGCCGCAAATCCATTAGGTCAAAAAATATTTAGCAATGGCACAGAAACACTCAATTATGCATTAAAAAAAGGCGAGTCGGTAACCTTTACATTTAGGGTGGTGATTGGTGCAAACAAACAAAGATTAAGCAATGATGAGGTAAACCAACTAGCTGCAGCATTTGCCCAAACCTATAAGTAGCAAACGCTTCCTGCTATCATAAATTATTTACTTATGGTGGTTGTGTTTTGATCTTGGGAGCAAAATGCAGTAATATTTATGTCTTCCATTTTATATCAGCCGCAAGACTTTCCTGCACCCTGAATTGAACCATCTTTTTAATAAGTGCAAAGGGTAAAGGCTCGCTGTGAGGAAACTGTACAGAACCTTTGGCAGTTGCATATTTGGTAAGTTGTGGTGCAAACGCTTCAACAGCAGATGGCGTTGGGTAAAAGCCTATATGATGTTTAAAAACAGCAAACGTAACCAAAATTCTGTGGTAAGAATAGGCGGGCATACTCCATTTCAATCCTTCTTTGGCGCCTGGTGCTGCAGCGCGTATACAGGCATGTAATTGTTGCATTCTTTCCTGCAGTGCTTCCGGTGCTGCTGCTGCTATATATGCCTCTATAGTGGCAGGTTTTTCTTTTGTCGTATTCATGTGCTGTTCTTTTACTAATACACTTTAAAAATGCCATTTGAAGCTACAAATAAAACGCGATGGAAATTTACCGCTGGTAAAATTTTTATCACCATACCACTATTTATTTTATCTGTATTTTTTAAAAATAGTATTGCATCATTATTAGCCTGGCAGCAGATAAAATCCTGATCGCCGCTTGCGTCGCACACTTCCTCTGAGGGAACAATGATCGGCAAAGCGAAGATGGCAACATCGGTCTGACGGCTCAAAGCCGTCTGACCGTTATCCTTCATGTGCCTGTATGTACCGATGGTTCATGAGCAATTGTGCGTTCGGCGCTGTGGGCAGCAAAAAAGGGGTATTTGCAAATGGCAACTAAATATTATTGCAAGGTATATGGCACAAAAAAAGTGCCTGCAATTGCAGACACTTTTCTAAACCTAACTTCCAAATGAAACCACTCTACTTGTATATATATGCTGATACTCTGTAACCGCTAATGTCTTTATACCAATCTGCGTAATGCACACCTCCAGGAATTTGGTGTATGCTTTGGCTATGCTGATTTTTTCAATGGGGTAATCAAAAGTTTCTGCATAGTTCATAGCATAAGGCCAGTTTTTATTGCTCAGGTAATAAGTGTTTTTAGCAGGGTTGGTTTTATCTTCTGCTGTGCCAAATAATTTGGTATTGGCAAGGTCAGTAGGTTGGGTACCTGGTAAGTGTACTTCATTACCACGCACTTGTTTGCTGATAAGGAAGGGGTTATAAGGAGCCACACCCAATTCGTCTGAAGATAAAGCTGAGTTAAATGCGATATAGATATGCGCTGTGTCGCCTGTTTTTTTGGATGCACCTGCAAAAGTGTTAATCATACCACCATCAGGGAAGATCGCTTTTGTATTGTCAAAAGGAATAATAACAGCGTTGCTTTGTCCGGCTTCGGTACCATTACCATTGGTTTTAATATAACCACCCACCAGTTTTTGTCCGCTAACCTTAGCTACCTGACTGTTGCTAAAAGGGAACTGAACACCAAAACCATTCAAGAAGGTAGCACCTACAGCACGTACTGCATAATCACCATACATTTCAACTGTTTTGTTTTGTGCATTTTTAATGTAGGTATAACGGTAGCCCAACACTAAATCATTCACATCATAATCTCCTTCAGAAGGCCAAAGATCTTCAAAGTTTAAAGTACCCCATTTGTCCTCAGCAGGATAGTAGTTAATATATGCTCTTGTAGGATCAGTTGGGAATTTGTCATACGTATCGTTCACACCATCTTTATCTGCATCTACTGGTTTGTCAATGGGGTTTACATCTTCATGTGAAATAGCTTCAACAGGGTTAGAAGTGGCATAGAACATCAGGTCGTTAAAATCATTATCACTGCCATTGTTATCTCTTTGCTGGTCCTCAAAACCTACCAGGAACAATTTGTTCTTATCATCATACAATAACACAGTATGTCTTTTATAACCATCTTTCTCGTTATTCAGGTTATCATCAGCAAAATATTTGTTAGCGCTGGTATTAACCGATTTGCTATTCCACGCATTCTGAAACAAAACAAACCCAATAGAAGTACCTGCTTCAAAACGACCCAGTTTCACTTTATCGCCAGATTTTAAGGCACCACCAGAACCAGGTAAAGAAGCATTGGGGAAAGTGATATTGATGTCTTTAATATCATTGATGCTTTTAGGCGGGTTATTGGTAGGGTAAGTATAAAAACCCAAAGAGTTTAAATAACCGGCACCTTCATGTACAAAAGTTACAAATACATCAGAAAGTGCAGTAATATTCAGGTTGGTTTCTGCAGTTTGTGTAAGATAATCAGGGTGAAAAGTAGGAACAGGTTTTGTTTCAGGCAAAGAAGCATTGATAAAAGAAAGCAACTCAGCCGATACTACATCACCGGGACTAACCAGATTGGTAGGTCTGCCGTTACCATCGTAACCACCCAGATAATTATAGTTAACACCACCCTGGCCCTGAATAAAATTGGCACCGGTAAAAGCGGGGTAAAAAGTATTTTTATTATGGTAACCGTTTTCGCTGGTTTTTTGTGCAGTTTGTACAATATTACCACCAAAACCATTGCTGCCACCCAGTGTAGCTGTTAACTGGTTACCACTGATATAAGTTTTAGCATTGCTGATTAAACCTACATAAGCAGGATCAACCAATAAAGTATCCATATAAGCAGGGATATTGATAGTGCCCTTCACATAACCATTGGCATCACTAAACGCATTAAACAGGGAAATACCAGCTTCTGCAGGATTGGCATTGTACAAATTTACCATTACACCAGGGATGGGTTTGTCATCGTTGGTTAACAAGCGAATGTTAACGGACACTTCTTTAGAAGTAGCAAAAGTAAAATTGTCTGGAGCAATGGTACTGTCACCATTAACAACTGGTGGAGTAACAACAGTAGAAGAAGTGTCTTCCATTTTTTTGCTGCAGGCGGTAAAGCCAAGAA
>REAR01000015.1 GCA_004295245.1 Sphingobacteriales bacterium | reverse complement strand
TAAGAGTAGTTGTTTTTTTAATGCCATTAACAGCATCAAAAAGTGTGTCTAAATCCTGCTGGCTATTAAAAGCATTAATTGAATAGCGCAGGTATACAGTATCTCCGTGGCGCATTACGGGCACTTCAATTTTATAATCATCATACAACTTCTTTTTTAAAACCTCGGGTTCTTTGGTTTTTATGGTAGCGCTGTATAACTGTGCAATAAAATCATCCGTTACCGGCGCCAGCGGTGTTGCATTTAGTAATTTACAAAAACGATCAGCATTTGCCTGCGTCAGTTTACGGCAATCGGCGGCCACTTTTTCCCATTCATTTTCCTGCATAAACTTAATAGCATGGGGTATGGTGAGAAAAGCGCTAAAGTCTCTGGTGCCCTGTGTTTGATGATAGTCTAAAAATTGCGAATGAGATGGAAACTGTGCATTATAGCCCCAGCTTACCACTAACGGATCAAATAAGTGTTGTTGTTCTTTCTTTACATATAAAAATGAACTTCCTTTTGGCGTAAGCATCCATTTATGGCAGGCACCGGTATAAATTTCAGCGTCTAGCTCTTTTAAATTTACAGTTACCTGACCGGGGCCATGTGCCCCATCAATAAATACCATCACACCTCTTTCTTTAGCGGCTTTTGTAATTTCTTCTACCGGCAAACGCAGGCCTGTGCTACTGGTTAGGTGGCTAATAAAAACCAGCTTTGTTTTTGATGAAAACCCTTTTACAAATGCTGCCACCAGTGTTTCTTTACTTTCTATTGGAAAACTGATGGGTTGTTTTTTATAAATGGCACCCGCTTTTTTGCAATAATATTCCCAGGTACGGTCGCAGGCACCATATTCTAAATCGGTAGTCAGTATTTCGTCTCCGGCTTGTAGCGGAAAGCTTTTAGCAACTATGTTTACGGCGTGTGAAGGATTGGGTACGTATACCAAATCATCGGCATTACAGTTTAGGTATTCGCCCAACGCTTTTCTGGATGCTTCTAAATATTTTAAACCACGAACGGTGATAAACTGCACCGGTTCTTCTTCCAGCTCTAATTGAAATTGCTGGTAACGTTCAAACACCGGACGTACACAGGCACCAAAAGAACCGTAGTTTAAAAATGTAATTCCCTTTTTTAGTAAAAACTGAGTAGATAAATTTTGCATGTGTATATAATAGGTTTAATAACCTTTAAAGGTAGGGAGTCTTTTTTCTAAAAATGCTTGCACGCCTTCATTATAATCTTGTGTTTGTGCAGCCTGCTGTTGTAACACATCTTCCAATGCTAATTGTGCTTCGTAGGTATTGGTGAAAGAGGCGTTGAGGGCTTGCTTGGTTAATGCCAAGCCTTGTGTAGGCATTTGTGCTAATTGAGTGGCCATTTTTTGTATGCTCGACTCAA
This sequence comes from Sphingobacteriales bacterium, assembly GCA_004295245.1. GTDB lineage: Bacteria > Bacteroidota > Bacteroidia > Chitinophagales > Chitinophagaceae > JACMLD01. The sequence goes on along the minus strand of REAR01000015.1, from coordinate 6,993 downwards.
AATCTTCCTGAGTAAAGCATTTATAAATCATGCCCATTTTTTCGGCTTCCGCAGCGCTTACTTTATCGCCCAGCATGGCTAAGGCACTGGCTTTTTGCCAACCAATTAAGCGGGGTAATAAATAAGTACCGCCGCTATCGGGTATTAATCCAATTTTAGAAAATGCCTGTATAAAAGAAGCGGTTTCTGTGGCCACTACAATATCTGCACACAAGGCAATATTAGCGCCGGCACCTGCTGCCACGCCATTTATTGCTGCCACCACAGGTTTGGGCATTTGGCGTATGCGGGTTACTATGGGGTTGTAATGTTCGCTGAGTATTTGCTGCATTGAAGGAGGATTCTCGCCAACCAGTTCTGCCAAATCTTGCCCGGCACAAAAAGCTTTACCTGCACCTGTAAGTAATACGCATCTAATAGCGATATCTGTATGGCATTGGTCTAACAGGTTTTGTAGTAAGAGTGCCATTTCCCGGTTAAAGGCATTTAATTTATCGGGCCTGTTGAGGGTAATAGTTGCAACGCCATTGCTAACAGATAATAAAACGGGTGCCATAAACAAACATTTATTTTCAAAAGTATTGCCTATTTATTTACCAAACTATTTTTAGAAAGCCGGCTTATAAAGATGCTTATGAGCCAGTTAGTGAGTTATTGTTTTGCTGAAACGCCTTGTTGTGGTACAAGTGTGCGACGCAAGAATGTCTCACCGGAGCGTTACTGTTGGTAAACAACCCTTCTTTGGTTTTTTGGTTTAAGAAACTACGCTTATTTTTGCGCCTCATTTCTACACATGAGTGATGCAATAAAACACGAATGCGGCCTTGCCTTCATTCGTTTGCGAAAGCCTCTGGCACATTACCAACAACAATATGGTACGGCGCTTTACGGTCTTAATAAACTGTATCTTTTAATGGAAAAGCAGCATAACCGCGGCCAGGATGGTGCGGGGTTGGCTACCGTTAAACTGAATACTGAGCCGGGTTATCCTTTTTTGCATCGCATACGCAGCAGTGCACAGCAACCTATTGCTGATGTGTTTAAACAAATTGGTGCAGAGATTGATGAGATAGAAAAATACCAGCCCGATATTCGGAAACACACGGGCTTATTAAAAGGCCATGTGCGTTTTTTGGGGGAGTTATATTTAGGGCATTTACGGTATGGCACACAGGGTAAGAATAATGCTGAGTTTTGCCACCCTTTTATTAAACGCAATACTATACCAGCCCGCAATTTGGCGTTGGCCGGAAACTTTAATCTGGTAAATACAGAAGAACTTTTTTCGCTGGTAAATATTGACCCGGGTGAGTTTCAGAAGCAGAGTGATTTGGCTGCTATGATGGAAGTGGTGCATCACTTTTTGGTGAAAGAGGATGAGCAGAGCCCCGGCAAATTAAATATTGCCAATGTGCTGCGTAAAGCGGCAAAGTTATTTGATGGGGGTTATCATGTGGGGGGGTTAATTGGTAGTGGTGATAGTTTTGTGTTGCGGGATGCGCATGGCATCCGGCCTTCTTACTATTATATTAACGATGATATTATTGTAGCTGCGTCTGAAAGAGCTGCAATACGCACCACCTTTAATGTAGGTGAGAACGAAGTGCAGGAACTGATGCCGGGCCAGGCTTTAATTGTAAGTGTGGATGGTTCTTACGCTATTGAACAAATACTGGAACCGAAAGAAAGAAGAGCCTGTAGTTTTGAGCGCATCTATTTTTCAAGAGGTAACGATGAAAAGATTTATAAAGAAAGAAGTGGGTTGGGTTATAATTTAAGTGATGCCGTACTAACGGCTATTGACCACGACTTAAAAAACACCATTTTTTCTTTTATACCCAATACGGCAGAAGTTGCTTTTTATGGTTTACTAAAAGGCATGGAAGATTACCTGAACAAAGTAAAAGTGCAACGTATTTTAAGTTGGGGTAAAGATTATAATGATGAGAAGCTGGCCGAAATGGTAAACCGCCGTATACGGGTGGAGAAGATTGCCATTAAAGATGTAAAAATGCGCACTTTTATTACAGAAGATGTAAGCCGTAATGAAATGGTGCAGCACGTATACGATATAACGTATGGCACTGTAAGTAAAGGAATAGATACGCTTGTTGTAATTGATGACTCTATAGTGCGTGGCACCACTTTAAAAGAAAGTATTGTAAGAATGTTAAGCCGTCTGGGGCCTAAAAAAATTATTGTAGTATCCTCGGCCCCACAGATACGTTACCCCGATTGCTATGGTATTGATATGAGTAAGCTGGGCGATTTTATTGCTTTTCGTGCAGCCATTGCGTTATTAAAAGACCATAATAAAGAAGAACTGCTAACAGAAATTTATAACCGTTGTAAAGAGCTGGCCCGCACGGGTATGTTGCATACCGAAAACGTAGTGCGACAGTTATATAAACCTTTTACTACAGAAGAAATTTCAAATAAAATTGCACAACTGATAACGCCTGAAGAAGTAACGATACCGGTACAGGTTATTTATCAAACCATAGAATCGTTGCACCTGGCATGCCCTACCAATACCGGCGACTGGTATTTTACGGGCAACTACCCCACACCCGGTGGTAATCGTATTGTAAACAAAGCCTTTATTAATTACATAGAAGGAAAGAATGTGAGGGCTTATTAAAACCCCTTGCGTGTGCACAGCTTATGCACAATTGGCAAAGTATTTGTTTAATAAATGCGCCGACCGTTTTTAAGAAGCTTTCTTATGAAAGCCCCATTAAGCAGGCCTGTTTTAATGTTACACTCCGGTAAATTTTACAATGCATATTGCAAGCAGTGGTGTAGTTATACAATTTATTAATTTCATTGTATGAAACAAATAATAGTAATACGCCATGCTAAAAGTAGTTGGACGGATGCGTCTCAATCTGACTTTGACCGCCCGCTGAATGAACGTGGTAAACGCGATGCGCCTGCAATGGCACAACGCTTGTTACAAAAGCAATTTATAATGGATGCTTTTATTACCAGTGCAGCTAACCGTGCAAAAACAACGGCTGGCATTTTTGCTGCAGCTATTAACCCACAAGCAGCTTTTATTATTACAGAAAATTTATACCTCGCCCCTTCAGAAACATTTTACCAGCTTATAAAAGATATTGATAACGCCTTTACCACGGCAGCCATTTTTGCACACAACCCCGGCATTACCAATTTTGTAAATACACTTACGCAATACAGAACCGATAATGTGCCCACCTGCGGTATGTTTGCGGTGAGCAGTAATGCGAATACATGGAGTCAGTTTGCTGAAAGTGAAAAACAATTTTTGTTTTACGATTACCCCAAGCTGGGTGATTAATATTTTGATAACCAGCAGGGGTTTTTCATAGCAGCATGCTTGCGTCGCACCCTTCAACAACAGTACATATATGAACACAAACGATATTATAGGCACCATTGGCGTAGGCATTATACTAGTTGCTTATTTTTTGCAAACGGTTAAACTAATAAAAACTGGCGTACTGTTTTATGCACTTAATGCAATGGGTGCTGGTATTGCCTGTTATGCCTCTCATTTAATCAGCTACTATCCTTTTGTGGTGTTAGAAGCGGTGTGGTGCCTGGTATCTGTAATAGGATTAATAAAATTAAGCTATGCCCGCAATCAGTAATCTGCAGCAGTTATTACAACAAATGCAACCGGTTTTGAAACCGGGCAAATATGTATTTGTAAATTTGCAACAACCTAATAACGAGTTATTGAATATTGCTATTAGTAGTTTTAAAGAAACAGAAGCAACTACTTTAATATTGGAACAATCAGTGGCAGATACCAACGGTTTAAAATATGATTATGTAGCCGCATGGATTACCTTAACTGTACACAGTTCTTTAGCAGCAGTGGGTTTAACGGCCGCCGTTGCCAATGCTTTAGCGGGTGCTGGTATTAGTTGTAATGTGGTGGCGGCCTATTATCATGATCATCTTTTTGTGCCGGCAACCGACGCTGAAAAAGCATTAAACGTATTAAAAGCTTTAGTAAAATAATACACACTTAAAAACAGGTGCAACGTTTTTATTGAACGTACGGTCAGTTAGTTTATATGAAAAATACATACCACGTTATATTTTTTTGTTTAGGCCTGCTTTTGGTAACACTTGGGTGCAGGCGCAGTGCATTTAAGAATACAGACCCCTGTATTACTCAACAAACAATTACGGATAAAAGTAGCCAAACACAAGACAGTATTTTTTTAAGTAATCTATTCAAAGAAATTTATGATATAAGTGGCGCAGCCAATTGCCAACCGGCAGACCAATGGAAAGTAGCGCCAATTGGTACAAAACCCTGCGGAGGCCCGGTAGCTTATCTTCCTTATAAAGCAACAATAGACGAAACCTGTTTGCTTAAAAAAATTGCTTTTTATACGCAGCAAACACAATTGTTTAACAACAAGTATTCAATAATATCAGACTGTGCTGTGGTGCCTTACCCAACAACTGTGGCCTGTGAAAATGGGAAAGCTGTTGTAAAAAATTAATTAAGTAGCTGCTTTTTATATAAAAGTACAAGTGTGCGACGCAAGGTGGATGCTATGAAACACAACAGCCGGTTATCAAAAAATAAAATTATTCAATGGGGCATTTATCGTGATAGTTAATCAGCTCTATATTGGTTTTTTCAAACTGGTAGCCGCTGTAAACTTTTACTACTTCGTTAAGCACTTCATCTATTTCTGCAATGGTTTTTAAGGTTACCAATTTGTTACGATACTCTTTTATATTGGGCAGGCCTTTTAAGTAATTGGCATAATGGCGGCGCATTTCGTTAATACCCACCACATCGTTTTTCCACTCCACACTTTTATGTAAATGCTTACGGCAAACAGCTACACGGTCTTCTACCGTAGGTGGTGGCAGGTGCTGGCCGGTTTGCATATAATGTTTAATCTCGTTAAAAATCCAGGGGTAGCCAATGGCGGCACGGCCTATCATAATGCCATCAATGCCGTAGCGGTTTTTGTATTCAACGGCTTTTTCCGGACTATCAATATCGCCATTGCCAAAAATGGGTATGTTAATGCGAGGGTTGTTTTTTACTTTTCCAATCAGGGTCCAGTCGGCACTGCCCTTATACATTTGTGTGCGGGTGCGGCCGTGTATGGCCAATGCTTTTATGCCCACATCTTGCAGGCGTTCGGCCACTTCTTCAATGTTCTTATTATTATCATCCCAACCCAAGCGGGTTTTTACAGTAACTGGTAAATTAGTGGCTTTAACCACAGCGCTGGTAAGGCGCACCATCAGGTCTATATCTTTTAGCACGCCGGCACCGGCGCCTTTTAAGGCTACTTTTTTTACGGGGCAACCAAAATTTATGTCTAGTAAATCAGGATTGGTTACTTCAACAATTTTAGCAGCCATGGCAAGACTTTCTTCGTCGCCACCAAATATTTGAATGCCAACGGGTCGTTCGTACTCAAATATGTCTAACTTTTTACGGCTTTTTATTGCATCTCGTATAAGGCCTTCGCTGCTGATAAATTCCGTATACATCAGGTCGGCGCCATTGTCTTTACACACGGCCCTGAAAGGAGGGTCACTCACGTCTTCCATGGGTGCCAGCAAAAGTGGAAAAGAAGGAAGTTGTATATTGCCGATGTTTACCATACTTAAATTTGGAAACGCAAATTTACACAATATTGGCACTATGGCACATTTAGCATTAAAACGATATTCTTACTGGGGGCAATTGGGTTTGTTATTGGTATTTGTGGGTGCCGGTTTTATACTGGCAGGTATTATTAGTGCCATACCTTTGTTTACGCAATTAGATCTGTCTTTAAAAGAATTAAGTGGAAAACAGGTGCTGGATAAACTGCTGGTGCCAGAAAATGCCAGCCTGTTGCGCTGGATACAATTTTTTTCTACTCTTGCTCTTTTTTTTATTCCAGTGTATGTATACGCATGGGTTTGCCATAAAAAACCATGGGCACATATGGGCTTTACACAAAAACCTACTACCCAACAACTATTGGTAGCGGCTGTAATTATGGTAGCCTGCTTACCAATTGTAAGTGGCCTGGCTTCTTTTACAGAAGCGCTGCCCTGGCCCAAAGCTGTAATAGATAGTTTTAATGCAGCAGAACTGGAGTACGAAAAACAAGTAAAAGTATTAGCCCGTATGAATAATGTGGCCGATTTAATAGCCTCTTTATTTATAGTTGCCTTATTACCTGCCTTGTTTGAAGAAGCACTGTTTAGAGGCGGTGTGCAAAATTTATTAAGCCGTTGGATTAAGCTGCCCATTGTTGCTATTATAATTACATCAATAGTATTTAGTGCAGTGCACGGTTCTTATCTTGGCTTTTTAAGCCGTTTCTTTTTAGGTTTTGTTTTAGGGTTTATGTATTACCGCACTGGCAATATATGGTTAAACGTAGCCGCACATTTTATAAATAATGCCATTGCTATAATAACATTGTATGTATATACCCGCAATGGCCAGCAACCTTCTATGAAAGATATGGAAGGTGAAATGCCATGGTGGTTAATGCTGGTTAGCGCTGTAGTGGTGTTTTTGTTATTTAAATTTTTTAATCGGGTCAGTCAGCACCAGGTAATAAACCCGGGGCAAGAAGAGTTGCTGCCGTAAGCAGCTCAAGAACCCGTGTGGATGAAACAATAAATAATACTAGCAACAGTCCCGAACGTTCGGGATCATAGCAACATCGTTACGTCGCAATCACTTTAGCGGCAACGTAAAAAGCAATATAACTAATAACAGTATTGTATGGCCTTTAACTGGCAAACATTTAAAACAAGATCGCTTACCGCCTTATTATTTGTGGCAGTAATGCTGGCAGGCTTGTTTATTAATCACTTTACTTTCTTTATTCTTTTTTCAATTATACATTTTGGTTGCTGGATAGAGTACCAGCAATTGGTAGAAAAAATTGACCCCGGTTATAAAGAAATAAACCCCCTGCACCGCTATGGTGTAATGCTGGCAGGCTGGTGTTTGCTATT
>REAR01000221.1 GCA_004295245.1 Sphingobacteriales bacterium | reverse complement strand
GTGCCGCACAAAACAATGCCCGCCACATAGGTATCTTCTATATAGTAATCGTGAAAAGCGGAGCGGTTGCGTAGTTCTGTCATAATAAAAAAGAGGAGGCAAAGTTACCTCCCCTATATATAATATTGATATAAAAATTAATGCTGAAACAACTGCAGTACCGAAGCCAGTTTATCTTTCATCTGCTTACGGTCTACAATAAAATCTAAAAAGCCATGCTCTAATAAAAATTCGCTGCGCTGAAAACCCGGTGGCAGGTCTTTCTTAATAGTTTCTTTAATAACCCTTGGGCCGGCAAAGCCAATTAAGGCGCCGGGCTCTGCAATATTTAAATCGCCCAACATACCAAACGATGCAGAAATGCCACCAAAGGCAGGATCTGTTAATAATGAGATATAAGGAATTTTAGCATCTGTTAACTGCGATAGCTTGCCCGAAACCTTTGCCAATTGCATTAATGAAAAGGCACTTTCCATCATTCGGGCGCCCCCACTTTTGCAAATAATCATCAGTGGTGTTTTGTGCTGCAGGCAATAGTCAATAGCCCGGCTAATGCGTTCGCCCATTACACTACCCAAGCTGCCACCAATAAACTCAAAATCCATACATCCAATTACCAAAGGATAGCCTTTTACCTTACCAGCCCCAATGCGTATTGAATCTGTCAGGTCTGTTTTCTTCCAGGTTTCTTCCAGCCTTTTTTGGTAGTTTTTAAGATCGGTAAAGTTTAATTGGTCTTTAGCCCTTATGTTTTCAAATAAAATAGCGCATTGTCCTTCGTCAAACAACAGCTCAAAATACTCGTGGCTGCCAACACGGTGGTGGTGGTTGCACTTTGGGCAGGTAAAAAGGTGTTCTTTTAATTCAGTAACCGTGCATATATAATTACACTCCGGGCATTTGTTCCATAAACCTTCCGGAGTTTCCTTTTTATCAGCAGTGCTGGTAAGAATCCCTTTTTTGATGCGCTTAAACCAGCCCGATTTGGTCTCCTCTGTCTGTCCATCTTCACCGGCCAGGTTAGCATCAAAATCTTCTTCTTGTCTTGCCATGCATTAAAGTTTTGGCGGCTAAGATAGGAAAAACTGGTAAACCCAATATCCAAATAAATGAAAGCTGGCAGGCCAAAAAGTAAAATACAACCATGCGTTGGTATTTCATTGTTTTTAAAATAAATACAGTATAAAAAATTGCTATTCCTTTTATGAGCTTCTTCCTTTATTTTTGCATAACTTTTTTAAAAAACAACCCCTTATCTTAGACAAACGCAACATTTCTTATAAAATAGTGTTGCATATTCTGGTAACAATAATACTTACACAATGAAATGGTCTGAACTTTTTACCTCCTCGGTTGGCAAAAAACTAATAATGGCTCTTACCGGTTTGTTTTTAATTACGTTTCTTATTGTGCATGCAGGTATTAATGCCTGTATTTGGGCCGATGTGGTAAATGATGATAACGGCGAAATGTTTAATAAAGCCGCTCACTTTATGGGCTCTACTGTTTTAATACGTATTATGGAAGTGGGCTTGTTTGCCGGCTTGCTGTTACACATTGTGCAGGGTTTTATGCTTGAGTTTAAAAACCGCAGCACCCGCAAAAACAAATATGCTGTTAACTACGCCAATAAAGGTAGCAAATGGTATAGCCGCAGCATGTGCTTGTTAGGTACTCTATTATTATTATTTCTGGTATTACATATCAGCCATTTTTGGGTGCCCAGCCGTATTACGCATGATATGGAAGAAGCCTTCTTAAGCAATGGTGTGGTTACACATAATCTCTACAAAAAAATGATTGACATATTTCAGGAGCCTTGGGTGGTTGCTGTTTATGTGTTGGGTTGCATTTCTTTAGCATGGCACCTGTTGCACGGCTTTCAAAGTGCGTTTCGCACATTGGGTGTAAGCAACAGCCGTTATGTTGCTTTAATTAATACCGTGGGTGTGGGTTTTTCAATTATAGTGCCACTGGTATTTGCCTTAATGCCCATTAGC
>REAR01000014.1 GCA_004295245.1 Sphingobacteriales bacterium | reverse complement strand
GAAATTAGGCAATGCATAGAAATAGTATTTAGCCGGAATGCTAACAACATTAGATCCTTCAATAGAGGCAATGGTAGGCGCTCCAAAAATAGCAGCCTGTACCAATGGATTATTCAGGTTTGCGGTATCTCTTGGCTTAATACCCTGTGCATTGGCCATATCAAGATATATTCTTCCGGGAGTTGTTCCTGTTCCTGCAAAATAGGGCGACTTAGGTACAAATTTTAATGACTGTCTAGCAGTAATCAGGTTCAGATTACGGGTTCTTCTTAAATCAAACGTTCTTTTCCCTTCCATTGCAAACTCTACCATTCTTTCATTTAAAATCAACGTACGCATAGAAGCAGCATCTGTTGCAACTCCTAATCCATAATCAAAAGAACCTACTACAATACCAGCACGCTGCCTGATTCTTCTTACATTATCCTTTGCTTCTGTTAAGCGACCTGTTTCATTGGCGCATTCAGCAAGGTTTAAAATCACTTCTGCAAAACGCATTTCAATCCAATCCATGCCATTACCTCCACCAGAATTTGAGTTGTATACTACTTGCGTTGGGGTAAGTGTGGTATTACAAAACCGTTTATTATAAAAACCCGTTACAATAGTACCAGCTGGTTCATCTAAAACACCTGTATACTGCCATTGCTTTCGCGTAGCTTTACTACTTAAAGGCCACGCAGCACCGTTATAAGAAATTGTAGCTTCAAATCTTGGATCACGGTTCAGCCAGAATTGATTTAAAGTGTATCCAGATGATGCATGAGTAATTGGCAACCCATTACTCATTGTATATGCCTGAGCCAAATTCCATGTAGGTTGAAAAGAGCCACTGGTTCCTTGCGATTCTGATTGTGGTCTTGTAATAGCCTCAATGTTTGTACCTAAATCACGATTGGTATTGTACTTTCTTACCAGCATCACTTCACGATGATCTTCTGTAGTAAATAGATTAGCATAATTTGTTAATAAAATATAGCCATCAGCAATACCCTGGTTATAAGCAGCAAGATTGGCCTGGTAGGCATCTTCCCAGCGGCTTGCAATATTAGTAGGGTTAAACTGCGGACTGGCCCAATACATCAATGCCTTTCCTTTCATTGCCATTGCTGTAGCTCTTGTTATGCGGCCAATATCATTACCCGTCCATACAGCTGGTAAATTAGCAGCTGCTGAGTCAAGGTCTTTTACAATGGCTGCAAAACACTCGCTTGTCTTTGCACGTGGGACAGACGGAACACCTTCTTCAGTTAATTCCTGAGCTTCTAAAACCAAAGGCACCCCTCCGTACAGACTTACCAGCCGGAAATACACATAGGCTCTTAAAAAGTAAAACTGCCCTTTTAATAAATTTCTGGTTGCAGGTGCAATAACAGTTCCTGTATCCAACCCTTGTAATGCCAGATTGCAACGGCGAATATCAAAATACCTGTTCCCTGTAATGCTGTTACCAGTACCCATATCAGTAACAGAATTTTCCACTAATGTGCCATATAATAATGCAGTGTTACCTCCATTCATTTCATCAGAAGTAATATGAATATTGCCGGGTGCTGTACCGGGTGCAGGCCACTGTGGAATAACAAGACCATACGTTCTGTTTAAAAACAAACCAACAGCACCTTCGTCATTCCAAATTTGCGAGTCGATGCCCTGTGGGTCTTCTATATCAAAAAATTCATCGTCTTTTTTACAGGAAGCCAAAACGGTACTTATTATTGCAACAGCCGCCAGTAGCTTAATACCAGTATTTATAATATATCTCATAATTTAAGTTTAGTTATTAACAAGCAATTTTAATCCTTACAAACTTGCATTTATACCTACAGAAATTGTTCTGAGTGTTGGGTATACATCAAAACTAGATGTATATGGGTCTTTATACTTTAGCGGATTCACGATATTCCAAAGATTTGTGCCGGTAAGTATTACTCTCAAATCTGGTATTCTTAGTTTTGTTGCAATACGTTTTGGCATTTGGTAAGAAAGTACAGCATTGTTAATACGGCTCTGCGTTCCGTTTACAGCCCAGAATGTGGAGTTTTCTCTGGCCAGTGGTGCATCAGCCCGTGGAAATTTAGCATTGGGATTTTCTGGTGTCCAGTTATCGGCCCAGAAAGCAGGAGCGTTTTGTGTAGTTGTAGGCACTTTTCTTGCTTCACCATCATAAATACGCTTACCGCCTATTGCTAAATTCATATTAGTCTGCAACTTAAATTCCTTATAAGTAACGCCGAATGTGATACCGAATCCAATAACAGGGTTTGTCCGATTAAACATTGTGGTAACATCATTATCGTTAATCTGTCCATCTCCATTAATATCTTCAAAATCCATAAAACCTACCTGTGGTTTTGCACCACCAATCAGGTAATTAGGGTTTTTAGCAAGTACTGCATCCACTTGCTCCTGCGTGCGAAGAATTCCTTTGGCGATATAACCTTTATTAGTTCCATTATATCTTCTTGGGTCGCGTCCAATTAGTATATCTAACTGGTCAGGACTGTACGTTCCTAATAATGCTTCATTATAGAAAGACTGCAGTAATTGACTATTGCTCCAACCAAAGTTTGCATCTACATTAAAGCCCCAATCTTTTCCAAATTTGGTACGATAGCCTACAGAGAATTCAGTACCCCAGCTTAGATGACGGCCATAATTGATAACTGGTGGAGGGATACCGGCAGTAGGTGGAAATACACTTGCAGAGTAAGTATCAAAACCATCATAAGAATACCGCTGATAAATATCAAAAGTGAAGTTGATCTTATTATTTAAGAAAGCCGCGTCAATACCAAAATTGATATTTCGTGCTTTTTCCCAGGTAATGTTTGCGTTTGGATAAATATTGGGGTCTAAACCACCATTATTAACACCGCCAAATAAGATACCGGTTGTTTGAGTAAACCTTGATTCCCATAAACGGTTACCAACCCTATCTTCTCCTACTAACCCGTAGCTAAGTCTTAGCTTAAGATTATTTACAAAACCTACATTGTAGAAAAATTTCTCATCACTAACCTTCCAACCAAACCCAACCGTTGGAAAGAAACCCCATCTGTTTTCAGGTGTAAAGTTTACAGAAGCATCTGCACGACCAATAAATTCAAAAAAGTACTTATTCTTAAATGAGTAATTAAAACGCCCCAGATAAGAACGTTTTGCATTTCTGAAATACTGAGGATTTCTGAAGGCATCCTGAATGCTCGCTAAAGTCGAAGGATCATTACTAAACGCCCAAAACTCATCCACGCCCTGTACAATCTGGCTTGTTTTACTTAATAAAATATTTCTGCTGTCTGCTTCACTCTGATCAAAGCCTACCATTGCATCTACATCATGCTCGCCAAAATTTCTGGCATAGGATAATGTAGTTATAAATTGATAGTTTTTTGCAGTGGTATTACCTTCTTCTATCTGGTCTGCCTGACTGGTTACTCTTCTGGAAGGAGTTGCTTGTGGAATATCTGAGTACAATAATCCGTTCTGTCCTCTGGGTACAAATTGGTAAACCAGGTATGCAGGATAATATCCTTTTGACTCATTAGTTCGATTATTATTACCATACTGTACTCTTGCTGCCAATCCTTTAACAAATTTCGGTTTCCACTCTATAGAAGCATTTACTGCAAGACCTTGAGATTTATTATCTCTGTAAGAACCCGAATTTTGAATACCTAATAAACTCCATGGATTACCGGTGCTATTATTGGGAGCCGCATTACCTCCAAAACCTAAAGGCCTTCCTCCTATTTCAACAGGCACCCATTTGGGTGTTAGTAATAATGCACGGGTAGTAGTATTATCTGCATTCACATCAGCATTTTTCCAGGTATTACTTTTTTCCTGATTAAAATCAGAAGCAAAAGTTACGGATGCAGTCAATCCATCCACTATTGTTGCATTCATACCAGACCTGAAACTATATTTATTTACAGACACATCTCCATAATTACCTTTCTCATTAAAGTAGCTTCCACCAGCAAATAAAGTAACCTTATCAGTACCTCCTGATACATTAATAGTATGACGCTGTACTTTACCGTTTCTCCAGAAATGATCAAACCAGGATGCGTCTTTAATTCCCTTTAGTGAATCTAAATCGGCTTGTGAAAAACGCTGGTTCAATGGCGCCCCCGTTAACTGGTAACCATTATTTAAAAATTTAGCATGTTCATAGCCAGATAACGTTTCTGGTGTAATAGTAGGGGTTGAAACACCATAATAACCAGAATAAGAAATCTTAGGTTTGCCAGCCTTTCCCTTTTTTGTAGTAATTAATACAACACCTTTTGCCCCTGCTGCACCATATATAGCTGCAGAAGCATCTTTTAAAAAGGTTATATCCTCTATCTGACTTGCATCTAAATTCTCAAACCAATCTGCATTAGGCGCTTGTGCCCACTGCGTTGGGTTTGAAATAATACCATCAATAACTACCAGAGGTTGATTGGTTACACCAGTTGGCGCACCGGGAAAAGTTGTGGAGTTACGGATATTTATAGTTGTTGTAGAACCGGGCTTACCAGAACTAAAATTTACACCCACACCCGGCAGCCTGTTTACCAGCGAGGAAGGGAGATTAGCTACAGGAATATCTTCAATTTCTGCTGCCTTAATTGTTGAAACAGCACCCTGAATATTGACTCTCTTTTTACTACCATACCCCACTACAATCACATCATCTAATGTTTTATCCGAGGAAGCTAATTGCACATTAAAACTTGTTCCACTTCCTGCCTTTACTTCATAGTTTCTAAAGCCTACATGTGATACACTGATAACAGGTTCTCCTTGCGGAATACTGAGCGTAAACACGCCATCAGCATTGGTTGTAGTGCCCCGGGTTGTATTCTTAACTTTTACACTGGCACCTTCCACAGGTTTGCCACTCTGATCAGTAATCTTACCACTGATCGTTCTTTCTTGCGCAAAAACAATAACGCTGACGCAACAAAACAGCAGCGTTATTAGCAGTTTAGGCAGTCGCAGACAATTCATATAGCATTTGGTTTTTTAGCGTGTTGAAAATTCAGATCCTATTCCTTTGTAGTGTCTTGGTTACTATTTTTAATGGCTTCCCTTTCTTTAATCCTTTTCTGCCATGCTTCCGTTTCCTTTTTCAAATCATATCCTGAAGCAGATAAATAATTATTGATTCGTCCTTTATATTTTCCAAAAACAGCATGCTTTTTTTCCGCAGATTCTGCATCCATCGCCAATTCTCTGGCTTCTTTTAACCATGTTTCAACTTTCAACTTTTGTTCTGCAGATAGATTCGGTAACATATCCTGATAAGCAGAGTATGTGATCGGATAAATTTTATAGGTCATCCCGTCCTTTATTTTTTCTACTTCTTCTGCTGAAATCGTTTTTTGTAATTCATCCAAAAAAGCATCGTGCTGCTTAGCAAGCATTGCCATTTTAAGTGCTTCCTCTGAGGCTACTGCCACTTTCTTGGCTGTATCGGTTGTGTCTTCTTTTTTAATAGCAATTATCTTTGCATTGCTGTTCTCATGAATTTGATTGGTGATAATATAATGACCCGCTACAGCTGTAAGTATTTTATTGTACTGCACAGCGTCTTTAAGTTGTAATACATTTATAATTTTAGCGGCTCTTTCTGTAACCACTTTTCGGTAAGCTTCAACAGATGGGGTTTCTTGTGAGAAGAGGGGCAGATAACTAAAAAGCAAAAAGCAGTGAAACAATCCTTTTATAACAAACACAGGCTTGGCTTTTTTTAAGCCATTAGATAAAGCAGTAAAAAAATGCTCTTTATTGACAAGCCAACCCTGTTTCATTAACAGTTACATTTAAAATCGTTAGTTGATACCTACATTTTGCAATACCACAATAAAATTACGTGAGCATGTATCTCTTAAAAATGTAAGGTTTCGCTATAAAGATGGAAGATTTTACTATTTAAAACATAAGTATTACCGGGAACGATTGCGTAGAATTTAGCCAGTTAATATGCAGCGTTTAGCAGAATTACCGCCTTTTCAAGGCCCGGCGAATTGGCTGTTAATGTAATATTTCCCTTTTTTGAACCTATTTTAATTCCTGCCACTAACAACCCTTTCCATGCTTTTCTTTTTTTTGTTTGCAGACTCACTGTATCTGCCTGATAGCCGTTATCGGTACCGGCAATAATAGCATTGCCCAAAACAGAAAAACTTATTTCATTATCTGCATCTGGCAAAAGATTGCCATCCTTATCAACTATTCTTGCTGTTACAAATACCATATCGTTACCGGCATCCGTCAGCATTTGCTTATCTGCTACTAATTCAATTTTTGCTGCTGGGCCAGCAGTTTTAATCTCTCTTATTAAAACTATTTTGCCATTTTTTTTGGAGATAGCCTTTATGCTGCCCGGTTCAAATGGCACCTGCCACTTTACATGCAATATTGTATCTGTCTTAATTCTTTTGCCAACTGATTTTCCATTAAGAAACAATTCTACTTCATCTGCATTGTTGTAATAAGCCCATACATCCACCCTATCACCTTTCTTCCAGTTCCAGTGCGGAAAAACATGCAATACATTTTTTTTACTCCACTCGCTCTGGTACATGTAATAAACATCTTTTGGTAAACCAGCCAAATCAACTATACCAAAATAACTGCTGCGTGCAGGAAATTTTGGATACGGCAGCGGCTCTCCCAAATAATCAAACCCACTCCATACAAAAGCACCAGAAATGTGCGGATTTTTTTTTACGGCCAGCCAACTTTTTTCGTGAGTATTGCCCCAGTAGGCTTTTG
Source organism: Sphingobacteriales bacterium (assembly GCA_004295245.1). Lineage (GTDB taxonomy): Bacteria > Bacteroidota > Bacteroidia > Chitinophagales > Chitinophagaceae > JACMLD01. The sequence goes on along the minus strand of REAR01000014.1, from coordinate 1,749 downwards.
CATTATCGTAAGCAGGAGCAGTATAATCTTTATAGCCATTATTAAAAGTATCCTGCGCTTTATAATCAGGCGGCCAGGTGTAAACAGTATCCGATGGATATTTATAGACGCCTCTTGTTTCTATTGCTGAAGCGGTTTCGGTAGCAATGAATGGCAGGTTGGGAAAACGCTGAGGCAAATACTGATAGTCGTAGTCCTTATAGTTAAAACCAAGAATATCTAATGCGGCGGCTTTAGTTATAAAATTTTTTTCCGGTAGTGTTTCGGTTAGGGCAGAGATAACAGGTCTTGTAGGGTCAAGCCGTTTTACAATTGCGGTTAATTCTTTGGTGATGCTTATTCCCGTGCTGTCAAACTGCTCCCGTATTTCGTTACCAATACTCCAAATAATAACAGAAGGATGGTTACGGTCTCTCAGTACCATTGCTGTCAAATCTTTTTCATACCAATCAGTAAAGTCCTTGTGATAGTCAAACTTGTTTTTCCTTTTCTTCCACATATCAAATGCCTCATCTATTACCAAAAAGCCCATTTCATCACATAAATCAAGCAGGGCACTTGCTGGCGGATTGTGTGAAAACCGGATGGCATTGCAACCCATTTCTTTTAAAATACGCAACTGTCGTTTTGCAGCCGCCTTGTTAAAAGCAGCACCTAATAATCCCAAATCGTGGTGCATACAAACACCATAAATTTTCAAAGGCTTGTCGTTTAAGAAAAAGCCTTTTTGTGCATCAAAAGCGATTCTCCGGATGCCGATGTTCTTTGTAACTTCATCAACCATTCTGGCTTGCTGGTAAATTCTAAAAACTGCTTTATACAAATACGGATTATCTACTGACCACAATACAGGATTTTTGAACTGAGTGCCGTCGGTACCATCAAATTGTATCAGTTCTCCTGAATTTTTAGCTAGCTGCCTTTTGCCACGATTGCTTTTATATACCAATGTGTTTTTTGCGTCATACAAAGCATACTCAAATTCTAAAGATTGATGGGTGTTGCTTCTATTCTCAATGCTGCCAAACGATACATTCAATAAAACATGAATTGGGTTTTTGTTATCCAACGTCCACTTTACTAAAAAACCACTATCCTTTTTTTGGCTAAACAGTTCTGAAGATATAAATGTATAAGAATCATTAATAAATACTTTATTGGTTACAATCAGCTTCACATCTCTATAAATACCACTTCCCGTATACCACCGGCTATTGGGTTGACGGCTATTATCCACCTTAACTGCAATATAATTTTTCTGCGGCGCTGGTTTTAAATATGCTGTCAACTCATAACTGAAATTAATATACCCGTTCGGACGCTTCCCCAAATAAGTGCCATTAATCCACACCTCACTGTTTTGGTAAACCCCATCAAAAGATATAGTGACTATTTTATTGTTTGCCGATTGAGGAAGTACAAATGTTTTACGGTACCAGCCAATGCCACCCGGCAAAGAACCGCCCTGATTGGTGGCTGCAGCATCTTTTATAAAATTGCTTTCAATACTCCAGTCGTGCGGCACCGAAAGTTTACGCCATTTACTGTCATCGTAACGGGTGAATCTTGCCAGACTATCATCACCTAAATAAAATCTCCAGTCTGTATTAAAGTTAATTTCCTGACGCGGTTGTGCCTGCAGCACTGCAGACAAACATAATAACACCAATACTATACTGCTTCTTACCATAAATGATGCACACTTGGTTTTATATATTTTTCATAAACTGCTTTTACTTTTTCATGCTG
>REAR01000220.1 GCA_004295245.1 Sphingobacteriales bacterium | reverse complement strand
TTGATGCCAATAAATGCTCGGGTGTTGGTGTCATACACAAAACGGACGCATTTTTTGCCGCTGGGGTGTTCCCAATAAAAATGCGTTTCGTTGGCTTTGGGTTGGGCCAATACCCAGCCGTAGGTTTGGTATTCAATGTCCAAAAACTTGGCAGAGTTGAACCAATGCCCTGGGTTATACCGCACGGGCGAAACGCAAATGGTTTGGGCAATGGTTTCGCCCATCATTCTGCCCGTGTACCACACGGCTTCGATGGGGCGGCGATTGCCGATGGCTTGGTGCTGCTCGGCACAGTCGCCAATGGCATATACGTCTTCGATGTTTGTTTGCAAATACCTGTTTACTTTCACCCCGCGCCCCAATTCGATGCCACTGTTTTTCAAAAAATCAATGTTGGGAGACACCCCCGCCGTTAAGCCAACCAGCTCACAATCAATGGTTTCTCCTTTGTCGGTTACAATTGCTTTGGCTCTGCCGTTTTGGTCGGCAACAATTTCTTGGAGTCCCGTTTCTAATTTTAAGTCAATGCCGTGTTCGCGTATGTGGCGGCCAATCAGCTCGCTTTCACCTTTGGGCAAAACAGCGTCCCAAAAACTTTTTTCGCGCACTAAAAACGTAGTCGCAATATTTCTGGACAGCAGCATTTCTATTAATTCAATGCCTATTAAGCCGCCTCCCACCACCACCGCTCGTTTGCAGTTGGCCGAGTTTTGTTCTATGTAATCGAGGTCTTGTTTGCTGTAAAGTCCCGTAACGCCAGGCAAGTCTTGTCCTGGCCAGCCAAATTTGTTTGATTTAGAGCCAGTGGCAATAATGAGCTTGTCGTAAGTGCGCGTACCGCCGTTTTTTAAGTGTATTGTTTTATTGGCTGTGTCAATATTGCTGACAAAATCATTTTGCAAATCAATTTTATTTTCTTTCCAAAAATTATTTTCGTAGGGCTGCGTGTGTTCAAACTTCATGTGGCCCATGTAAACGTACATCAACGCCGTTCTGGAAAAAAAATAGTCTGTTTCGGCAGAGATAACTGTTATTTGATGGTCTGAGAGCTTGCGGATATGCCTGGCGGCGGTAATACCAGCAATGCCGTTGCCAATAATGATAATGTGTTGCATGACGTTATTTTTGATTGACGACCTACTGTTCGTTCAGCGCCCAATTGTATTCTTTGTATTCGATGGCAGCATTGGCATTTATTTTGGCAACGCTGTATTTACTTATAAATGCAGGTATGTCCCCAAAATCTACTTTATACCAGTCGAATAGTTTTGATATTTTAATTTTGGAAGCACTCAATTCGTTGGCTGACGTATTTTTTAGAAAGTCTTTGGTGCGGCTGTTGAGCATTTCTTCGAGATTGGCCTCCGTAAAAGCAGTGTTGGCCAGCGGCGGACAAGAAACAGCGGCACAGTTGAGGGCAAAATGAATGCGGGCATCTTTGTATTGCGGTCGTACAATGTCGTTTTCAATTTGATTGAGCGAATATTTTTTTCCTCCCAACTCAAAAAACTTCGTGTCCCAGGGTTTACCACCACTTAGATTGGTAATACTTTTGGTGGGATAATTGTCTAATATCAGTTTGATAGTAAAGGCATTGTAAGCGTTTATCCAGTAAGAAAGCGCCGCATTTTTGCTCCAAGAAGCAGTGGGTGTTTGTTTGGATAGCTGGCCGAGGTACGCTTCCAACGCCGCTTTTTCATTTTTCAGTCCTTTATAATCAACTTTACCCGTGGCAGTAACGTATTTTTGAAGCAGTCCGTTGAACGGCTGGTGTTGATTTGGTGCTTGGGCCATTGTGCCAAAACTAACCAGTAAACAGGCAATTAGTAAGCGTTTCATGGGCTAATGTTTTTTTAAATGTGATTTTAGAGAAGTTATCAGGCGGGTTTTGTGCCAACCTGATAACTTTGCCGTAACTTATTAGGCAATTTATTGATATATTTTCTTTTTAAATTACAATTATTGGGTTTTTAGAGTCCATATCTTTGTTAAAAATAGATAAAAGATGAATTATTTG
>REAR01000162.1 GCA_004295245.1 Sphingobacteriales bacterium | reverse complement strand
TTTTTTTATATAAATAACCGTTTCTTTTTTTATACTGGGGTTCGCTTTCAGCACGGCAGTTACCAATACCTTTTCTCCGCTAAAGCTGGTATCTATTACCAGGCTATTGCCATCAAAGCTACCAGCGCTGGCGCTAAAGTTCAGTTCTTTGGTGGTAAGCGGCATCCAGCGGCCATTGCTTAATTTACCATCTATATTAATATAATTGTGCACACCTTTCTTTAAACTGTCGGTGTACAGGTTAAAAAAAATACTGTCAACTTTTTGAGCTTTTAAACTGTTTGCTGCCAGTAAAAGGGTGGTCAGCGCCATTAATTTTACCATACGCATGTGTTACAGATGCAATGTTTGTACTAAAAGTACGTTCAAAAAAGCAGATTAACTTTATAGTAACAGCCCGCGGGTTTACCAAAAAACTGTATTTTTGAAACCAATGCGCAAAATAATTGCCATATTCTTTTTAACCATTTTTCTGTTAAGCAACACAGAAGCAGGGCAGTTATTAAAAACCTACGAGTTTGTTGAGCATTATAAAGAACACAGCAATGCCAACCCCGGTTTAGGTGTGTGGGCTTTTTTTCAACTGCATTATTCTGATGCGCCGCCGCACGATAATAACGATATGAAGCTGCCCTTTAAAACACACCACGATTGCTGCTCTGGCAACACGGTGGTATTTTTTCACCCGGCACCCGCACATGGTTTGCCTACAACAGAAACTACTTTGGCAGCAAATTTCTCTTTACATAAAAATGCATTCTTTCCCACGGCAGCAAGTGCCAGTATTTTTCAGCCTCCCCGCATATAATACAATACTTATTATTTCAATTTTTATTTTTTGGTAACCAGCGGCAACGCTTTGTGCAGCAGTTGTTGCGTCGCACCTTTTAGCATTTGAGCGTTGCTATTTCTGATTTGAAATTTCAAAAAAAAGCAAATAAGAAATACTACTGTTGAAGAGTGCGACGCAAGTAAAGACGCTCTGTGTTACAATGCTGGCTACCAACCATTTTTTTCAATGCTTTATTAATTTGATGTATGCTTTCAGCTATTATACGCTTCAGCGTTCGCAATAAACTTATTATTGGGCTATTTACATTAGGCTTAATTGTATGGGGGGTGTTTGCCACCACACAACTACCCATTGATGCTTTACCAGATATAACAGATAACCAGGTGCAGGTAATCACTGTTTCTCCGTCTTTAGCCGCACCAGAGGTAGAACGTTTAATAACTTTTCCGGTAGAGCAAACCATGGCAACCATACCGGGCATTATAGAAATGCGTTCTTTCTCAAGATTTGGTTTATCATTAGTAACCATTGTTTTTAAAGATGATACCGATGTGTATTGGGCAAGGCAACAGGTAACAGAACGGTTGCAACTAGTGCGTTCACAAATACCCCCAGATGCCGGCAACCCCGAACTGGCGCCGGTTACTACCGGATTAGGAGAAATTTTTCAATACATGGTAAAACCTAAAAAAGGTTTTGAAAACAATTACACACTGTCAGAACTACGCACCATACAAGACTGGATTGTACGGCGACAACTACTGGGCACCGCTGGTGTAGCAGATGTAAGTAGTTTTGGCGGCACATTAAAACAGTATGAAGTAGCTATTAACACGTATAAACTGCAAAGCCTTGGTGTAACCATTACAGATGTATTTACTGCCTTGCAAAAAAACAACCAGAACACGGGTGGTGCTTATATTGAGAAAGGCCCACAGGTATTATTTATAAGAACAGAAGGGCTTGCAAAAACCTATGAAGATATTGGCAGCATAATAGTAAAAAATATTAATAACGGTATGCCGGTGCTGATACGGGATGTGGCAGTGGTTAAAACCGGGCAGGCTAACCGCTACGGAGCTATGACATTTAATAGCGATGGCGAAGTAACCGGCGCAGTGGTAATGATGCTGAAAGGCGAAAACTCTTCAAAAGTAATAAGAGCCGTTAAAGAACGCATTAAAGAAATTGAAAAAAATTTACCGGAAGGCGTAATGATAGAACCTTTCTTAGACCGCACTAAAATGGT
>REAR01000013.1 GCA_004295245.1 Sphingobacteriales bacterium | reverse complement strand
CGGTTGCGGCAAAGATACAGTTTGGCTATGAAACTTTTTGTTACCAGCATTGGTAAGTATGGCAGCATCCTTGCGTCGCACCTGTTAGCTGCAACGCTATAAGGGGCAAGTAGCTGTTGCACTTTATACCAACTTTAGCGGCACTTGTACGGTAGTTGGTTAATGGCATACACTAAGTACTATTAACTATTGACCATTGACATACAACCAGCACAAGTGTGCGACGCAAGGATGCTGCACACAGCGCTGCTGCTGGCAATCAAAAAAAAGATCAGGAAACTTTTTCTGCAAGCAGTTGCTGTACCAGTTTTTCTAATTCTTTAATACGCTTTTCTATTTCGGGTAAGTTGCGGCTAACGGCCTGGCTGCGCAAGGCCGCTGTATAATCAAACGCCGGCGAGCCGGTAACGGCACTATTGGGAGCTTTTATTGATTTACTGACGCCGCTTTGTGCATTTATTTTACTACCATCTGCAATACTGATATGGCCTACTATACCAGCTTGCCCACCAATCATTACATTGTTGCCCAGTTTGGTGCTGCCGCTTACACCGGCTTGTGCAGCAATAACAGTGTTGTTACCTACTTCTACATTATGGGCAATTTGTATAAGGTTATCTAATTTGGCACCTGCATGTATAATTGTAGAACCAATAGTGGCACGGTCTATTGTAGCATTGGCACCTACTTCTACATAATCTTCCATAACCACATTACCAATTTGCGGCACTTTTTTAAAGCTGCCATCTGCCTGTGGCGCAAAGCCAAAACCATCGCTGCCTATAACGGTGCCGGCATGTATGGTGCAATGGTTGCCAATAACACAATCGTGATAAATTTTTACACCGGCATGTATGGTGGTGTTATTGCCAATTTTTACATTAGTACCAATATATGCGTTGGGGTGAATTTTTACATGGTCACCTACCACCACACCTTCTGACAGGTAAGCAAAAGCACCCACAAATACTTGTGTGCCCATGGTTACTGATTTATCAATATGTGACGGCTCTTGTATACCGGTTAATTGCTGTGCTATAATTTCCTGGTATTTGCTTAGCAGTGTGGCAAATGCAGAATAGGCATCGGGTACCCGTATTAAAGCAGCAGCTACGGGTTGCTTTAACTCTTGCGTTTCGTTAACAATTATAACGGAGGCAAGTGTAGTGTACAGGTGTTCTTCGTATTTGGGATTTGCTAAGAAAGCCAGCTGGCCTTCTTTAGCTTCTTCTATTTTACCAAAAGAAGCAACGGTAGCATTGGCATTGCCTTCTACCTTGCCGTTAATAAGCATTGCAATTTGTGCAGCAGAAAACGTCATACAAAGAGTGGTTATAGTTAAAGAGTCTTTTATAACTTATACATCAAAGGCCGGCAACCGCATTTATACTGCTAAGTGGCAAATATAAAATTTTTTAACCGGGCTGGCCAGGTTATGATGAATAAGTGCATTATCAACCGTTGAAATATCTTTTATGGTACCATTTTTAAATAGGATATTGATTCGTTCTTCATAGGGATCGTAGGTGGTATTGATTGCCTCTCCGGTAAAAACCAAATAAGCCGCTTCTTGTTCAGAAACTCCTATTTTTTTACAAATAGTATTCCGCACTGTGTTTATGTAATCGTCTTTATAAGGTGTTGGCTGGAATTTAACTTTTAATAACCGGCGGCTAATAATGCCATTGCACAAAAGTGCCAGCACTTTATCGGGGTGCTGTGTCCAGTTTTTTATTGCCATTAATACATCATAATCGTCCAGCTGGCAAAATTTTTCCAGGTGCCGTTCTATTTGCTGGCTGGCATTGGGGTTATTAATAAAAAAATCTAATACCACTGAGCCAGAACTTAAGGGCTTACCTGCTGCTATTAGTTCTTTGGCTCTTTTAATAACCCGTATCAACATCTGCTCGGCACCCAGCACCGTTTTATGCAGGTATACCTGCCAGTACATTAACCGGCGGCTTACCAAAAATTTTTCTATTGAATAAATTGCTTTTTCTTCCACCATCAGGTTGCCCTCCTGTACGGCCAGCATTTTTATAATACGGTCGTAACCAATTACCCCCTCACTTACGCCGGTAAAAAAACTATCGCGGGTTAAATAGTCCATACGGTCTACATCTAACTGGCCGCTGATGAGCTGGTGCAAAAATGGTTTGTGGTAATTATTGGTAAAAATATCTATGGCCAGCTGCAGCTTGCCATTAAATACCTGGTTAAGGTATTGCATTATTAAAATAGACAATTGCTCGTGGTGTACGCCTTCAATTACCTGATGCTCCAATGCATGAGAATATGGGCCATGCCCAATATCGTGCAGCAATATGGCAATTTTAGCGGCCACTTCCTCATCAGCAGTTATTTGAACCCCCTTGTTTTTAAGTTCTGTTAAGGCGTTACACATAAGATGATACGCACCTAAAGAGTGGTGCAGGCGGCTGTGTACAGCACCGGGATAAACCAATTGTGCAAATGCCATTTGATGAATACGCCGCAAGCGTTGATACCAGGGATGCGAAATAACTTCAAAAATAAAAGGATGGTCGATGGTGATGAAACCATAAACGGGATCGTTAATAATTTTGCGGATGGTATGCTGCATGGTTTTTGTTAAAATTTCGGCAAACAGTAGCCTGCAAATGTACAAAGGCTGGCGGATAAACTATATTTATGCCAACACCGTTTATAATATGCCAACCTTATTGCCACACAGCATTACTACTGTTGCAGTGTGCGACGCAACGGCTGCTGAATAGCGGCACAAGGCTGGCAACAAATAAAAAATAACACTATGTCTTTAGCTACTATTCTTTGGGTTGATGATGAAATTGAGAGCCTGCAATCGCAAAAAATGTTTTTAGAAAATAAAGGATACGATGTAAAAACATTGACCAACGGTTTTGATGCAATTGAGTTTGTAAAAGAAAACGCGGTTGATGTGGTGTTATTAGATGAAAGCATGCCTGGCATTACCGGCCTTGAAACCTTGGCTCAAATTAAAGAGGTAAACCAGCAAATACCCATTGTATTAATTACAAAAAACGAGACGGAGAACCTGATGGATGAAGCTATTGGCAGCCAGATAAGTGATTACCTGATTAAGCCGGTTAACCCCAACCAGGTATTACTGAGCCTTAAAAAAATTCTGGATAATAAGAGACTGGTGGCAGAAAAAACAACATCGTCCTACCAACAGCAATTTAGAAACCTATTTATGGCACTAAATAGTAACCCCGATTATAATGAGTGGATGGATATTTATAAAAAACTCACATACTGGGAACTGGAAATGGCCAAGAGCGATAGCCCCGAAATGCAGGAAGTTTTTCAAACACAAAAAGCAGAAGCCAATACTGAGTTTTTTAAATTTATTTCTAAAAATTATGCTTCTTGGGTAAACCCTAAAAACACCGATGCACCGGTAATGAGCCATAGCTTAATGCAATATAAAGTGCTGCCGCATGTAGAAAAAGGCACGCCTACTTTTTTTGTATTGCTTGATAACCTGCGCTTTGATCAGTGGAAAGCCATACAACCTATTTTTGCAGAAAGCTTTCGCATACTGGAAGAAGAATCCTTTTACTCAATACTGCCTACCGCCACCCAATATGCCCGCAATGCAATTTTTAGCGGGTTGCTGCCTATTGATATAGAAAAACAATTTCCTAACTATTGGAAAAACGATGAAGATGAGGGTGGCAAAAACATGCACGAAGAAGATTTTATAAGAGCGCAATTGAAACGCTTAAAAAAAGACAATATCCGTTTTTCTTATACCAAAATTGTAAACAACCATGCCGGGCAAGAACTGGTGAATAATATACACAACCTGCTGGTAAACGATTTAAATGTTATAGTATACAATTTTGTAGACATGCTTAGCCATGCCCGTACAGAAATGGAAGTATTGAAAGAATTGGCCGGAGATGAAATGAGCTACCGCAGCGTAACCCGCAGTTGGTTTGAACACAGTCCGCTGCACCAGGCCTTAAAAAAAATAGCCGATAAAAAAATAAACCTTGTATTGGCAACAGACCATGGCAGTGTGCGGGTTAAAACACCTTACCGCGTGGTGGGCGATAAACAAACCACGGCTAATTTGCGTTACAAACACGGCCGCAATTTACATTATGAAACCCGTGAGGTGCTGGCTTTTAAAGATCCTAAAGAAGGAGGCTTGCCAACGCCCAGTGTCAACTCCTCTTACATTTTTGCTAAAGAAGATGGCTTTTTATGCTACCCCAATAATTACAATTATTACGTTAACTATTACAGAAATACTTTTCAGCATGGCGGCATTAGCCTTGAGGAAATGATAGTGCCCGTAATTAAAATGACCAGTAAGTAGCCAGCAGCAGTGCAGTGTGCAGCATCCTTGCGTCGCACACTTGTACCACACAATAAGCAGCAACATTTTGTGGCACAGCATAAGCAATGGTATTTTTATAGGCACACCCAGTAAAATGCTCACATTCTCGCTCTCAAACTGTGGATAAACCGCTTTCATTACCGGCCCCGCAAGCTGTAAATTTGTGCAAGAACTTACAGAATAAAAAAGAATATGAAGTACACACAAACCACGCTGGATAAAATTGAGAAAATACTAGAAGAAGCCGAATATGTTTTACGCTACGAGAGAGGTACTTTTCAAAGCGGTTATTGCATCTTAGAACATAAAAAAGTAGTGGTGCTTAATAAATTTTTACAGCTGGAAGGCCGCATTAACACACTTATAGAATTAATACCACAACTTAATATAATGGCCGAGTTTTTTACACCAGAAACCCGCAAAGTGTACGAAGAAGTATTGGCCCGCTACCACGAAGAAGAAAAATAATAAAAGAGAAAGCTGCGGCTTTCTTTTTTTGTAACTGCCCGCAAGGTTTTAACTTGCAATAGCAACCAGCAAAATTTTGTCAACCCCATTACAAATAACATTTTTAGGTACCGGCACCAGCAGTGGTGTGCCCATGATAGCCTGCCCTTGTGAAGTATGCACTTCACCTGATAAAAAAGACAAGCGTTTACGCAGTAGCATATTAGTACAAAGCACCACCACCACCGTTGTTGTAGATGCGGGGCCAGATTTCAGGTATCAGATGCTAAGAGCTGGTGTAAAAAAATTAGATGCCATAGTTTTTACACACCCGCATAAAGACCATGTAGCTGGCTTGGATGATGTAAGAGCTTTTAATTTTTTTTCTCAAAAACCCATGCCCGTATTTGCCAATGAAATGACGCAGGAAGTTTTGATACGGGAATTTCCATATGCATTTGCAGATACTAAATACCCGGGTGTGCCAGAAATACAGCTAAATACTATTAACGACGAATCTTTTACTGTAGGAGACATACACATTCAACCCTTTTGGGTGTGGCATTTAAAAATGCCGGTATTAGGTTTTAAGTTTGGCAGGTTTACTTATATAACAGATGCAAATCGTATAGATGCTGCAGAAAGAGAAAAAATAAAAGACAGTACAATTATTGTAGTAAATGCATTAAGAAAAGAAAAACATATTTCGCATTTTACGCTAGATGAAGCAACCACCCTTGTGCAGCAATTAAATATTCCCACGGCATATTATACACATATCAGCCATCAGTTAGGCCGCCATCAAATAATTCAAGACAATTTGCCACAAGGTATCCACCTTGCCTATGATGGGCTTATCATAACTATTTAAAATCAGGCAACTTTGTGCAGCGCAACCGTGTGCTTATAAATAACTTTAAACAACTCTTCTGGCACAAATGGTTTAGATACAAAACCATTCATACCACAGTTTAATACTTTTTGTATCACGTCTCCTGAAGAAGAAGCGGATAAGGCAACAATAGGCGTACTTATCTGCAACCCTCGTATTGTACGGGCAGCAGTATAACCATCCATTACCGGCATTTGCAAATCCATTAAAACAATATCATACGTTGAAGCTGAAAGTTTATCTACTGCTATTTTGCCGTTATCTGCCACTTCAACAACAGCATTCCAGTTGGTTAACATTTTTTCTGCCACCATTACATTAAAATGCACATCCTCTACTAATAAAACACGGGCACCCAGTAAATCGTACTGCTGCGTATCTATTGTATCTTCTTCTTTAATTACTGCATCGCTTTTTTCAAAATGCAGGATAAAAGAAAAAACAGATCCTTTGCCGGCATTACTTTCAAGATGGATATCACTTTTCTGCAATTGCAGCAATCTTTTAATGATAGTTAACCCAAGGCCGGAGCCACCGTATTCTCTGGTTATTTCTGAGTTTGCTTGTGTAAATCGTTCAAATATCAACGCCTGTTTTTCTTTAGGTATACCAATACCCGTATCGCTTACAGAAAAACCAATAGCCACTCCGGTCTCGTATTGCTGGGCCACCTGCATTTGTAAAGTTATACTGCCTTCTTTTGTAAACTTAATGGCATTAGACACCAAATTATTTAATATCTGGTTAAGCCTTACATCATCTGCCTTTACCACTGCAGGCACAGCTTCATCAACCAATAGCTCAATCTTGTTTCCTCTGTCTGCGGCACGTATCCGGTGGGCCATGCTAACATTATTCAGCAATGCACGCAGGTCCACATCTTTTGTTGAAAACAAAATTTTTCCTTCTTCAATTTTATTAAAATCCAGCACATCATTAATAAGGCTAAGTAAATTATTAGCAGATATTTGCAGTGCTTTTAAAAACTCTTTTTGGTGGGGCAACGGTTCTTCTTGTTGTAAAAGATGAATATTGCCAATTATAGCATTTAAAGGCGTACGTATTTCATGGCTCATTACACTCAAAAATTCTGATTTAGCCTTAGCTGCTAATTCTGCAGATTCTTTTGCCCCTATCAGTAATTGCTCCAGATCTTTTGTTTTTAAAATCTGCTTCTCCAGATAATTAATCACATTAATTAAGTCGTCATCCATATCTGCATCAGATACCGGAGCTTGTTTATCCAACGATTTTATAGCGGCTTTTAACTTATGAATGGACTCTGTGGTAATTTCATTATGAAACTGAAGGTGGTTATTTATTTCCTGATACTCCTTTTCACTAATTGCAAAAGCATGTTCCGATAAATTTTTATCTTTTTCAAAAGTAGCATAAGAGCGGCTCACCGTTTCTAAAAAACGCTGCCATTCCTCGGGCATGTTTTCATGACCGTGTAATAACTTGTTTAATTGTTTTTGCAGTAATTTATGATAAGGCATACCTGTATTCACTCACAAAGCTTAATATTCTGAAAAAGTGGTAATCGTCATGGTTTGGTTGTGCAGCTCACACCTGGAGGAGGGATTAAAAGGTGAAATCTCTCCGTAAGAATAAAACCCGGTAATAGCAGTGCCATCTCCAAAAATATCTTTCGCTGCTTCTACTTCTTCATCCACCCTTTCTTGTAAAACCAGTTTTCGCCCCACACAACTAATTAAAATAGCCAGGTCTGGCTTAGTACCCGTAATATTTTCAAAACTGTATTGTGCTGCTGTAGATGAGCCTTCAATGAGTTTATCAAAATTAGCTTTCATTAAACGCACTTTACTACCCTCTGGCAAATTACCGGCAAAGGTCATCGACTTATCGTTTTCATCAACCGACAGAATGGTTCTTACCACCGCATCGGTAGCACCTGGCAATTTTGCTGATAAAGGAAATAACAAGGCCGAACCGGGAAGTTCGTCTACATATGGTCCCAGATATTCTTTATATAGATCCAACGCATTTCTGCCATCTATTTCAAACAATACATTTTTATCACTCTTGGTAATATTTCTTTCGTGCCCAAATTCATCCCAACCACCAAAGCTACCATGCCCCAGTTTTAAATTTTTACCATAAAAACCTACCGCTACCACATTACCAACTGTGGGTGTACTATTTAAACCAACAAGTGTTCTGATAAAGCGGGCAGCATCTCCTGCCAAGCCACCTGTTATAGGAATATTATTTACATTGTCTTCATTAAAACCCATCACCAGTTCGCTACCATTTATTTTTGTGCCATCAGAAATAACAAAAACCGAAGAAAGGTCGGTGGCTTGAAGCGTTTTGAGTAAGTGTTGCCCTGTTTCAAAACTATTAGCATGTTCCTGCACTTGTGTTACTACTGCTTTGCAGGTTGTTTTATTAAAAGAAATGGCGGTAACCACTGCACTATCATCATATACGGTATCCCCCGCAATTTCACCACTGGTAGAAGATATTACAATATCCGCCTTCGGGTAATCCTTTTTTAATTTCTCATAAAACGGTGCGTCTGCAATACATTCAGCAGCGCCAAACACTAAAACTAATTGATACTGGTTGCCATCATCTAATGCCCCTGCTTTATTTATCCATTTACCTTTGTAAAGATGTTGTTGGTGTATTTTCATATTGTATTTATATGCTGAAAAAACGTCAAATAAACTGTTCTGATTTGCTAATACAAACGCTTTTTAAATAAATAAAGGGCAATTAGTAATCCCCTGTAATCATAAACACTTATGTCAGCTTTTTATTTGCTTCACACACAATACCCACAAAGTTGTATTGAAAACAAAAAAGTACTGCCCTAACTTCAATCTTGTAACCCGCCTTTGAAAACAGTTCTTTATCCTACCCTTAGCTCCATTACAACTTATTATTATGTGGAAACGGTTTATTAAAGATTATCTCACGTTCAGTAAAAAAGAGCGTACCGGGGTGGTGCTTTTATTGCTGTTAATTGCCTTTGTTTTTAGCATGTCTTACTGGTGGCCGCAAAAGCCATCCATACCTGTTGCTGAAAAAAAATTAAAGCAATTGTCTGCACAGTTAGATTCTCTAAATACTCCGCCACAAAAAAAGAATTATACGCAGCTAACTTATATCGATGAAGATGCTATAAGAACTTCTTATTACGACGCACCGGGCAACGCCTCTTTATTTTATTTTAACCCCAATACAATAAATGCTGATGGCTGGAAACAATTAGGGTTGCGTG
>REAR01000012.1 GCA_004295245.1 Sphingobacteriales bacterium | reverse complement strand
CTGTATGCAGGTACAATACCTAACGCCAAAGAAGCTCCCAATAAAGAAAACAGTGTTACAAAAGACAATGTAACCCGCATTGCTAAAGTAAGTGTGCCTACATTAACAGTCTATCAACCGGCGCAGGCAGATGGCAGAGCTGTTATAATTTGCCCGGGAGGTGGTTATCAGATTTTGGCTTTTGATAAAGAAGGCACCCGTGTGGCAGAAGAATTAAACAAATGGGGTATTACGGCTTTTGTTTTAAAATATAGGTTGCCTGATGATACCACCAATTTGGATAGAAGTATGGCACCCTTGCAGGATGCACAACAAGCGATCCGTTTGGTGCGCAGTAATGCCAAACAATGGAGTGTAGATAAAAACAAAATAGGGATTATGGGTTTTTCTGCCGGGGGGCATTTAGCTGCTACAGCTACCACACATTTTACTGTAAATGCCGATGCAGCTAATAAAGACACTGTTTCTGTGCGGCCCGATTTTAGTATTTTAATTTACCCCGTTATCAGTTTCGACAGTACCATCACACATAAAGGTTCTCGCAATAACTTAGTTGGTGCAAAAGCCAGTGCAGATCGCATGCAGTATTTCTCCAACGAGTTGCAGGTAACAGCCGCTACGTCACCGGTGTTTTTAGTACATGCCGGAGATGATGGTGCCGTGCCCGTGGCTAACAGCCTGCGTTTTTATGAAGCTTGTATAAAAAACAAAGTGCCTGCAGAAATGCATTTGTACCCTAAAGGCGGCCACGGCTTTGGTATGTATAATAAAACCACCGCCGATAATTGGATGGAACGTTTAAAAAATTGGTTAGAAACTTTTAAATAAATAGCATGCCTGTTATTAATACTGCTTTATGTTCTTTTGGTATGAGTGGCTGGGTGTTTCATGCGCCGTTTATTACTACTCACCCCGGCTTTAATTTGTATGCCGTGGTAGAGCGCAGTAAAAACGTGGCTGCAGAAAAATATCCTGCTGTTAAAACCTTTCGCAGTGTAGCTGATATGTTGCTGGATGATGCCATAGAACTGGTGGTGGTAAATACCCCCAGCGTTACACATTTTGAATTAGCCTCAAAAGCATTACAGGCAGGTAAGCATGTGATTGTTGAAAAGCCTTTTACGGCAACGGTTGCTGAAGCGGAGCAGTTAATAGATTTGGCAGCACAACAGCAGCGCTTATTGTCTGTTTATCAAAACCGGCGGTGGGATAGCGATTTTACAACGGTTAAAAATATGATAGCCAGCGGCGCATTGGGTACCATTAAAGAAGCAGAAATACATTACGATCGGTTTACGCCAACGCTTAGCCCAAAATTGCACAAAGAAACGCCCACTCCGGCAGTAGGAATTTTATACGATTTAGGGGCACATCTAATTGACCAGGCTTTGCAATTATTTGGCTGGCCGCAAGCCGTTTTTGCAGATATTGCCATTTACCGTTCTAATTCTAAAGTTGATGATTACTTTGAAATCCTTTTGTACTACCCGGCCATGCGGGTGCGTTTAAAGGCCACTTTCTTTGCCAAAGAACCGCAGGGTTATATTATACACGGCACAAAAGGTTCTTTTATTAAAAGCAGAGCAGACGTGCAGGAAGCGGCACTGCAAGCACATATTGTACCTAATAGCGAGGGCTGGGGCGTTGAACCGGTTACTGAAAGTGGTTGGGCGCATTATGAGAAAGAGGGAGCTTTTGTAAAAGAACAGATTACTACTGCTACTGGCAATTACATGCAGTATTACGATGGTATTTACGAAGCACTGGTAAATAAAACAACTGCACCTGTTACAGCTGCAGATGCAAAAAAAGTAATTGCAATAATTGAAGCTGGTTATAAAAGCAATGCCGCTAAAAGAGTAATAACAGTATGAAAAAAGTGCTAAGCATATTATTAGTAAGTCTGTTATTACAACCCATAACTGCACAGGTTTGGGTGCCCGATAATGGCAACGGCACCTATAATAATCCGGTTATTCATGCCGATTATTCTGACCCCGATGCCATACGTGTGGGTAACGATTTTTATTTAACGGCTTCCAGTTTTAACCATGCACCGGGCTTGCCTATTTTACATTCAACAGATTTGATAAACTGGCAATTGGTGGCGCATGCGTTGCCTTTGCAAATACCTGTTGCGCATTTTAATAAAGTACAACATGGGGGTGGTGTGTGGGCGCCTGCCATTCGCTACCATAATAACGAGTTTTTAATTTATTACCCCGATCCGGATTTTGGTATTTATGTAACAAAAGCAAAAAATATAAAAGGCCCTTGGTCGTCGCCCAAATTAGTAATAGGTGGTAAAGGGTTAATAGATCCTTGTCCGTTTTGGGATGATGATGGCAATTGTTACCTGGCCCATGCTTATGCCGGCAGCCGTGCAGGCATAAAATCAATACTGGTGGTAAGAGCTATGAACAAACAAGGGGATACTGCCAATGCCAATGTAGTAATGGTGTATGATGGCCATGAAGCCGACCCTACCATTGAAGGCCCTAAATTATACAAGCGCAATGGCTATTATTACATATTTGCCCCGGCAGGAGGTGTAAGCACGGGCTGGCAGGTAGTATTGCGCAGTAAAAATATTTATGGCCCTTATGAGCGCCGCGTGGTAATGCAGCAAGGCAATACTGCCATCAATGGGCCACACCAAGGCGCCTGGGTGAATACTGTAAATGGAGAAGATTGGTTTTTGCATTTTCAGGATAAAGATGCTTATGGCCGCGTGGTACACCTGCAACCTATGCAATGGAAAAATGGCTGGCCCGTAATTGGCAGCGATGCCAATGGAGATGGTATAGGTGAGCCGGTATTGACTTATAAAAAACCATTTACAGCAGCAGTCACAACAATACAGGTGCCAGCCACTACTGATGAGTTTAATACTACTTCTTTAGGGTTGCAATGGCAATGGCAGGCTAACCCGCAAGAAACATTTGGTTACACCACAGCCAATGGATTTTTAAGAATGTTTGCAGTATTAACAGATAGCAATGCGTTGTTATGGAGTTACCCGCAATTGCTTACTCAAAAATTTCCGGCGCCTGCATTTATAGCTACTGCTAAGTTTAGCTTTCATCCTAAGACAGTGGGAGAGAAATTTGGACTGGCCGTGCTGGGCTTAGATTATGCAGCACTTGCTATTGAAAAAAAGGCCGATGGTAATTACCTGCAATTAATCAGTTGTACCGATGCCGAGAAAGCAACACTGGAAACAGTGCAGGATGGAGAAAAGATGAACAGTACGGATATTTATTTGCGTGTAAAAGTGAGCAATAACACCCAGTATAGTTTTGAGTACAGTACCGATGATAAACAGTATCTACCCATTGGCAAAACCTATACTGCAAAACCGGGTAAATGGATTGGCGCTACATTAGGTTTGTTTTGCAGCCGGGTACAAAAAATAAACGATGCGGGTTATGTAAACATAGATTGGTTTAGAATAACCAATTAAAAAAAATGATGTAACCAGCGGCGGTAACTCCGGTTAAGCATCGTTGCGTCGCACACTTCAGCTGAAGGGTGCGACGCAACAAAAGTTGAGCAAGGCGATACAGCTTGTAACATAAAAAATATTATTCACCTTCTAACGATTTGCAATTATGGAACGACGTTCATTTGTAAAATACACTGCCGCAGCCGGCGCATCGCTCATGCTGCATCCCTTTTCTTCTATTGCTGCAGCATCTGATACAAAAATAAAACTGGCAATGGTAGGCACCGGTGTGCGGGGTACGGGCTTTTGGGGTAAAGAGCTGCTCAAGAATTTTCCGGGTAGCGAGTTTGTGGGTTTATGCGATATTAACCCCGGCCGCGTGGCTTATGCTAAAGAATATATGAAAGTAGCCTGCCCCACTTTTACCAATGTAGATGAATTGCTAAAGACGGTGAAAGCAGATTATATTATTGTAACCTCAGTAGACAGTACGCACGATGAAATAATTGTAAAAGCATTGCACGCAGGATTTAATGTTATTACAGAAAAACCAATGACTACCGATGAAGATAAATGTGCTAAAATATTAGCGGCAGAAAAAGCTACCGGTAAAAAAGTAATAGTGGCCTTTAACTACCGCCACAGCGTACATGCCATGCAATTAAAAGAATTGCTGGCTGCTAACCGTGTTGGAAAAATTACCTCAGTAGATTTTAACTGGTACCTGAATGTATTTCATGGTTCAGATTATTTCAGGCGCTGGCATGGTAAAGTGGCTAAAGGCGGTTCTTTATGGGTACATAAAGCCACCCATCATTTTGATTTATTAAACTGGTGGCTGAATAGTGAGCCGGTAGAAGTAATGGCATACGGAACCTTGGAGCACTATGGAAAAAATCATGCTTTCCGCGGAACTAAATGCCGTGGCTGCGAACATAAACCCAATTGTAAATTCTTTTGGGATATAACGCAGAACCAGCACCTGGTGAATTTATACGTTAAAAACGAGCCGCATGATGGTTACCTGAGAGACGGCTGTGTATGGAGTAATGATATTGATATATGGGATAAGATGAGTGCACAGATAACATATGCAAACGGGGTGGTGGCCAATTATTCATTAACTACCTATTCTCCGTATGAGGGTTGGCAGATTGCTTTTAATGGTATGGATGGGCGTGTAGAAACTTGGGAAGATATACCGTATATGCAAAAAGCACAAGATGATCAGGGCAAACGCCACGCAGTAGAAATGAGTAATGCTGATGATGCTATTACCGGTGAAGTAAGAGAGATTATTGCCATGGATAATTTTGCTAAGAATTTTGAGATATATACCACGCCAAAAATAAAGGGCGGTCATGGCGGTGGCGATATACGCATGCAACGCAGAATGTTTATTGATGCGAATGATAATCCGCACCACGTAATGGCTGGCACCCGGGAAGGTGCTATGAGTATTTTAATTGGTATAGCTGCCCGCAAAAGTATTGCCTTAAAACGCCCGGTTAAAATTAGCGAGCTGACAGATTTAGTGCCAATGGCAAACCGGTTTTAATTTTAAATAACTGTGTTACCCGTTGCAGACATAAAACATACAGCTGCCACTGGTAACTATAAAATAAGAAGTATGAAATTTAAATTTTTTATACTGAGTATTATTGGCAGTATAAGCATGATACCTGTTATGGCACAAACCAAACAAGAAGCAAAAGTATTAGCTGTTACCGAGCAGTTACGTAAGGCTATGGTTGATGGAGATGGTGTGATATTAGAAAAACTGGCTGCAGAACACTTGAGCTATGGCCACTCGGGTGGACATATAGATGATAAAAAAGAGTTTGTAGAAAAGATTGCAAGTGGCAACTCAGATTTTTTATCTATTGATTTAACTGAGCAAACCGTATTGGTAAGCGGTACTACAGCTATTGTTCGGCATATACTTACTGCTAAAACACACGATAAAGGAAAAGATATTGCTGATGTGCATTTGAGAGTACTGCTGGTATGGCAAAAGATTGGAAAGGAATGGAAATTATTAGCCCGGCAGGCCGTTAAAATGTAAGCGTTTTGCTGATAGCGTTCCCGGCATCGTTTGCGTAAATAAAACCTATTTAAACCCATAAAAGCGAGTGGGTTTAAGGTAAAATTGTAGAATTATAAACCTTACAGCTCTTAGCTGTGTACAGATTATTTGTCGTAATGAAAAAACGTTTCCTTATACCTGCATTCACTCTTCTTATTTTAGAAGTGGCAGCACAGTTCCCTGTCAAATTACCGGTAATTATTAGTCCTAAGTTTAAGAAAGACACGCTTTCAATTGCAAAGCTGGGTGCCGTACCCGATGGTTATTTTTTAAACACTTCAATTATTAATGAAGCCATAACAAGTTTGCACAAAAAAGGCGGTGGTGTGGTGCTGGTACCTAAAGGACTTTGGTTAACCGGGCCACTCGTTTTAAAAAGTAATATCAATATGCATTTAGCAGTGGGGGCAACCTTGTTGTTTACCAGCGATAAAACACAGTACCCATTGGTAGAAGCCAATTGGGAAGGCTTACAGCAAATGCGCAATCAATCGCCCATATCTGCTACGGATGCGGTTAATATTGCTATTACTGGTAAAGGAATAATTGATGGTAATGGTGATGTGTGGCGGGCCGTTAAAAGCGATAAGCTTACCACCAGCCAGTGGAGAAAATTAGTAAACAGTGGCGGAGTTACCAGTGAAGATCAACGCACCTGGTATCCTTCTGAAGCATTTATGAAAGCATCAAAAATGCCGGCTAACCCAGGTGCCATTGTGCCGGGCAGAGATGCAGCATATTATGCCGGTATCAAAGATTTTTTACGCCCCAATATGTTACTGCTTACCAATTGTAAAATTATTTTATTAGAAGGTGTCACTTTTCAAAACTCACCCGCATGGTGCCTGCACCCATTATTATGCGAGAATCTTACGGTACGGAATGTATTTGTAAAAAACCCGTGGTATGCGCAAAATGGAGATGGTATAGATGCTGAAAGTTGTAAGAATGTATTGATAGAAAATTCAGTTTTTGATGTGGGCGATGATGCACTGTGTATGAAAAGTGGCCGCGATGTGGAGGGAAGAAAAAGAGGAAGGCCTATTGAAAATGTAATCATTCGTAATTGCACGGTGTATGCTTCTCATGGTGGTTTTGTAATTGGTAGTGAAATGAGTGGCGGTGCCCGTAATATTTTTGTAAGCAACTGCACATTTGTAGGTGCCGATATTGGCTTGCGTTTTAAAACCACCCGCGGCCGTGGTGGCGTGGTAGAAAATATCTATATCAAAGATATTTATATGAAAGACATTCCGGGAGAAGCCATTTTGTTTGATATGTATTATATGGCCAAAGACCCTATTGCTTTAGCCGGAGAAAAAAGAGAACTGCCCGCGGTAGAATTTAAACCAGTTGATGAGAGCACACCAATCTTTAAAAATTTTTACATCAGCAATGTGTATTGCAACGGTGCAGAGAAAGGAATTTTTGTAAGAGGCCTGCCCGAAATGCATGTAAAAAATATTGTAATGGAAAACATGGTGCTGCAGGCAAAAAAAGGAATTGATATACAAGAAGCCAGTGGCATTACTTTAAAAAACATAACTATCATCAGTAAAGAAACCAACCCTGTTATTGATATTGTGCAAAGCGATGATTTGGTATTCGATAACATTCAATACAAAGCAGGAAGCGAGTTATTGTTTAGAGTGAGTGGCGACAGAACCAATAAAGTGACTATAAAAAATACAAAGGCGGATAAAGCCAAAGAGAAAATTAAACTGGAATTAGGGGCTACCGTAAATGCTGTAAACTGGATCGAATAATTTTTTGTTACCGGCTGCACCGCTCCGGTCTGCATTCGTTGCGTCGCACCCTTAAGCATTTGAATAAGCATTATTCTGATTTCAATTATCAAACGCTCAATTAAAATACTACTGTTGCAGTGAGTGACACAACACTGCTTAATAGTAGTACAAAAGCTAAGTTCTACATGAAAAAAAATAGTACAATTGTTTTGCTTTTAATAAGTGCCGCAACCATGGCGCAGCCACTTAGCCAGAAAATGGCAGCCACCGTAATGAATATATGGAAGGATTCTATACCGGTAGGCAGCCAAAACAAATGGAGTTATGATATGGGGGTGGTATTAAAAGGTTTTGAAGGTGCATGGATGAACAGTGGCGATGTGCATTATTTTAATGCCATACAACAGAAGATGGATTTTTTTGTGCAACCCGATGGAAGTATTAAAGGGTATGAACTGGAAGAATACAATATTGACCATGTAAATAATGGCAAGCTGGTATTATTACTGTATCGTGTTACCGGTAAAGAAAAGTATAAGAAGGCCGCTGATCATTTGAGAAGCCAGTTAAAAACCCACCCCAGAACCAATGAAGGTGGTTTTTGGCACAAGAAAATTTATACCAATCAAATGTGGCTGGATGGATTGTATATGGGTGCTCCGTTTTATGCAGAGTATGCCATGTTGTTTCATGAAGACAGTGCTTTTAATGATATAGCCAATCAATTTATTTGGATGGAACAACATGCAAGGGATACAAAAACAGGTTTATTATACCATGCATGGGATGAAAGCAAGCAACAACAATGGGCCAATAAAATAACCGGAACCTCACCTCATTTTTGGGCCCGTGCCATGGGTTGGTATGCTGATGCGTTGGTTGATGCGCTGGATTATTTTCCGGCACAGCACCCAAAACGCAAAGAACTAATTGCTATTTTAAATAGGTTGGTGAATGCCATTGAAAAACAACAAGACCCTGCAACTGGTTTGTGGTATGATGTGATGAATTATGCTGGCCCCGGCAAAGAAAAAAATTATTTCGAAGCTTCAGCATCGTGCCAATTTGTATATGCGGTTGCAAAAGGCGTAAGAAAAGGCTACCTGCCTGCAGTGAAAATTACCATTGCTAAAAAAGGCTATGCAGGTATTATAAATAAATTTATTAAAGAAGAAAATGGGCAAACCAATTTGCATGGTACGGTTAAGGTTTCTGGCTTGGGTGGCAAGCCTTACCGCGATGGAAGCTTTGCTTATTATATGAGCGAGCCGGTAATTGTAAACGATCCTAAAGGTATTGGAGCTTTTTTATTAGCCAGTACTGAAATGGAAAAATTATCCACGCAAATTATTGGTAAAAGCAAAACCGTTTTATTAGACCGTTATTTTAATACACATTGGATTACTGGCATTACACTTGGGAAGAACGGTCTCATCCAGGTTTTTATACACTGGGTGCCATCTTTGAAAGATATGGTGCAAAATTAGCTTCTTTGGATGTGGCACCAACAGCGGTTACTTTAAAAAATGCAAGTGTATATATTATTGTTGATGCAGACCATACAAAAGATAACCCAACGCCTAATTACATAAATGAGGCTGCGGTAAAAGCTATCAGCAATTGGGTAAAAGCGGGCGGTGTTTTATTAGTAATGGCTAACGACAGTGCCAACTGCGATCTTACCTATTTAAATACA